>CAZEZV010000134.1:0-10440 GCA_964516725.1 uncultured Phycisphaeraceae bacterium
CTCGAGGACCCGGGACCGGGCCGCGTGCTCCGCGATGTGCACCGCATTCAACGCGGCACCCTTGCGGACCTGATCGCCGCACGCCATCAAGCACCAGCGTTTGAACGTGCCGTCTCGCAACGGAATCTCGCCAGGGTCTGGGCGAATGCGACCCACGAGGACCTCGTCGATGCCCGATGCTTTCAAGGGAGTCGGAAATCGATTCTCAGCGCGATCATCGATCACACGAATCCCCACTGCACTCGAAAGCGACTGGCGGACTTGGGTCTCCGTGACTGAGGCATCGAGTTCAACAACGATCGACAAGGTGTGCGCTCGCACAACCGGAACGCGGACGCACGTTGGCGTGACTTGAAGCGACGGATCATTCCATATCTTGCGGCTTTCCTCGATGATTTTGCGCTCTTCGCCATTCACGCCAGTCGCGAGTTCAACCGCAGAATCATGACTGAAAACATTGCCCAAGCACGGCTCATGGAAGTGCCGCGCTGTCGCTGGTGTTCCTGCGGCTGTCGCTACGAGCTGCGCGTGCAGGTCGTCGATCCCGGCCTGCCCCGCGCCAGAGACGGCTTGGTACGTCGTCACCTGTATGCGTTTCACGCCGAACTTCTCTCGCAGCGGGTTGAGTGCCATGAGCAGCAGCACCGTGGAGCAGTTCGGGTTCGCAACGATTCGCGTCTCATGCCTGATCTCCGCGGCGTTGATCTCTGGAACGACCAAAGGCACTTCAGCGCTGAGCCGAAACGCAGATGAATTGTCGATGACGAGAGCGCCGTCCGCTGCCGCTAGAGGAGAAAGCCACTTTGAAGTCTCCGCGTCCGCGCAATGCAGCACGATGTCCACGCCCTGCACCGCCGCGGGCTCCGCGCGCACGACCGGGTAGTTGTCGCCTCGTAAGCAAAGCGCCGTTCCCGCGGACCGTTCGCTGGCGAGCGCTCGAATCTGAGTTGCTGGCACGCCTCGATCGCGGAGGATGCAGATGGCTTCCTTGCCGACAACGCCGGTTGCTCCAACCACTGCAAAGGTGTGTTCACTGAGCATGTGCAACCTCCTTCGCTAAGGTGCTCGCCTGAGTCGAGGCATTTGTTGTGTGCCGCCATGAATCAAACAAGTCCGCGAGCACGCTCTCGCTGGTTGGCCAGCGCCCCGCGCCAGCGCCGTCGATGACGGTCTTAGTCAGGTCGTGCCCGGTAATGATCAGGCGATTGCGTGCGCCTTCGAGTACATGCAGCGGATGGCCTTCGGGAATCACCCGCGGCTCGACGCGGCACACCACGCGGTGCTCTTCCAAAGTCGTGCTTGCAACCAGACGGAGGGCTCCAGACTCTCCGCGCGAGCGGTGCAGGCGATCGAAAGCCTCGCCACCGAGACCCTGTTTGTGAACGTCCAACTGCACGTCGGCTCCATATGCCTTGCGAGCAAGCACGATCAACTTATCGAGCGAATCAGTGCCGTCCAGGTCTCGCGTCGGATCAGCTTCCGCGTAGCCAAGTCGCTGTGCCTGGCACACCGCTTCTGCAAGCGTGGTCCCCTGCGCCACTTGATTCAGCACGTAGTTGCACGTTCCGTTGACAACCCCTTCGATGGACGCAACTCCCGACGACGCGGCGATCCGCTCAATGCTCTCAATCATCGGAACGACGCCGCCCACCGCGGCGGAGTATCGCAGACTCGCGCCAGACAATGCCGCGATCGCTTCGAGTGAAGCGCCGTGCTGCGCGATGAGCGCCTTGTTCGCTGTGACGACACTCTTGCCCGCTGTGAGCGCGGCGGTCACAAGCGAAAGCGCCGGTTCAATCCCGCCCAGGAGTTCGACCACAACCTCGGCGTCTGAGACGACCTGCTGAGGGTCTGTGGTGTACGAAGCGTGCTGGTTCGCTCGCTCCGCTTTCTCGATTGACCGCACGAAGACGCCCGTGACATCGAAGTAGTCCGGTTGCGACCGCAGGTTGTGCAGCACGCCCCCTCCAACAACGCCACAGCCAAGCAGCCCGACTCTAACGGGCTTCGAAGCCGCCTGGCGCTGCCATCGAACGGGTCCGCGCTGGACAATGCTGGCGTCCTCACGCTGGAGCGCCGCGACTTCCACTGAAAGAGATCGTTCCTTCGCAAAGCGAATCGCTTTGTGCTGGATGATTCCCCCGTCGAGAGTCAGCGCATCATCCCACGAAAGCGACGCGAATCGGCGGGGTGCCGGGCCCGGCAGCGCAGGGTCGCGTTCGTACAGGCCATCCACGTCTTTCACAAGTCGACACTGGGCGTGCCCAAGCTGCGCTGCGATGAAAATCGCCGTCAAGTCCGATCCGCCTCTGCCGAGTAATGTGTAACTGCGATGTTCGTCGACGCCGACGAAGCCTGGAACGATCACGACCGGCGCACGGTGCAGCGCAGTTCGCAGTGCGCCGATGTTGATGCTGCCCGGGTCGGCATTCACGCCTTCGCCGGTTGTCCGCAGTTCCAAAGCGTTGGGGCTCAGGAGCTCTGATGAGATGCCAGCGCGCGAACACTCATGCGACAGCAGCGCAGCTGTTGTGAGCTCGCCCGTCGCGAGCAGCGTTGCGTGCGCCTCAGGCGTGGGCGCATCCGTGATCGCACGACCCTTGTCGATGAGCGAGTCGGTCACTCCCTCGAACGCAGATACAACTGCAACCACGCGCCGTCCTCTGCGAATCCAGCGATATATCTCGTGAACGCCGCTCGCGAGATGGGTCTGCGTCTTGAAGATTGAACTTCCGAACTTGAGAACGATTACCGGGTGAGACACGCGACACCTCCTTTGGCGGAGGCGGCGGGGGCGACCGATGAAGCAGTGGGGGCGTCGGGGGAGGTCGCCGCGTGGAGTGCCTGCTCAATATCTTCGATGATTTCGCTCGGGTCTTCGAGACCAACGGAGAGCCGAACGAGCCCATCCGTCAAGCCGACGCGCTCGCGCTGCGCCTTGGGAACATCGGCGTGGGTCATGCTCGCGGGATGCGTGATGAGCGTCTCAACGCTGCCGACGTGCTCGACGAGCCTGCACGTGCGAACGCTGGTGAGCAGCGCCTTGCCCGCTTCGATGCCGCCGACAACTTCAAACGACACGACGCCGCCATGCCCCCCCAAGTGCTGCGACTGCGCCAGTGCGTACTGAGGCGAGGACTCCAAACCCGGATAGAACACGCGCTCGACCAGCGGATGTGCTTCCAGCCAGCGCGCGATAGTGAGCGCGTGCTGAGATTGCCGTTCCATGCGCAGCGGCAGTGTTTTCAACCCCTGCAGTGTGATCCACGAATTGAACGGGGCCTGAATCGCGCCGGTACACTTGCGCACCCAACGCACGCGTTCGATCAGCGCCTCGTCGCGGCTCGTGATCGCCCCGCCCAACGCCGCGGAATGCCCGTCGATGTGCTTTGTTGTGCTGTACACCGTGATATCTGCACCGAGATCAAGAGGTCGTTGCAACACGGGCGTTTGGAACGTGTTGTCGACGATGTACGTGGCCTTCGCCTGCTGCGCGATCGCCGCGATCTTGCGGATGTCGGTCAGTGCCAGCGTGGGATTCGCCGGGGTCTCAACGAAAATAAGTTTGGTCTGTGGTGTGACCGCGCTGCGAACGGCCTGCGGGTTCGTCGAGTCGACAAACGTGCATGAAATTCCCAGCGGCGCGAGCAGTTCGCGGAACAGCCGAACCGTGCCGCCGTAGATCGCTTCGCCGACCACGGCATGATCCCCGCCCCTGAGCAACGCGAGAAAAAGCGCGGTTTCCGCGGCAAGACCGGTGCCGAAGCACACCGATGGCGGCGCATCCTCCAACGCTCCAAGCCGTCGTTCAAGCTCATCGACGGTTGGATTGGCAACGCGCGAGTACGTCGGGCCGTCGCAACAATTGACGCCCCGTTGCACGTATGTTGTCGACTGCACAATCGCTGGCACAAGCGGACCGCTCGTGGGTCTTGACTTGGGCGGCCCGTGCAGGCACAGCGTTGCCGTGCGTCTGCTCGCGCTGTAAGACTGCTGATATTCCGCGACGTTGGATGAACGAGACGACATGCCGTGGACTCCTCACGGCATCAAAAACAGCCAGCTCTGTGCGGGGAAAGTGGCGAACATCGCCACGTTTTTGCCGAGAATCTCACGTCGAGATCGGCCGCATCGCTCCCCCGCAGGGGCTGGCCTCGGCACCGCGACTGATCAGACATGAAGTCCGCCAGCTCGGTTGCCGCCTGGGTTGCAAGGCCTCCCAGGACTCTTGATGCAGCAATATCGTACCACGTGCGGCAATCAAGTCAAGCAATCATGCCGCCCAACAAGTCCGAAGCGCCCAAGTCAGTGCGCCTTGATGCCAAACAACCCAGGCCTCGCTGCGCCCAGGTCCATGTGGTTCGCGCCACTCTCGGCAACATACTTGCTCGCGCGGTGCAAACTCTCAAACGTGCCCGCATCCGTCCACCACCCATCAAGCGTCTCGCACGTCAGGTCGCCGCGCCCGAGGTAATAGTTGTTCACGTCCGTGATCTCGAGTTCGCCGCGCCCCGAAGGCTTGAGGTCTTTGCACACTTTGAAGCAGTCTGCGTCATAGAAGTAAATCCCCGTGACCGCCATATTGCTCGGCGGCTTCTTGGGCTTCTCGATGATCGTCTTGATCTTGGTATGGGCCGCATCCGCAAACTCAACCACACCAAACCTCTCCGGGTCCGGCACTTCCTTTAGAATGATCTTCGCCCCGCTCTTCTGCGTGAAAAAGTCCGCCGACGCCTTGCGAATGTTCCCCTCGATGATGTTGTCACCGAGAATCACGCACACCTTGTCGCCATCCGCGAAGTCTTCAGCGAGTTTGAGCGCATCCGCGATCCCACCTTCGCCCTCCTGATACGCATACCGCAGCGACCGCAGCCCCAGGTGCTTGCCGTTCTTGAGCAACTTCAAAAAGTCGCCAGCGTGCTCGCCGCCCGTGACGACCATCACCTCGTCGATGCCCGCGTTGATGAGGCACTGAATCGGATAATGAATCATGGGCCGGTCATACACCGGCAACAGATGCTTGTTCGTGACCAACGTGAGCGGCCGCAACCGAGATCCAAGACCGCCGGCGAGAATGATGCCTTTCATAACGACTCCAGTAACTTCCTATCGATTTCACCGCTCAGTTCCCCCCGCGTAAGCGACGGGCAACATCGCTCGTGTCCCTCACAACCAACATCAAAGCGTAAGCGTGCGCCGAAACGCTCCCGACAACTCTTCCCCCTGAGTTATCGACCTTATTGCAGTCAGCCGTGAGCCGATCTGGCATCATTCACTTTGCTTCAAGGCATGGCGTTTGTGTCACTTATGACGAAGCCGGTGTCGACCTGATGCGCAAGCCATATCGTCCCCCCATGAACCCCCTCTTCCCCGCAACCCTCACCCTCCTCTCCCTCTCTACAGCCCTCGCCCAGCCCATCCCCGTCTCCCTCCAACAAACCAGCGACAAATACACCCTCCTCCGCGAAGGCAAACCCTACTTCATCAAAGGCGCCGGCGGCAGCGCATCACAAGCCGCTCTCGCCAGCGTCGGCGCGAACTCTGGTCGCACGTGGGGCGCTGATAACATTCAAGAGCGACTCGACGAGGCTCACAAACTTGGTCTCACGCTTACCGTCGGTATCTGGCTTGAACATCCGCGCCACGGCTTTGACTACAACAACCCCGACCAAGTCAGCGAGCAATATGAAAAGGCCAAGGCCGCGATCCTCAAGTACAAGGATCATCCTGCGCTGCTCATGTGGGGCATCGGCAACGAGATGGAAGGTGACGGCAACAACGCCGCGATCTGGTCTGCCATCAATAACATTGCGTCCTTCGCCAAGCGCGTCGATCCGCATCATCCCACGATGTGCGTCGTCGCCGAGATGGGCGCAGATGGAAACAAGGTCCGCAACATCCATCGCCTCTGCCCGGACATCGACATCATCGGCATCAACAGCTACGGCGGCGGCCCATCCGTCGCTGAGCGATACAAGAAGTTCGGCTTCACTAAACCTTACGTGCTCACAGAGTTCGGCCCCAACGGTACATGGGAAATCGGTCGCAACGACTTGGGCGCACCCAATGAACTCACGAGCACGCAAAAAGCAGACTCCTATCGCGCCACATACGAAAAGTCAGTCCTGGCCTCCGACGGCAAGTGCCTGGGCTCCTACGCATTCACCTGGGGCAACAAGTTCGAAGCGACCGCAACATGGTTCGGCATGCTGCTCCCCGACGGCACTCGCCTCGCCGCAGTAGACACACTCAGCGAACTGTGGACAGGCAAACCCCCCGCCAACCGCGTGCCCGTGATTTCAACGTTCGCCTTCAACGGCGCAGATCGCGGCAAACCAGGCGAAACGCTGACCGTGGAACTCGCCGCAACGGATCCAGAAAAGGACGAACTCAAAGCAGAGTGGGTGCTCCTCCGCGAAACCAATCAATACGAAACGGGCGGCGACCACATGGCAACGCCTGAACAACTCGCCTCCGCAGTCCACAATCCAAGCCTCACCGGCGCAACCATCACGCTCCCGCAACAACCCGGCGTGTATCGCATCTACGTCTACCTGCGAGACGGCAAAGGTGGCGGTGCAACCGCAAGCCTGCCACTTCAATGCAAGTGAACCGCTGCCAAGCGCATAGCACTTAATTCACGACTGCAACAGACGGCTGGTGGCACAACCTGACCAACGTTGCCACTGGCTGTGGATTGTCACCCCGGACGGTGCATCGTTGGGCGGCGATGATTATGCGATGCCCCGACCGCCAGGTGCCACAAGCGTTTCCGCCGACGCAAAACGACCGGCAGGTGGCTGCAATCTGTGCCATCAATCCGCGGGCTTTGCAGCGGATTGATGCAGTTGGCTTCTATCGTGTCCGAGATGCCCGACATCGAGGGTGTGTCGGATCAAACTGGTCGCAAAGCCGACCAGCTTGGTGGCTCAGTGTGGGACCAAATGCCCCGTTACGAGAAAACCGCGCCGGATTCCGGCGCGGCTTCTCCGCGTGAAGTGCTTGCGAATTGTCGGACACATGCAGCGAGACGGAGCGAAAGTCTTTTCTCAGGAGCGCGATCCCGAGGTCAATGACGCTTCATGTAGATCGGCCGTGAGAAGGTCCAAGCCCGTTCGCACACGAAGGGTTCATCGCGTCCGCTTTGCGAGGGCGTCGGGCGCGGGCGATCGTGAAGGCAACGAGGATAACAACCAGACCGCCGGCGGCGATGGCGCGCGTGCTAGGGCCTAATCGGCGCGAGTGGGCATCGCGATCCCGAGACCAGGCCATCAGGCTGGCATTGTCGAGCAGCAGGGCACGCCTGGTTTCCGCATCGATACTGAGTGCGCCGGCGAATTGGGTTTGTTCGCCTGGTGTGATCGCGTTCTCAGCCAGGTTGTCGGGCGCGGGGGCCATATTCGCTTGGACCGTGTCATCCTTCGAGGGAGTCGGGTTCCAGGTGGCGGGGATCAAGTTTGATGTGTTGAGAGAGGCGAAGAGTGATGCCGGGAGAGCGCACACGGTGAGAATCATGAGAAGAAGCATATTCATAGGTGAAAGCTCCGTGTTGTGGCAAGAATGGGTCGCGGCGCGATCGTGCCGGGGGAATGGTCGAAACGCTGAGTTGTTTTCAAGGGGACACCGAGAATCGTGGGCTTTGTGTCGTTGCGTCGGCACTGACCACGCTCGTCACGAGGGGCTTGAGTGAAGCGCTGACATGTCAATCGTTGACTGTTCGCTTCCAAGGGCAATGAAGCACGACCATTGCCCGGAGGCGGGGCTGAATTGCGGCAGGAGCAGTCAGCGGAGGACCTAGGTAGGTGAGTGCATAGGACACCTTCTTTCTGCGCACCAGTTGGTGCGGGTTGGAAGCTGCGGCGAGCGAACGTCTTGAGTCCAACTACTCGAACGGAACTGGATGTTCGATTGGTACATGGTCTCGTGAGAGCAGGCACGTGTCCATGGCGAAAAGGTGCTCTATTTGCGGCGCGACTGCGGTGCATCAAGCTTGTGCAAGACCCTCGCGGATGGCGAATCGCATGAGGTCGGCACGGGTTTCGAAGCCGAGTTTCAGCATGAGCCTGTGTTGATGCGCATCGACGGTTTTGGTGCTGCGGCTTATTTCGCTGGCGATCTGCGCTCTGGTCAGTCCCTTGCCGATCATGCGGAGCACTTCGACCTGGCGCGCTGTCAGTGAGTTCATGCGTGTTGTTGGTGCGTCCGAGAGCAGCCCGGCTGAGTCTGCATTGGCGGCGCGTTGGCCTGATGCATGGTCGATGTCGGGCGGGCGGCAGCGTTCGCGGACCTTTGGCCCTAGCAGGAACGTGCCTTTGCGACTTCTTGCGATTTCGTAAATGCCGCGGATGATGTCGCGGAGGTCATCTGATTTTGAGAAGTACCCGGACATGCCCGAACGAAACGATGCGGAGATGAATGCGTCGCGGATGTGGGCGCTCAGAACAATCACGGGGACCTTTGGATGCCTGCGGCGCATGCGATCGGTGCTTTCAAATGCATCAGGGCCGGGCATCTCGATGTCCATGACGACCATGTCGGGCTGAAGGCGTGCGACCTCGCTTTCCAGCTTGGCAGCGGACGGCAGTCGCCCGACAATCTTGATGCCGCCATCAACCTCAAAGCGGGCTTGCAGCCCCTCGATGAGCACGTCGTGATCATCGACACAAAGCACGCGGAGGGCACCGGAAGTCGGCTTGGGGCCGCGAGCATCGGTGACATTGGCGCGACTGGGTTGCACGGCGCGTGGTGATGCAGGGTTGACAGACTTCTGCTTGTTTTTCGTTTGCCGCCCGCGCATCCGTTCCTCCTTTCGCGTTTAGTTCGCCAACGCCTTACCGATGATGTGACGAACGCTCTCGAAGTCGGCTTGTGCGGGAATCACGAAGGCACCAAGCGCCGACCACCTGTTCTCCATTGCCTTCTGCGGCGCGCCGAAGAGCACAAGCGTTCGGGCCGCGAGATTCTTCCGCCATCGCTCCGCAATCTTCAGGTTCGCCTGTGTGGGCTCGGTCACCCACACATCGCACTTGCCCGGGCCTTTAGGCTCGCCGTGGCTTGTGGCCAGCCCGGCTTGGATGAGCACTTGCGATACCAGCGAGGTGGCGCGATGATCGCGGAGAGAGACTCGGGCAGTGCGACCCTTGTCGCGCGGCGTTGGTGGTTTTATTGAAGTGGTCTGCAACGTCAGCACGACTGTTGTTCCCACGTTCAGCTTCGACGATATCTCCAGTGAACCACCAGCGCGGGCGGCGACCTTTCGAGCCAAAGGCAAGCCCAGCCCGGTGCCCATGCTTCTGGGCTTGGTCGTGAAAAAGAGGTCAAGAGATCGGCGGCGGATGGTGGGGGTCATGCCGCTGCCGTTGTCAGTGACACCCAATCGCATTATTTTTCCGTCATCAGATAGCTTTGCCCAGACTTTCACAAGACCGGCGCGTCTGCGCTGAGGGATCGCTTCGCCCGCGTTGACGATGAGGTTGAGCATCGCCTGGGTCAGCCACTGCGGCGCGACTTTGACGGACGGCATAGCAGATGGTATTGACGCTCTGACTTGGACGTGTTTTGGAACTGCCTTGCGGAGCAGGTCGCCCACTTGCTTCCACCATTGGGTCAGGTTTGTTGCTCCGTCGCCGACGGCAGCCGTGCCGGGTCCATCGGGGTCCATCGCGAGGAAGTGGAGGCCATCGCTAAGTTGCTGGAGATACGCGATGGACCGTCGCACTGCTTGCAGGTGTGCAAGGGCGCTCTCGCTGATCTTTGCTTTTTCGAGAGCGTCCAGGCGTGCTCGGATCGGGAGCAGCACGTTGTTCATGTCGTGCCCTAGCCCAGCCGCGAGCGTTCCGAGCGCGGCTAACCGATCAACAAGTTGCAGGCGCAGGTTCGCGGTTGCGAGGGCCCGCGTTTGTTCGGTTACGAGCTGCTGGATGCGGGTTCGTTCCAGGGCGGTATGCGGCCCGATGTCGATTTCGTGGGTGACGTCTCGGATGATGCCGATGAAGAACGGTGCGGTGTGCGGCGGGAGCTCGGCGCGCGACATCGATAGCTCTATCTGGAAGATCGAGCCGTCCTTGCGCTGCGCCTCGAAGCGGCGCGTGCGGTGCAGAGACCTGGGCTGTTCTGATTGGCGGTAGCGATCGAGGTATCGATCAAGGGCCGAGCGACGAGGTTCGGGAATGAGTTCCTTGACGTTGCGTCCAAACAATTCCGTCGGCGTCCAGCCAAAGACATGCTCGACCGCGTCGCTCGCGGACTGAATGACGCCGGAAGCGTCCATCGTGATGATGGAGTCCATGATCGGAAAGCGGCGGTTGATGCGCGCTGCTTTCTGCGCAGCGGACACGAGGGTGGGCTTTCGTATTCGGGCAACTGAAGCCATGACTTGATTGTATTATGCTCTGTAGAAAACCGCAACCGCAGCCTGTGATGGCGCGGATGGGGTGGTAT
>CAZEZV010000135.1:0-10261 GCA_964516725.1 uncultured Phycisphaeraceae bacterium
CTTGAGTTCCTGCGTCACCATTCGATTCAAAAACTCAATCCCCTCCGGCCCGCGCAGCTCCAGCGTCGCGCGAATCGGAAGGTCAAGCATCGCGCAGTGCTTGCGAATCGCCGCGTACTCAATCTCAATCGGATTCAGCGCCGCGGGCACTTCGATTCCCCCGCCCGCCCCGCCCCCATCTCCCCCGAGAGCAACCCCGCCGCCCCAAAGAAGCAGCGGCGCATTCGCGGCTTGGTATGTCTTCAGCAACGGAGAGGGGTGCATGCGAGAGGGTAGTGGCGCTCCCGGCCACTCAACATCGAAACCCCGTTCCGCCGATATGAGTGCATGATCGCTCCAGGCCTGGCAACTCGCATCCCGCACGCCGCTAGCCCGCCGCGCCAGTTGTTGTCCCCGTCCTGCGCTCTCTACATTCCCGAGCGATACGAATCCCGCTTCTCGCTCATTGAAGCGTTCTGCAACGAGTTGCGAGAAGCCGCACCAGAAGTCGGCATCGCGGCCAACCCACCAACGATCCAAGGCCTTCGCCAGCGTCTGCCATCCGCCTTCGTCTTCTTCAACTTCGCGCCCACGGCACAAATGCTCTACGACTGGATCGGCGACACCCGCCACCTGCAAGGTGTGCCGCTCGCGCTTGTCCAGTGGCTTATTGATCATCCGCTCAACCTCGATCAAAAGTTTGCCGCCGACCTGCTCTCGCAGCCCGGCTATCGCCTTGTCACCGTCGCAAACGACGACACGCACCTCCTGCGTTTGCGCTGGCCCAACCTCCAGCACTTCACCGTCTACCACGGCGTGCCCCGCTCAGCGCTGACGGACATCGATGCAATCGAGCCTTCGCAGACGAATCATGGCGAACACGCCCGAGACATTGACGTGCTTTTTTCAGGCTCGATCGCGAGCGACGCGGACCTTGCAAACCTCCGCGCACAAGTGCCCGGAGCGCTGCACAAATACTGCGAAGACATCGTGCAGCTCAAACTCGCGAACCCGACCCTGTCATTTGGTCAAGCATTCGAACTCGTGATGCCCTCACCCCTGATTTGCCCCGACCACTGGGGAATGCTCGCCGTCGTCTTCAGATACACAACCGCCGCGATCAATCGCGCCCGTCGGACGACGATGCTGCAAACGATGAAGGGCATGCGAGTCACGTTGCTGGGTACAAGCTCTTGGAATGACGGCGTCGAGCAGGCCCGCGCCGCGGGTGTCCACGTCACCTTCATTCAAGACGTCCCATACCGCGACCTGCCGCAATACTTCGCCCGCGCCAAAGTCTGCGTCGCAATCAATCCAACCCAATTCGCTCAAGCCTTCAGCGAGCGATTGCTCCTCAGCCTCGCCGGCGGCTGTGGCACAATCACGGATCGCCGCCTCTCTGTCACGCAACACTTCGCCAACAACGATGCACCTCACTGCGTCGAACTGTGCGACTTGGAGCACGCACAATCAGTCGCCGACGCCGCGGCGAAGTTGCTCCGCGACTCTCATCATCGCACCAGCCTCGGCCTTGCAGGTCGCGACATCGTGGAACGGGAGCACCTCTGGTCGCATCGACTCATTGACCTGTACCGAAAACTTGGGTTGGCCCGCCCAGCCTGACACACTCGAACCTCAAGCCCGTTTCAGCAGTACCATCCCCTCACATGTCGCAACCCCAACAACCTTCACTCTCTCCTACCCGTCACGGCACCGCAGGCTGGGTCACCGCGACTCTCCGCTGGACGCTCATCATCCTCAGCACAATCATCATCGGCCCGCTCGCCGCGTCGCTGCTCGCAAATGTTCGCGACGCAGACGGCGGTCACGCCGTGTCCATGCTCGTTTCCGAAAGCCTGGCGTCGAGCATCATTGGCGTGGTCGTTGTTCTCGCCGCCGCCGCAGCAGTCGCAGTTCTCGGTGCAACGCTCTTCTCCCCCACCGTCGCGTTCCCATGCGCCGGGCTCATCGCGGGCTGGGGCGCCTGGCGCACCGGCACACTGGAAGAAATGATCCGCCGCAGCCGCTCGGGCAGCGAGCAAGTCACCTTCGCAATCGAAAATGCGATCATCGTCGTCGCCGCTCTCGCGATCGCGCTTCTCATCGCCCGCTTCTCGCGCCGCGGCTCGCAGACATCCGACCCATCAACGCCCTCGCTCATCGCCTGCTTCGGACATGTTGATCGACATGGCAACCTCAGCAGCATGCTCCTCGCGAGTTTCGCAAGTGCCGCCGTCGCCGCTGGCCTCGCCGGGTATCTCGGTGCCGCGGCCATGACTAAGGGCCAAGCCGTGTTCGCCGCGGTTCTCGCTGGGATTGCCGCTGGCGTCGTCGCGCAGATGGTCTCGCGCAGCCAGAATGGGCACGTAAACCCCGCCCTGCCCATCGCCGCGGCGATTATTCCCGCCATTGCCGGCCCCCTAGTCGCCAAGTTCCTCCACGCGGACAAAATCGTCGCCGCGACTTTCGCCGGAAACGTCTTCCCCCTTGCACGCATCATGTGCCTCGACTGGTGCTGCGGCTTGCTCTTGGGCGTCCCAGTCGGGATGGGCTGGGCCGGAGCGATGATTGATGAGCATGCTCATCGATCTTGATCACTGCGACGGCACAAGTACCGGCGGATCCCACTCCATGATCTTCTTCCGCCCATACCACAAGCTCTTGATGTACCCGCCCTTGGTCGCCCGGAAAACCAGCCACAGCGTCTGATCGTTGCGATGCTGCTGAAGCGCCGGCGCCTGTGCGAGTCCCCGCATGCCCAGCATGGGCTCGAGCATGAACGAGCGGCTGCTCACATCCTCATAAAAGAACCCAAGCGCCCCGCACTGCTTTGCGTCCACAATCAGAATCGGCGGCACCACTCGCTCCGCCGCGTCCACGCTCTTGCCAAGCAGGCTTGTGCGTGTGCTCGCATCAATTTTGACTCGCACCCACACATCTTCCTGATCAGGCTCAAACAGGAACTGCGCGCCGCTTGCAGTGCGGCCATCCTTGTTCCACGATTGTTGCCCCCCCTGCAACGCGCCGCCGTCGATGTCCACTTGCCCTTCAGAGGGCACAGGCCATGGCGTCTTGTTGCCGAATGTAAGGCGATTCCCCAGGGGATCGGTCGGCGTAATCGTCACGACGAGCCTCGCCGCGCCTTCGGGCTTGGGCGGCGGTGCCGGCTGAGGCGGCGTCACAGCCGCGCTTCCGCCGGAGCCTGACTTTCCCATGCTCGCAATCGCCCCGCCGATGATGAGCGCGATGATGATGCCGATGATCACAAGGATCACAATCCACTTGATCTTCTGCTTGCGGTCTTCGCTCTCGGCGTCGTCCGTTTGACTCACGGCGACCTGCGCCTGGCCCTTGCCAAGGCTGCTGCGACGAAGTTTGGAAGCGTCGAATGCCATGCACTTTGTACCGATGAATCGGGCGAGCGTTCCACTCAATCGCAGCCGACTACGACCCCTTCGGCCGCGAATACACCATCCGCAGCGCATTCCCCTTCGCGTTGTACTCCACCTTCGACATATAAGCCTTGATGAGCAGCAACCCCCGCCCACTGCCACGCTCCAGGTTTTCTTCAAGCGTCGGGTCGGGCACATCGCTGACGACAAACCCCGGCCCCTGATCCTCAATCGTCAGATCGACTTTCTTGTCCGACACCTTGAATCGAACAAACACAGGCGTCGTGGCGGGCAGCGTCTTGTGCCCGTGCCGGAACGCGTTCATGATCGCTTCGTGCAATGCAAGCCGCAAAGCGAACAGCGACGCCTTCGGATACCCATGCCGCTCCACCACCGCGATCACGCGATTCTGCGCATCGTCCAATGCCCGCTGTTCGTTGACAATCGACAACTCGCCAGCGTCTGGCGCGGGCTTCCCAGGGTTTGACCCTGAACCTTCTGAACTCGCACGCTGTGGCATAAGGCAAACGGCTACGACTCACCCGAGTCCTCACTCAATCAAGCCCACGTCCAACCAACCTGCTTCCATGCGACAAATATCCTGCATCAGCCTCAATGCTGGCAGTTCCTTCACATCAACTCACTTGAACGACTTCATGGCCTCGTCCGTCGAGCCATGAATCTTGAACAACGTATTGAGCCGGGTAATCGTGAAGACCTCGTAGATCTGCGGATCAATGTTGGCCAACCGAAGCTGCCCGCTCTTTACCGCTACACGCTTGTTGATCCCGATAAGCGCCCCCAACGCCGCCGACGACAAGTGCTCAACCCCCTGAAAACTGATCAGCAGCTTCGGGTTCGTCTCACCATCCACGAGCGCGGTGATCTCCTGCCCAATCAACTGAATGTTGGCTTCGTCAAGAATGTTGCGATCCAAAAACTCCACCTGAGTGACGTTCTCAACACGCTTCACACGAATCCGCGAATCACTGGGCATAAAGGCCGATCTCCTGTCGAACGTTTGCATCCCCATCTCTGTTCACGACATAGTAGTCCCGCAAGCCCGCGGCGTGGCACGGGCTTCCAGGCCGTGAGTAACATGCCCGTCAGGCCTTGCGGCGCAACGATATGAGAAAGTGCGCTCGCACATAGAGCCACCATCCTGACGCCACGTCTACGCTCCCAACTGCTCACAGTACCCTTGCAACCATTCCGTTTCTCACGGAGGAGCCCCATGCCCCACACAACCACTCGCCACATCATCTACCTCGCCGCACTCACCGCCGCCGCCCCTGCCTTCGCCCAAAGCCTCTTCGTCATCACTGCCACCGGCGGCGGCAACTCTCCCGTCACCGTCGGCGGCGACAGCATCATCGACCTCGTCGACAACGCCATCAACACCCGCGGCGCGTTTGCACCATTTCAAAACGCAACCTCCACCTTCTCGCTTAACTACGGCGGCGTCGCCGACGCCATCACAGTCGTGAAGGCCTCGACCAACACCTCAGCCACCCTGACCTTCGGTCCTACCGGCATCACCCGCATCTTCTCCGGCACGAATCAAGACGACCTCGAAAACCAGATCGAGGACTACCTCAAAAAAGAAGGCGGCCAGGACTACACCAACTTCTTGAAGGCGATCAACGCCCAGTCCGTCATTGCAGTGTCTGACGGCAACCCAAACGCCACCACCGCTCGCATGGCGCAGGTTTCTTATGACCGCTTCGGCTTGTTCGCCGACCAGCTCAAAGCCTATAAGCTCGATCGCGTCATTCCTCAACTTCCAACACCTCAGTCCGAAGGTGATGAACAACCAACCCCCGAAGGTGGCTCTCAAGAAGCCTCGCCCGCCGCAACCTCGTTCCTCCAACGCTCCCGCGCCGGCGCGCAGTTCTACATCAGCGCTTCCGCCAACACCTTCGAAGCTGGCGACTTCGACGGCGAGTCCACCACCCTCTCCTCAAGCCTCGACTTCAACTTCTCCCAGCGCGTGGGCATTTCAATTGGCGGCTGGCTCGGTTACAACAGCATCAGCGATGCCGACATCTTCCACGGAGGCCTCGTCCTGGGCATCCCGATTCGCTTCGCACTCCCCGACGACAACTCGCACATCACCTGGCAATTGACCCCTCACGCCACCATCGGCGGCAGTGGCTCGGAAGACTTGGGCGCGGGCGGCCTCATCTTCGGCGGCGGCCTCACCAACTACCTCGCTTGGCACATAGACGGCAACTGGACCATTGCCATGGCGAACCAAATCAGTATGTTCGAAGGCGAAAAACTCGAATTCGACGAATTCGAAATCGACCCAGGCGTCAGCCAAACCATGGCCAAGAACGGCGTCCGCGTCACCTACCGCTTCAGCGACCAGTGGTACGCCCTCGCCGGCGCAACCTACTCAAACTTCCTTGACGACGCCGCAATCGAATCATGGATCACTCCCACCGCAGGCCTGGGCTACGGCACCCTCGCCGGCACCAGCCTCCAATTCAACGTCTTCGCCGACATCGGTGATGACTACGACGCAGTAGGTGCGAGGCTGTCGGCGAACTTTGCGTTCTAACGCGCACGTGCCATCGATGTCGCTGCTTTGAACGCCATCGATGCCGAAGCGTTTGGCGAACACACTGCGCTCGCTCAAGTGCGTCGTACAATTCCAAATGGCCGAGCCCAGCACCTACGCCTTGGAACGCCGCGCCGCCCTCGCCGCCATCATCATCGGCTTTCTCTTGATGGCCGCCAAGTTCGGCGCCTACGCCCTCACGCGCTCGGCGGTCGTCTTCTCCGATGCGATGGAGTCAATCGCCAACGTCCTCGCCTCAGGCGTAGCGTACTACTCCATCCGCGCTGCACACACGCCCGCCGACGAAAACCACCCCTACGGCCACGGCAAGTTCGAGTTCATCTCCGCCGCGTTCGAAGGCGGCATGATCTGCATCGCCGCCGCGATCATCTTCGGCAAGGCGATGGACCAGTTGCTCCTCAAGCCACACACCGTCGCCGAAATCGACATCGGATTGCTGCTCCTCGGCGCAACCATCCTCGTCAACGGCGGCATGGGCTTCTGGCTGAAAAAACTCGGCACCCGCACCGGTTCAATGGCGCTCGAAGCCGACGGCAAACACCTCATGACCGACGCCGTCACAAGCCTCGGCACCATCCTCGCCCTCGTCCTCGTCTGGTGGACCAACAAAAAAGGCTGGAAAGCCGCATGGATTGATCCGGCACTTGCGATCGTGTTCGCCGCGTACATCGCGTGGCACGGCTGGGGACTGTTTCGCAAAGCGATGGCTGGGCTCACCGATGAACAAGACCCCAAAGACCAACTCATGCTCGAAGCGTTGCTGCAGAGGCATGTGAATCCGTGCGGAACATGCAGCGACGACTGCACATCAGCCAATACAAACGCGGCACACTCACAAAAACCCACACCCCCCTTCATCTGCGGCTTCCACAAACTCCGCCACCGCCACAGCGGGCGCATGCACTGGGTCGAGTTCCACATCCAAGTCCCCAACACCACGAGCGTCGAACAAGGCCACGAAATTGTGTCGGCATTGCAGCGCGAAATCGAAGCCACGCTAGTGCCTTGTGATGCGACAGGGCATGTCGAGCCATGTCAATAAGCGCCTGAACCATCGATGCGATATAAACACAGCCCGATGCGCGTTGATTCGAATTGCGATCCTAAGCGAGGAGGCTGTTGTCACAAAGGGCGTCATGAGCGGCAACTCAACCTGATTGCAGATCAGCCCGAAGAATCTTGCGAGGCTTGCACAGCCGCGGCTTGCGTGTCGCCGCTCTCGCCGAAAAACACCGTGCCGTAGCCCAAGCCCTTCAGTTCGTTGGTCCATCTGATCGCGCCGGTGTACGCATCGAAGCAATGGATCACGCCCTTGATGCCGAGGAAGACAACGCCCTCGCGCACGAGCACGCTTGCGATTGTCGAGGTGCCGTTGGGAACCTTTGATCGCCAGACTTCCTGTCCGGTCGCGGCGTGGAGGCAGACGAGGCTGCCGCCGACGAATGCGTAGATGAGGCTGGTGTCGCTTGGCATGGTGAGTCTCCGATGTAGACGCCGGTTGTTCGGAGAATGCGGCGACGAGTTACAAGCACAGCCCCCGACCGGCGGCACGTGCCGTTACATGCTTTCGGACGCGTGGCGCGAGAACGAAAATGCTTCTCGTTCTGCGTGCGTTGTGTGACTTGTGCCGACAAGCATGTCGGAGAGGATCAGGGCGCCCATCGTGCCAAAGGTGATGCCGTTGCCCCCGAAGCCCAGAGCGTACGAGAAGTGCGATTCGCCCGGGAGGCAGCCAACGTATCCGATGCCATCTCTGGAAGAGCCAAACGTACCGGCCCAGGCGAACGCGGGCGTGAATGAGAGGTTCGGAAGCAACGCGCGGGCGCGGCGCGTAAGGATTCTCGCTTTGGTCGTGATGAGCGCGTCTCGCTGTTCTGGATCAACGAAGGGCTCGTCGAGGCCGCCGATGAGCAGACGATTGTCGGCGAATCGCACGTACAAGTAGGGGTCGGCGCGT
Source organism: uncultured Phycisphaeraceae bacterium (assembly GCA_964516725.1). Lineage (GTDB taxonomy): Bacteria > Planctomycetota > Phycisphaerae > Phycisphaerales > UBA1924 > BJHL01. The sequence goes on from CAZEZV010000135.1 coordinate 7,913, forward strand.
TGCCAGAGGATGAAGGGCGTGGGGTTGGTGGTGAGCGGTTCGGTCATGACGGCGAAGCTTGACGAGAGGTCGACGAGGCCCTTGGGCAAAGACGCCGCGGCTTCGTAGCCTGTGGCGTAGACGATGTGGCGAGCGGTCACGGTGTTGCGCTCGGCCGTTTTGAGCGTGACGCCCTGCGGAGTGATGCGGTGTGAAGTGACCAAGGTGCGATCAAAGACATGAGCTCCGTGTTTCACGGCATCACGGAGCATGGCGTGTGAGAGTTCAAAGGGATCGACCATCCCCGCGCCCTGGGATTCGATCGCGGATTGTGCCGACACGCCCCAGCGCCTGTGCAGTTGACGGCTCGTCAAAGGTCGAACGACAAAGCCCGCGGCGCGACGCGCGGCGAGCTCTTGTTCAAGTTCTGGGGAAGCGAGTTTGGAAGTCGCAAAGTACACCGAGGGAACTCGCTTGAAGGGGACGTCAGAGCGTCGACAGCAACGCTCTATGGTGTTAATCGCTTTCACGCCGGCGGCATAGGCGGCCCGCGCACCATCGGTCCCGATCATCGCTTCCAGTTTGAACAGCGGCACATCCAGTTCATACATCAGGAGGGCGGTGCTTGCCATGGTCGAACCCGTGGCGAGGTCGCGGCGATCAAGAAGCACCACGCGGCATCCGGCGCGGGCGAGCGTCGACGCGAGCATCGAGCCGGTGATGCCGCTGCCCACGATCGCGACATCGCAGGTAAGGTCTCTATGAAGAGCCGGCGTGACAGAGCGAAGGCCAGCACGAAGGAGCCAATAGGGTGTGCCGCCGTGGAGGTCCATGGTGGGTTGCGAGATCGGCTTGTGTCGAAGCGTGAGGGTGTCTCAACACCATTCGGAGCGTCGTTAAGCAACTATGGCACTCTAGATTTTGCTTAGCGTGTTGAACACATGATTGTTTTTTTATGCAGGGGGCGTTGGTGGAGGCAACCGCGCTTTCCAACTCCAAGTTCAAGCTTTCCAACCCACAAATCCACGAGGAACCATTCCCGAACCAAGCCGTTCAACGGAAAAACATGCCCTTCGTGGAGCGATACGAGTCACCCCGAGTCTCGCCCGCCGCCACTTGCGGTCCACCTCAATGTCTCACAGGTTGATGGCATGGATTGGGGCCACCTGCCCCAATAGGGCAGCCCATTCCTCACGCCTCGAACACACCCCACCTGGGCAGAATCTCACGATTCACGCTCGAATAGATGAATGGGACCGCCGATTCGCTTGACTTCCGACGGGTCTTCATAGATGTGGCACGGCATGGTTGTGCCACCTGCCTACCTTTCGATTACCCGGTCTTGCCAAATTCGAGCCGTGGAAGCCGCCCAGACTTCCGCAAGAGCAACAATCTTCGAAACACATCAGCCTTCGTCCACGCTTTTTCGCGTTCAGCGAACGCGTTGTAGAGCCTGTCGAAGGCCGATGTATACGCAAGAGCGTCGAGCGGCTGTCCTTCCTTCACGTACAGCGAAATAAGGAAGAAGTCACTTGGTGTCAGGTCGTTCTTGTCATCGAAAATGTCTGACTTCTTGCTCATGCGTGCTCGCCTTGATGAAGTATACGCACCTTCCAAACTGCGGCTTCAGCTGCAGCATCCGGACTTCGAAAAAGCATGACTGGATCGATTCGCATTTTCTCAAGGCGAACAAGCACTTCATCTCGAAGACTTGACGGCAGCACGAACTTGCGCAGCGCATTTCCAAACTCAGTTTCGATGTTTAGCTTTGGTGCGATCACCCGCAAGAACGCTGATTGCTGTTCGATGGCTCTCGGCGTGATGGCGAGTGCGTCCTGGTCATCGACAGTTTCCAAGACCGATTCTTGCACTCTTGGATCGAGAATTTTGTCGGTATCAATAACCCAGATGGCTACTTCTTCAGGTGCATTCTTGCGAAGCAGAACTGAATCTGCAAATGCGAAGAATGCCGCCACGTATGGAGACCTTGTCCAATCCATGATCGAAGATGGAAGTCCGTGGTGACGAGCCATCAGGCGAACTTGGGCGTCTGGCAAGTCGGCTATCGCGGGGACCATACCTCGCACATTTCTTCCAAACAAACCGAGCAACTGCTTCTCGACTTCATCTCGATTAGCCTTGTGCAAGTTTGTCAAGAAACGGTCTAATGTCGAAACGAGCGGCCACTTGGAGTCGGCCTGACCTCTGAACACATAGCGTTCACGTTCCCACGCCGACTTCTTGAAGTAATCGTCGAGGCGGCGTTGAAACGCTTCCCAAGATTCACAGGTCCTCTCGAGCATGCTCTAGTTTACCACTCCGGCCCCCCACTATACCTCCCGTAGATATCCGCCATCGCCTGCGTCATCT
>CAZEZV010000136.1:0-10250 GCA_964516725.1 uncultured Phycisphaeraceae bacterium
ATGTGGTCGTAGCCTGGGAACATATCAGTGACGAGCGGCCCAAGCACATAGAACGGCGCGCCGTGGCAGAGGCGACGCTGCAACTTCGCGTTGAACTCAATCTGATCAAACGGCACATGCCCCGGGCCTTCGATCATCACCTGCACGCCCCGCCGCCACGCGCGCTCAGTGAGTTCGCCCAGCGTTTCGAGTTCTGCAAGCTGCGCATCGTCGGTCGCATCGGCAAGTCCGCCCGGCCGCAAGCCGTCGCCAATCGAAAACGTCACGTCATACTGCCGCAGAATGTCGCAGATGTCTTCCCAGCGCTCGTACATGATGTTTTCTTTGTTATGGACAAGCATCCACTTCGCAAGCAGCGATCCGCCGCGTGAGACGATGCCGATCAGGCGATTCTTGACATACTTGAGATGCCCCTTGCGAACGCCCGCGTGAATGGTGAAGTAATCAACGCCCTGCTTGGCCTGATGATGGAGCGACGCTTCAATCGTCGCCCAATCCAAGTCCTCAATTTTCTTCCCGATGATCATCGAATAAATCGGCACCGTCCCAATCGGCACCGTGCTCGCGCGAACAATCGCCGCCCGCGTCGCGTCAAGATCGCCACCCGTCGACAAGTCCATCACCGTGTCGGCGCCCCAGCGTTCGGCCCAACGGAGTTTTTCGACTTCTTCGTCGGTGCCGCTGCTGACGGGGCTGGCACCCATGTTGGCGTTGACTTTGGTTTTGCTGGCGCGGCCGATGCACATGGGGTCGAGGTTGTACTGGAGGTGATTGATGTTGGCGGGGATCACCATGCGGCCTGCGGCGACTTCGTCGCGGACTTGGAGTGCGGTGAGGTGCGGCTCGCGCTGTGCGACGCGGTGCATTTCGGGCGTGATGATGCCGAGGCGTGCGGACTCAAGTTGTGTGATTGGGGTGAAGTTCTTTGGGTAGATGACGCGGAGGCGTTCGTTGCGGGCTGTTGTGAATTCGACGGAAGAAGAGGCACTGGGCACTGGGCACTGGGCACTGGCGGCGGAGGTGTGCGAGTGCGATGAATTGTTTGATGCAAGAGAAGTTGAATCTGACGAAGGCATCAAGGCATGCGGCATCGAGGCATCGAGTTTTACGACGCTCCAACCTTGCGGCAGGAAGTCCCAGGCGGTTTTGGTGCTTGGCGCGGGCATGCCTGGGGTGTCGGGGCTGGCGAACATGAGCGGGCCGCCGATGTCTGGAGCGAGCGCGAAGGAGCCGGGGGTGTTGACGTTGTGCGCTGCGCCGGGGTTTGTGCCGGCGCGCAGGGGAATGCGAAACTTTGAGGTTGGGCGTGATTGCGCTGTATCCACGGTCCATTCGCGCGCGGGGTCGATGGGGGTGCCGATGGAGGGTGTGTAGGTCGGCGCGGCGGCGGTGTGCAACTCGGTGCGGCCTGGTTCGGCGATGCGCGGCTTGTGCGTCGCGGCAGCGGGTTTGATTTCGGCGGCGTTGTGCTCGGCGCTGGTGGGTGTGGTGTGCTTGGATGCGAACGTGGTCATGGCAGGCTCCTTCACGAACATCGCGCGGGGAGAGGGGCGATGTTCGATCGACTCAACTTGGAATCGGAGGGAGCGCGTGCAGTCGCCCGCCGCTCGGTGGGGAGGGGCGGAGTACCAACGCGTCGCATTCCCTCCGCCGGTCCGAACCGGGTCAGGTTCAACGGGTGCTTCTCAGCGGGCGGTTTCGAAAAACCGCCGCGCCCCGTGCGAACAGTGAATCATAGAGGGGTGGAACGAAATGCGATTGAACGTCTCATGCCGGCAACTCAGACGTTGAAAGCACGTCCCTTGCACATCGTTTCAGCCAAGGACGTTCGGTGTTCGTCAGTTCAAGCAAGCGACTTCTAACGCCGGTTGGAAGCGGGCGGAGCCAGCGGACGATCCGATCGGCGGATCGAATGTCCTCGCACCAATCCGATGCGAGCAGCGATTGCAGGCGTTGCGTCACACGTGGATGCTCGTGTTTGGCGTGCGCGATTGCGCCAAGCAAGCGGCATTCGTAGTAAGCACGAACGGCTTGCGGTTGGGAATCCACAAACGCAAGCAGTGTTTCATATGTCGGCAGCGAAAGAATCGGTGTTCTCAGTTGCGGTCTGTCGTATGTGAATTCGGTTCCGTCTGCAACAGCAAACACCAGCATGCGTTCGGGAGATTGGTACAGCGAACTTTCGATTTGCGAAGTTCGCACCGGATCGTCTCTGCACCACCAAGCCAGAAGGTCCAACGCATTGCGGGCGATTGAGAGTTTGTCAATGGATGATTGTTCCTGGCGCGGCCAACTTGGAGGCCGAGGTTCCGAAGGTATGTCGGTCTTCGACAACTCGAGCATCTCCTGAAAAAGCACTTCGGGAATGCAGGTCGTTGGGGATGACAGCGGGCGGATCATCTGACGGGCGCTTTGCAGTGTTTCGTGAAACTTGCTCCACGATTCGTGCGTGACGTCGCGCTGCGGAGGAAAGTTGCGTGCCGCATCTGTGCATGCTCGAATCCGGGCAACTGCAAGTTCGATGGCGCTCGCCGAAGGATGTGGCATCGTGAGAGCATACTCAATTGCAGAAGGTCTAATCGGAATCACGGAATCACAAAGAAGCTGGTCGACGAACGTCGCGACGTCTGCGTTGCCGCGTGGCCACGAGGAAATCAAGGAACTCACCGTGTACATTTTGCGAGATTCATCTTGCGTTTTCACGTAGGCCAGTATGAAGTCTTGGATCGTTTTCATGAGACGGGCGTCACGCATGGAGACAGTTGACGCCGCCTTGATGAAGTGAATGTCCCAATTTTCTTCGTCTTCGCTGACCTCGAACACTTCGGTCATTGCATCGCCCAATCGAGCATCGTCAAGTCCGCAAATGTGAAAGAAAACAGCGTGACGCGGACGCTTCTTCGGAGGCAATGCGAGCCAGCGATCAACAAACTCCTGTTTGATCGCGAATGGAGCTTTCCGTAATGCATCAAGTATTGGATTGTCGCCAGACTCCTTGTCTGTGGCTTTGGGCGCGAGCGCGAAGCACTGGTCAAGCGTGCTGTGATTCAGCGGCAGCTGTTGTCGCACTTTCTTTGCCGCACTCCGCAACGAAGCGTGTGCCTCGAAGGACTCAAGCACGCGTTCGACTCTGGAATCGAGCCCGCTGTGACGGGCAAGCGCAGTAGCACATTCTACACGAGCATACTTCGTCAGGTGTTTGTCAATAGCCGCCTGATAAAGCACCTCCAACGAACCGTCCATCAGCGAAGAATCCAGTTGCGAGAGCATCATCAACGCAGCGAATCGTGTATGACGGGCTGTAGCACTCACATCAGCCGCATATCGGGCAACGTCCGCTTGGACCGGCACGGGAACAACCAGTTCAGGCTGGCTACCTCGGCCGAAAATGCCACCCAATGCTGTTATTGACTCAGGGGTACCTGCTGTTGAAAGCAACAACAATTGCTGAGTCGCGTCAAGATTTCGTAGAAGCGCGATTCGAATGAGATGCTGAAACCTCTGAACACGCGCTGTCGTGCTCAAAACCTCCGTCTTGAGTAGCTCTCTGAGTTGGTCAGGCTGAAGGCTGTTCCAGACTGTGTTCAGCCACATAGGCAGCGGATCGCCCGCGAGCGGCTGCTCGCAGAACTGTTGATGTAGAGAGGGCAGTCGCTCTCTGGCCTCCAAGACAATTGCATCCTGACCATCTGCGTTGCCGCCTAACACACTCTTGAACAACTCATTCAATAAGGCTTGGTTGGCGGCAACGTCCGCAAGAGCGTCTCCTGCAATCCCACGAAGGGTCGCAAAATCCGGCGCGTTGTTCCAGCGATGCTGCACAGGGCCATTTGTTGTCGGGGGTGTTTGAGACATGTTGCCAAGTACTCTAGTAGTATCGTCTTGATCAGCGTGTCAGGAATGACTACTTGCTTCTCGTTTGCGGGCGGTGCCGTCGGCGTCCATCCGCGTTGGTTCTTGTTTGAAAATGCCCAGATATGCGCGCCACGGCCCGACTTGCGATTCGTATTGCGTGGCCATCGCGCGGGCGATTTGGGCGAGGTGGTTGAGGTCGTGGGCGACCCATGTGCTCAGCAGTTGACGCAGCGTGACGTTGCCGAGCGCGGCGTGCGTGCCTTGGCGGTTGAGATCACTTTCAGTGAGATTGAGGCGGCGGAGTTCGGTGAGGTTTTCGCCTCGCAGGCGGGCGAACTGGGTCAGCAGGTCGTCGATCGACTTTCCTTTGCTCGCTTCAAACTGCGCGTAGCGGTCGTACTTATCGAAAGGCCGCGCAGTGCCGTGCTGGAGGATGATGCGGGTGCGCACCATCCAATCGGTTTGCTCGCCTGTGATCAGGTGGCCCACGACGTCGTAGGGACTAAACGTGTCAGCCCCGTAGTTGCCATGCAACCACGGGGCTGACAAGCCTGACAACAACGCGCGGAGCGTTGCAGGCGTGCGTTCGAGAACTTCGATGGCTTGAGGCAGGTGGAACTGCATGGTGGGCTCCCACTCACACGGTATCACAATTCTCAAGCAGCATTCCGGTTAGTCACCACGATCTGACGACCGCGCATCAGCGAACTCACGGAAATCCTTCCGCTTAATTTTCGCGCGACGCCCGTCAGGGTGATGGAACACAATTCCTTCGGCAAGGTGCCCTGGCGCGTACTTGCTGTCGAGTGATCGCAAAGCATCGCGCAAGGTTTCGAAGCTTCGCTGAGCCAATTGGAATTGCGGAACTTCCATGTTGAACGGAACACAGATGTGCCGCTCCAGCCCAAGCGTGTTGCCCTGAATGTTTGGCCCGAGCGCTTCGCACGAGTGCTCGCCATCGGGCCACTTCGAAACATCCGTTGTCCGCGCCGCTTCGAGAATCCACTTATCCTCAGGGCCGCGCTCATCAGTGTCGACATACCAACCGTCTTTGATGCCTTTCTCTTTCTGCGCCCTCGTGGGATTGCGCCGCTTCTCAACACGAACAAGCGTGCCCGAACGAATCGTCAGGCGGATATTCATTCCGTCAAGCTTCTCGGTCGCCGCGCCTTCGCCGGCAAGAACCCATTCGCATCCCGCGCGAACCTCAGGCTTGACTCCAAAGTGATCATCACGCTCAAAGACAGTTGGGATTTTCTCCATGACACTCGCACCCTTTCGATACTGTTCAATCAGTTCCTCAGCCGTGATGACTGAATTCGCTAACCCACTTGCCAGTCCGCGGACAAGGTCGGCGACACTGGTGTCTGCTTCTGCTGCCACTCCCTTGAGGGCTTTTCGTTCACTCGGCGACACCCACACGACGAGTCGTGACCAATCAGCCGGCGGCTTCCACACTGCCAGTCGACCTGGATTGCTGCGAGGGCGCCCACGCTTCCGCGGCTCTGGTTTCATACGCAGCAAAGGTATCGGCATTTTGTGTATTGTCAATTGGCATAACAGAAAATATGCTGTCTATTGTTTTATGGGGCGTTGGTATCTCTCTGGTGCAAAGCTGTTTACGGAGTTCTTGTTCGCAAGTCCCACTCTACCGGATCAAAGTCCCCGCTTTCCAACTTCACACCAACCAGCCTCAGCATGTGGAACAACTGTGAGCGGTGGTGCGTGCCGTGGGTGGTGACGTGGACGAGGGCCGCGGCCTTGCTGGTGACGGCGTTGGGCATCGCGTCGGAGTAACCCGTGCCGAGATGGATGGTCGCGTCGAGTCCGGTGTTGGACGCGTTGTTCGCGACTTGTGCAAGCAACCCGCCGGCCTCGTCAAGCATCGTGAGCAACTCGCGCACGCTGTACTTGGTTGTGTTGTCCTCCGGACCTCGCCAGGGCGTGAGCGGGCGTCCATCAATGCGCTCGGACCATCGCACCATCGCGGCGATGATGTGGAGGAAGGTGTCGTGGATCGTGCGAATGCCGAAGTCGAACTGCTGGTGTAGTTGATCCTGCGAGAGCGATTCGCAACGTGTGAGGAGTTCGCGCGTGGCCCAGGTGTCGTGGAGGGTGAGGATGGTGAGGGGGTTGGTGGTTGGCTGCTGCATGCGTGATTGTCTGGCGCGATGAACTGTTAGGCGAAAGTGTCCAGTTTCGGAAGCGGATCGTCAGGCGTGGCACTGACAAGCGTGCGCCACGTCGCTTGAAAATACTCAACCAAGCCTTGCCATTCACTTGGTCCGCGGCCCCACCATTGAACACTCAGGTTGTGCATGTATGTGCCCGCGGCGACTTCGTAGGTTGTGCCGTCGAGCCCGAGTGATCTTGCCGGCGGAAGAGCCTGGGGCAGTGACTGGTTCAGCGATTCCAGGAGGTGTTGAAGCACGTCTGTACCAATCGGCTCGCTGTGTTCTTCGATCGTCGGTTGCAGAGTTGTGGGATGCCTCATGCGATCGATGGGTGTCCTGAACTTCTCAACATCGAGGTTATATCGCCAGACTTGGTGCAGAACTCGTGTTTGCTTGCCTTGGATCACGATGCCGAGAGAATGAGCGTTGTCGAATGACGGAAGTACGGACAAGCGCAGTTGCCAATCCGCGGCTTTCAGTCGCCGAGTCGCTTCATCGCGAAGCGAGAACCACTCGGGCCATTGTTCTTGATCCATATGGCTCCTTTGCGATTTCGCCGCGTTCTTCTTCGCGTCGAACCCCATCGACTGATTGAACTCCTCCGACTTCCCTCTCGGCACCGTTAGCGTCCGCCACTGCACGCCGCTTCGTGAGGCCATGACTCGCGCGACCTGCACGATCTGACCTGTGTGGTAGGCGGTGTGGGAGAGGGATCGGGCGAGGGCAAGAGCCAGCGTGTGGGGTTCGCCTCGGATGGTGAGGGTGCGAGCGAGATCGGCGTCTGTGCAGGTTGCGAGCGCTGATTCGAGCGTTGTCCAACCGGCGTTCCACGCGTTCATGAGGTCTTCGCGCGTTGCGAAGGTGTCGGTGAACTCGTTGTCGCGATTTCGCCAGGGTTTTTCGCCGTCGCTGGTGAAGGGGTCGGTCCAGCGCGAGCGGAGGTTGCCGGCGACGTGCTTCATGATGACGGCGATGGAGTTGGTCTGGGGGTCGAGCGGTTGGCGGAGTTGGTCGAAGGTGATCTGCGCAGTCGCACGCTCGGCGAGAGAGCGGTAGCGGCGGAACTCGGCGGCGAAGGCTGGGATGACCATGGGGAAGCGTATTGGTCGTGTGCAAGTGGTGTGCAAATTCACCACGGACGACACAGAGAACACCGAGAGACAACTTGGACACGAGTCGTGCGAACTCGATTCACATACACACTTGCTCTTTCCAACGGCAAAGCCGTTGCGGTGAATAGCCGTGGGTGGCCGCGAACGCGGCACCCACGGAACGTGAAGTCTTGGGAACACGTCACCACGAAGTGGTGAAGGTATCTCTTTCGCGCGACCTGCACCACTCCGTGGTGCTACCGCTGTTTGTCGCTTCGACCGTGGGTGCCGCGTTCGCGGCCACCCACGGCTATTCACCTCCGCCGCGTTGCGGCGACAATGTCTCGCGCCACAGTCTCTTGCTCGCAAGAGACAGAATTGGTTTCAGATCATGCTCCGTGTCCTCCGTGCTGAACAATTGTTTTCTACAGTGCACTCATGAACACAGACACGTTCAAACAAACTGTCGCCTCACAGCACAACGCCGTGATGCAAATGCTCCACGCGTGCATCAAGCGCTGCCCGCCTGACGCGTGGAAGAAACCCGTCGGCAACTGGCCTTTCTGGCTTGTGGTGTATCACGTGCTGTGCTTTGTGGACTTGTACGCGACCAAGAACAACGAGTCGTGGCAGCCTCATCCGAAGTTCCATCCCAACGGCCGACAGGAACTGGCGGACGAGTTTCCGAGCAGGGAATTCAGCAAGCGCGACATGCTGGAATACTGGACGTTCTGCGACAAGAAACACCGCGAGTCGCTCGAAGCGGAAACGACTAGGAGCCTCGCGGGGCCGTCGGGATTTTCGTGGTACAAGACCACCCGCGCGGAACTGCGCCTCGTGAGCCTGCGGCATGTGTCGCATCACATGGGGCAGTTGACGGGGGTGTTGAGGAAGAGTCGGGTGAGGGTGAAGTGGGTGAAGGTGGGGGAGTAGGTCGCTGGCACATATTCACCGCGACTTGCCTGCGTGTCAACTCTCAAAGTGTGCACCAACAGTTGCCATCCGCTGCTCGATTGCTTCAACGACCCTGTGAATGCCCTTGAGGTCGCGCTTTCCGGGGTTCTTGAGAGCGGCGCGAGCGTAATCAAGAGCGGTTTTTCCCTTGTTGCACGTCAGAGTCACGTCGGCGCCATGTTCAAGTAGCGCGAGATGCAGGTTGCCTTCGTCGTAGCGCTGGCACATGAGGGGAGTGGCACCGAGCGGGAGCAGTGCGAAGCCGCGACCACCAAATCGACAATTCGGACTTGCTCCCGCTCGCAGCATCGCTATTGCAATCAAGTCGTTTCCGTCATCCGGAAACGGGATTGACGGTGAATAGTGAATCACAAAGCGGTAGACCGAGTGCATCAGCGGTGTTGTTCCATTTTCATCACCACCTTCGATATCCGCGCCTGCACTGACAAGCACTCGAATGTGATCCAACGGATCGATCCTCTCGAAGTAGCCCGGGCCGCTTTCAGCAAGTTCATGAAGTGGACGCCTACCAAACATTCCTGGAAGATTCGGATTCGCGCCTCGTTGTAGCAATAGCCGGAGATTCTCAAGTGGAACACGAGTTCGAGAAGCACAGTGAATCGCAGCGATGTTGTTCGCATTTCGGAAGTTCGGATCTGCTCCTGCGTCGAGCGCCGATGCCACAACTGACTGTGGTCCATCTACGAGCGAAAGCAACACGGTGTAGTTGCCGTACGAAACTACCCTTGGATCCGCCCCGGCACGCATGAGAGCTTCCACGAGTTGCCAGTCCGTGCCTTCCGCTCTCCACTGAACCGCTCTTGTCAACACAGTTCGCTCGTAAGCGTCTTTGGCGTTTACATCCAGCCCCGCCTCAAAGTACTTCCTCGGCGAGAACTTGTCCGAGTTCAAGTCCAACTCCGGATTCGGGTTCGTCGGTGTCGGAGGCGTTGGCTCCTTCGTTCGCCGGTGTTTTCTGGCTGGCTTGGTCCAACCGGCTTTGGTCAGAACTCCTGTGAGGTACATATCGCCATCGCAGAATCCGAATCCCACGCCCAGCCACACGCGCTGTGAGAGCAGCAACTCGGGCTTCACCTTTGCCAGGCCTCTTCGCAGTAACAAAGACACGTACACAAGCGACAATGCGGTGACGAAGTCGCTCAACTTTTCAGGCCTGTCTTCATCACTGGATCCCCAGCCGATTCCGAGTTTCTTCTTCATCGCCGCGAGCGGGCGGAGCGTGAACTCGGGCGGGTGAGTCTCGGGGACTTTTTTGCCCGCGCGGCCATCCTCGTCCTGCGTCCAGCACGTGTACGCGGCCCAATCGCCCTCATTCACGCGCTCGTCAAACTGATCTGTCCCGACAAAATGCATCAACGGCTCATTCATGTTCACGTCGGGCACATCAAACCAGAGCCCCACCACTTCAGGCTGAAGCGGGATGTACTTCAGCGAGCGAGACATCCATCTGACGAACGCGGCATCGGCGCTTCCCCAGTTGATTGGCGCGAGACGATGCTCGTAGCCGCGCAGGCACTTGTGCGACATCGACTTGATCGCGTGCTTCATCGCGGCGTTAGTGGTCGTGTTGCGCTCTGACAGCTCTCGAATCAGTCGACCGACCTTTGCGTGAAAGTTCATGGGATCCCCTTGGCGTGTCACACGTGTGAGATGACATGGTACACGGGTGTCGTTGAGGATCAGCAGACAGTTGCCATTCGCCCACGCTCGCGCGATGGGGTTCGTTTAACTGGCGTGTTCGTTCGCAAGATCACAAAGCGCGTTCGCAAGAACCGGAAATCGAAACTCAAAACCTTCCTTGAGCAATCGCTTCGGCACCACATATCTGCCATACAGCGCGAGTTCAGGATCGGTGCGCATGATGAGTGGCGCGCCGATGCGCACGGCCCATGCGGGAGCGGGCGGCGCGAAGCCCAGCGCTCCAAGCCCGCCGGAAACTCTGCGCACTTCGCGCATGAACTCTGCTTGTGGTGTCGGGTTCGGGCCGCTTGCGTTGTAGACGCCTCGCATGGATTCGTCGGTGATCGCACGCTCAAAGATGCGGTTCATGTCGAGTTCGTGGATCCAACTGAAGCCTTGCGTGCCGGTGCCGACCTTGCCGCCAAGGCCAAGCCGAGACAGCTTTTGCAAGCGAGCGAGCGCACCCCCGCCACCC
>CAZEZV010000137.1:0-10238 GCA_964516725.1 uncultured Phycisphaeraceae bacterium
GATGTCCATCTTCCCGATCACCTTCACGCGCGAGACCACCGCAGCGTGCATGCTTGCCGGCGGCTTCATGAGCGGGCGCAGCATGCCGTCGATGCGATACCGAATCCGAGTTCCCTTCTTGTCGGGCTCGATGTGAATGTCGCTGGCCTTGTCCTTGACCGCCGTGAGCAGCGCGATGTTGACAAGGTTGATGATCGGGTTCCCGGCGATCAGTTTGTCGAGGTCGGTCTCAGGCCCTTCATCAGCCGCTTCGCGATCAACAACCTCAACGTCCTGCTCCGTCAGGCTTGTCAGGAACGCGTCGATGTCGACATCACCCCGCGCATAGCGATTGACAAACTCAAGCACGTTGCTCTCAAGCACCAGCACAGGGCGCACCTTGCACTGCGTCAACTGCCGTATTCGATCCAGCGCGGGCAGGTTCTGAGGCTCGGCCATCGCCACCGTCAGCGTGTCGCCCACGCGGAACATCGGGATGAGCTTGAGTCTCGCGCACTCCTCGGCGCTGATCAGCGTCTTGATGAGCGACGGGTCAATAAGACCGTGCCGCAGCACGCAGCCCTGAACACCCATCACCTTCGACAGCGCCCGCACCAGCGCGCCGGGGCTGATCACGCCCTGCCCCGCCAGCACCTCGCCGATCATCTTTCCCGCGCTCTTCTGCTCCGCGAGCGCTCGCTCCAGCTGATCTCGGGTGAGCGCGCCCTCCGCGACCAAAACGTCACCGACACGCAGACGCTTTGAACCAGCACCGATTGAGCCCGCGCCGATTGTGCCCGAGTTGAGCGCGCTGGGCATCGCCAGCCCGCCGTTCGCCAGATCCTGGCTCGCCGACGCATCTTGCTCAGGAGTTGTTTTGAGGTCGTCTTCGATCATCGCTCTTTCTTTTCCCGCATTCGCCCTTTACAAGAAGCTCCGCACCGCCGAGTTCACATCCGCAAAGTGCTCAAAGCGCTCCGCGTTGCCCGTCAGGTCAAGCACCTCCCGCAGCGTCTCCGTCGCGCCGCACAGCCTCACACTCCGACCGCTCCCGGCAAGCTCATCACTCGCCGCGACCAGCACCTCAAGCCCCTGGCTGTCCACGAACGCGATCATCGACGCGTCAACGACAAATCGCCCGAGGCTCCGGCTCATCACCTCGCCCAGGCGCTGGCGAAACTTCACCGCGTCCTGCTGGACGAGCGGCCCCATCGGCCTGACGACCGTGACCGCGCCGTGGCGTTGTTCTATGACCTCCATCTGCTGCTCTCCTCATGAACGACTCGACTACGCCGCCATCCGCGACCCGCCCGCCGCGGCCGCCAAACCCGGCAGCGTCAGTGTGAACGTGCTGCCCTTGTCCAACTGGCTTTCAATTCTGATGTCACCACCGTGCAGGCGAATGACCTCTCGCGCGAGCGACAACCCGATTCCTGAACCCACAATGCTCGCGACGCGCTTGTCCTTGCTTCGATAGAACTTCTCGAAGACCAGTTCCTGCTCCGCGGGCAGAATGCCGATGCCGTTGTCCGTCACCTCAACCATCAACCCGCCTTGATTCTCACTCGCCCGCACAGTGACGCGCCCGCCCACGGGCGTGTACTTGAGCGCGTTGCTGACAAGATTGTGCAGCGCCATCCCGACCTTGTCGCGGTCCGCCCGGAGCACAGGCCACTTGGGCGGCAACTCAAACTTCAGTGTGATTTCCTTGTCCGCTGCCGACGCCTGGTAGTCCTGCTCCAGTTCCTTGAACAACGTGTCCGCGTCGATGTCGTCGGGCCTGAGGCTGAATGTGCCGGCGTCCATCTCCGAAAGGCTCAGCATGTCGCCCACGATCCGCTCAAGCCTGCGAGACTCGCTCGTCAGCACGTTCATGCAGCGAGCCTTGACCAGCGGGTCGCGCTCGCCCTCGTCGACAAGCTGCTCAAGATGCAGCCGCATGCTTGTGAGAGGTGTCCGTAGTTCGTGCGTCGCCGACGCGACAAACGCGTTCCGCGACTCGTTCGCGACACGCTGCTGCGTCACGTCCTCGATCACCAGGATCGCCGCGCACCCGTCCTCGCGGCGCATGGGCCGCAGCGTCACCCTCAGAATCGTTCGCTCGTTGGTGCCAGAGCCGTTGTCGGGCGACACCTCAAAGCTGCCCCGCTGACGCTGCTGCCCGCCCACAACCATCGCGGCAGCAGCTGAAACCTCCGGAAACGGCACGACAACGCTCAGCGGCTTTCCGGTTGCGTCCTGCTTCTGCACGCCCAGCATCGCCGCCGCCGCCCCGTTCAGCACTCGAACCCTGCACTGCTCGTCAAGCACGATGAGCCCAAGCCACACGGCGTCAAACGCGACTCCATAGTCGCTTGCGCCCGCGACCTGCGACTTCAGCCGCTCCGCCGCTCGCTCCAGCTTGTCGCGTTTCTTGAGATCATCACGCTCCGACAGCAACCTGTTCCATGCACGGGCCTCTTCGCCAAGCTCGTCCGCAAGCCGCAGGCCTGTTGTCGGCAATTCACCCTGCTCAAACTGTGCGGCATATCGCAGTGATTCCTGGATCGCGCCCAGCGCACTGAGCCTGGCCCGAAGCAAGCGATACACAAGCAGCCCGCCCGCAAGCGCCGCAGCACTCACAACGCCCACACCAATCAGCGCATCGCGCTGTGCAAATAGCGAATACTCGTCCTTCGCAGTCAGCTCAACAACAATGTCCCCGCGCCCCACAACCTCGCACACGCTGCGCGCTGTCAGAAGCCCATTGTCATCAGACGAAAACTTTTCAATATCCTTGCCCGCGCGCCCCCATGTCTTTGGCAACTTCGTGCTGCCAGGCACCGCCGCCTGCTTGTCCGCGAGAATCGTTCCTTCGGCAAGCTTCACAACCGCGCTCTCAAGCCCCGATCGCGCCGCCGTCTCGGACACCAGCGACTGAATGCTCGTTACCCCGTCGCGCTCGACCAGCGGCTCGATCGCCTTCGCAAGCGTCTCCGCCGTGTGCACCATCCGGTCCTGCTGCGCCCGCTGAATCGTCTCTTTCTGCACCCATAACGTCCATGCGCCACCCGACACCACGACCAGCACGACAAGCACCGCCAGCCACGCGCCCGCGGCGACGACCACCTGCTCGCCGCGCATGAAAATCCAGCTTCGGACCCAGCCCAGCGGATCACCCTGTGTTGCATTGCGTGTCTTCACGAGTGCGTTCCTTTCGCGCCAAGCGCCAACCGGACGAAGCGCGTCATTTTCGCTATCGGTCTCATTGGCCTCGCTCTAAAGCAATCATCGCCATTCGATTCAACCGCGCAGACGAGCTCTGTCGCGCGATTTCATTCCCCGCACAACGAGTTCATCCGCGACGCACCGCACGACTTCACGCACTGTGATAACTTGGCGCGCGCGTTGTTATCGAGAACCTGGCGCACGATGTGCGCCTGACGCGTCTCGAGGCCTTGCTTTTTTCGGACTCGTGCAACACCCAAGTGCGCGATTCTGTATCACTGCACGACAACAGAGGCGGCTTTCGCAAGCTCTGTCAGTCGTCGCACGCGCGCATCGTCCGCGTTCTTCAACACAAGATTGGCATGCCCAACCTTTCGCCCGGCTCGGGGCGACTTTCCGTAGCTGTGCGCACGAACGCCGTCGATCGCCAGCAGCTCGCCCGCATCCGGCATGGTCCCGATAAAATTCACCATCACCGTGGTCGTCCCCTCAAGTGCCGTACATGCGCCCAACGGCAGTCGGCAAATCGCCCGCACATGATTTTCAAACTGGCTGGTCGCCGCGCCGTCCATCGTCCAGTGTCCGCTGTTGTGGACTCTGGGCGCCATTTCGTTGGCGATGAGTCGCTGGCCCTGTTCGTCACGAACGACGAAGAACTCCACCGCCAGCACCCCAACGTATCCGAGCCTGTCCATCAGTTGCTTCACATGTACTTCTGCATCCTGTTGCAGCGATGGATCCAATCCCGGTGCCGGCGCGACGCTCTCTCGCAGAATGCCGCCCTCGTGCCGGTTCTGAGTGAGCGGGTACGCGCGGCTGTGCCCCTGCCAGTCCCGCACGCCAATCAGCGACACTTCCCGCTCGAACGCCACAAACTCCTCAACGATCAACTCTCGCTCGCCAAGCTGCCGCCAGACTCTCGCGGCGTCCTCGTGCGTGCGCACAACATACTGCCCCTTGCCGTCATACCCGCCGCCCGTGGTCTTCGCGACGCAAGGAAGGCTCACACGTATGCACGCTTCACGCGCCTGCTCAGCGGAATTGGCCTGCTCATATCGCTGCACGCACAAGCCGCTGCTTGCAAACATCTTCTTTTCGCGAATGCGATGCTGCGCGACTTCCAGCGCCTCAACGCCTGGACACACGGGCACTCGCTTGGCGACTTCCTTGACCGCGCTCACCGGCACATTCTCAAACTCGTACGTCACAACATCCAGCCCGTCGCAAAACCGCGCCAGTGCGCCAGCGTCATCCCACTCGCCGCACACCAGCTCCCCAACCTGCCCCGCGCACGCGTCGGCGCTTGGGTCGTAGAAGCGGAACGTCATCCCCAGCGGATATCCCGCGAGGGCGAGCATCCGTCCGAGTTGTCCGCCGCCCAGAATGCCGATGCGCATGCGCGAGCGTAGGAAGATGTGATGCATGTAGCCCGACCGTTCGGGAGGGCTTCCGTGCGTCGCGCCGCGATGAGTGCACAAGGCAGCGTTCTGTCGAAGCACACTCTCACGACTTCCGCGGATCGCGCTCCCGAAGCACCGCCGCCGTCTGCTCGTCCCTGAACGCCGCGAGGCGCTTGGCGATTCGCGCATCCTGCAGGGCAAGAATCTGTGCCGCCAGCACCGCCGCGTTGCGAGCGCCGGCTTTACCGATCGCGAGCGTCCCCACGGGAACCCCCGCCGGCATCTGAACGATCGACAGCAGCGCGTCCAGACCTTTGACCGCGTGCGGCTCGGAACTCGTGCTCACAATCGGCACGCCCAGCACGGGCAGAGTCGTCTTGCTCGCGCACATGCCGGGCAAGTGCGCCGCCCCTCCCGCCCCGGCGATGATGACCTTGAGCCCGCGAGCGGCCGCCGATTCCGCGTACTTCATCAGCCAGTCGGGGGTGCGATGGGCCGACACAACGGCGCACTCATGCTCGATCCCAAACTCGTCGAGCGTCCTGCTCGCGTGCTGCATCGTCTCCCAGTCGCTCTTGGAGCCCATGATGACGCCCACGACGGGCGCACCGACGGATTTCTTCACAGACTTCTTCTGATTCTTTGCTTTCGGCATGCCCGAGGATAGTGGGTCAAGGCGCTCTCAGGGTTGGCATGACCCTTCGCTATACACCCGCAGAAACGCATCGATGTCGCCCGGATCAAACAGGCCGCCGTCGCGATTGAAGTCGATAGTGTCGCAGTTGCCCGTTGAGCACTCGCCCTCGCTGTACACCCGAAGAAAGTCGTTGATGTCCTCCGGATCAAACAACCCGGTGTCGTTGTTGAAGTCGATGTCGCCGCACGGGGCGTTCGCGAGGCTTGCCCCGCCAGTTTCCAGCGCATCGAAAATCAGCGACGCAACATACCGCCCGCCGGTGGGTGAAAAGTGCAGATTGTCCGGGTCCAGCAACTGATTCGACTGGTAGAACTGATACGTGCCGCCCGCGTTGAATAGATCGATAAAGCCAAATGACCGATTCGCCGCGAGCATCCGCAGATGCTCCGAAAAGTTAGCGAGGCTCTGGCTCCCGGAGTTGTACGAGCTCACGAGCACAACCTGAGCATCGGGAACAGACACCCGCAATCTCGCCACCAACTGATCGACCATGCCCGCAAACTCCGCGGGAATCTTGTCCTGATCATTCTGCCCCAGCATGATGATGAACAGATCAGGCTCGAGCAGCGCAATCTGCCTGTCAAACGACCAGTTGCGCCGCAGAAACTCGTCGATGCCCCACCCACCGTTCGCAACCCGATGAATGCGTGGCCCGGGCAGGCCCGTCAGGTTGTCCGCGCCCAGCAACACCACGTCTCCGGATGCGTGCGTGAAAAACCGAAGCCGCCGAAACTCATTGTCGGCAAACGTGCGCTCGAACACACCAACGTCGTTACTGCCGTTGGTCTCGATGGTCCCGACAAGCTGGTCGCCCGAATATCCGGGCACACCCGGATGCACCATTGTCATTGAGCCGCCGTCGGGCTGCACGGCATAGTGAAGCCGAACATGCCGGCCCCGCATGTCGAAGGTCACCGCGCCGCGATGCCAGTAGGGCGACCTGAGCCACATGCCGTCGAGCGACCAATATGGCGCAACGTCCGCGTTGATGCGCCCTTCGATCCAATTGGGCGATCCCTCGATCGCGCCCGTCCACGCGCTCATCGCCTGATACCCAAAGCCGCCATCGCCATATTGCTGCTGGACGATCGTGCGGAAGTTTTCCCAGAACGCGTACTCGCGGAACGTCAGGCTGTCGCCGATGCACACGATGCTCCCGCGCCCGGCGAGCATCTCGGCCTTGACCAGCGCGTACGCGCTTTCGAGATTCAATGACATCGCCTGCTGCGCGTGCGCTCCGATTGAAACCATTGCAGCGGCGAGCAACCCGATCGATGCATGCGATTGGCGAAGTGGCACCGGAATTGGACAACTTGAACAGTTCATTCGGTTCGTTCGCTCAATGATGCCCTCCCGGTCACCTTCTCGCATCACCGCAGCGATACGCACCACAACATACCACAGATTGCCCGAGAATCCACAAAAATGGCAAACCTAGGCCACATATGGCCCAGTAATAGCACCCGTCGAACGAATTTCACGTCACGTCCCGGCTTTGTTCATCTGCGAAATGAACTGGTTGGCTTCGTCGATCGACGCCTGCATCTCCTGCACGAGCCGGGCGACATCGCCCTGAATCCGCGAGACCTCGCCCTGCAACCCCGCGACCGCCGATGCATTGAGGTTCGCCTTCAGGAACAACACCTGATCCTGGAACGCCACCAGCACCGGGTCCATCTTCCGCTCCGCAGCGCGCATCGCGTCGACCATACCGTCAAACTTGACGCGCGAGTCATTCATGAGGCGAACCGCTTCACGCTTCAAACTCTCGCTCGAATACTTCTCGTTGTCCGCAGCCCACTCGCGGAACATCGAACTGCCCACGGCTTCCACCCTCCCGATCTGCGTGCGAACGTCATCCGCGCGCGACTTGCTGCGATCAAACTCCTTTTGCAGCTTCTTGTACTTGCTTTCAAGCTCGCCCCCGCCCTGATTCGTGATCGCAATGAACTCGTCCAGCGCCGTCGCAAACTGCTTCTTCGCGGCTTCCTGCGAGTCGCGCGCATCCTCGACGCGATCGACCAACTGCTCACGCTTAGGAATCCCAAAGACCTTTTCACGCATGGCGATGCCGGTGGATGAGCACGATGGCATCGTCCAAACGCAGGCCAGGAGCAACAAGCAGATAGCGAAACGAGAAACGCAGGTCGTAGTCATGCAAGATGGTAGTGCCCCCGCCTCGTGCCTTCATGCCGCCCGCATGAACGCCTCATGCCTTCTTTGTCTTCACACGCTTCCATTCACGGCGAACAATACCGGCAATGACCGGAGCCCCCACCCAAGCCTTAGCACCAAGCACACATCCCTCCGCCCTCACCCTCCTTGCACGCGACATCAAGCTCGCGCACTCCGTCTTCGCCCTCCCCTTCGCCCTCTTCGGCGCGTGCTATGCGAAGTTCGCCCACAACGATTCTGCAAGCACGTTGCTCACGCTTGCGTTTCTCGGTCAGATCGCGCTGATCATCGCCTGCATGGTCCTCGCCCGCACCTGGGCCATGCTCGTCAATCGCCTCGCCGACGCTCCCATTGATGCGAAAAACGCACGCACACAGCGCCGCGCTCTCGCCAGCGGTGCAGTCATCGCAAAGACCGGCTGGACCATCGCCCTCGCCAGCGCGGCAGGCTTCATCGCCACCTGCTCCCTCTTCCTCATCCTCTTCAAAAACCCCTGGCCCCTCGCGCTCTGCGTGCCCGTCCTCCTCTGGATCGGCGCGTACTCCTACACCAAGCGCTTCACTTGGCTCTGTCATCTCTGGCTGGGCGTGTCGCTTGCCGCGTCACCCATCTGCGCCGCTGTCGCGCTCAATCCTTCAAGCCTGCACTCACCCACCCTGTGGCTGCTCGCGGCGTTTGTCGCGTGCTGGGTCGCCGGCTTTGACATCATCTACGCCCTGCAGGATCAGGACTTTGACCGCGCCCACAAACTCCACAGCATCCCCGCCGCGTTCGGCTGGCGCGGTGCTCTCTGGATCAGCCGCGCCCTCCACATCACCGCCATCGCCGCCCTCCTCGCCATGTGGCGGCTCGATGGCGTGTTCGGCACCCTGCTCTTGGTCGGCATCATCGCCGCCGCCGCGCTCCTGCTCTACGAACACCTCATCCTTGCCCGCCTCGAAGCCTCTGCCCTCACACCCCGCAGCGACGGCTCCGACAATCCACCCCCCGCTCTCAACATGATCTTCTTCACTCTCAACGGAGTTCTGAGTTGCGTCCTCGGCGCGTGCGCGATAGCCGACCTGTTGCGCTAGGGCAACCACCCCAAATTTTTTTCATACAAGGAAAAATCCGCCGCACGTACTCAAACCTGTAGACCACCGGACAATTTCCATGTACACTATGAGTGAGTGCGATGTAAAATCGCACAATCAACGTGCCCCCCGAGCGGGCGGTGAGTGCTGGCTTACGCCGCCTTGCCGCTCGTCTTTTTTTTAGAGTCCGAGCCGCAATCGAAGCAGCGCTCGCAGCCCGCCGGATCGATTGCACACGCTCGGGACGAGTGGCGGTGACCCGCTCAAGCCCGCCGCAAACCCTGCCATCACACACTGCATCCGATCCACATCAAGCCCGGCTGCTCGAAGCGCTGTTGCAAGGTGCAGGAGGAGCGCGGCGAGCACAGCAACCGGATTGCGTTCGTGCCGGCGCACCAGCCAGACCCAGTTGCGTGTTGCAAGGTGCAACCAGCGCTCACTTTTTTTCGTTGCCGCTGGGCTGTCGTGCCAGACAATCCACTCTGGTCGGAACGAGACGCGCCAGCCGGCGCTGAGCAACTTGAGGGCGAGGTCAACGTCATTGCGGTAGAGGAAGAACCCCGGTTCGTACCCGCCGACCTGCCGCCATGCACCCGCTCGCACGAGATTCCCGCAGCCCATGACGGGAAAGTCATCGCTGCCCCGCGTCGCGAAGGGCCACTCCGACACGCCGGACTTTGGATGCTTGGGTAGCAGCGCAACACCGCCAACGTCCGTGTGGTCTTCCAAGTGCTGAACAGCACTTTGCAGCACACGTGGCTCAACCCACGCATCATCATCCAGAATCAGCAAGTACTCACCCCGCGACCTCGCGACGCCGATGTTGAACCCCTGAATCGCTTCGTTTGAAGGGAGCGTCACGACATGTACATTCGGACACTGCGAACGCACTGCTTCGGGTGATCCGTCGGTCGATGCGTTGTCGACGACGATCACTTCGGTTGCGAATTCGGAACTTGCTTGCACTGCCCGACCCGGACTTTCGCCCGAAGATTCGCTCAGGTCGGGCGTGGTCCACGCGTGTTTTTCACCCGAGATTGATGTCATGTACCCCAGCGTCCGCAGCAACGCATCACGCCTGTTATGGCTGAGGATCACGATGCTCAGCAGGGGCGTGGTCATACAGCATGATGCTATGGCAACTCACTCCGCCGCTCGCACGCTCTACCGAGCGACGACCACTTGCTCGATGTGCGACGGTGTGCTGCCATTGAGCGCGCTCACCCCATGAGCACTCGAACGCACTTGCGACGGAATCGGCGTCGTCCTCTTGGGCGAAGGCGGCAGATCGTGGATCGTGCGGGGACGCCGTGCGCACCCGATCGCGGCTTTCATACCGCGAATGATCGTGCGAATCCCGGCTCTGAGCCGATCGCCCGCGTTCACACTTCGCACAACGAATCCATCGACCGTCAACAAGAACTGAGTGTCACCCCTGAACCACGCGCTGGGCACACCCGTCGGGATGATGCACACGTCCGCCTGCTGAGCCGTGACGCCGCGCCACAGCGCCTTGGCGATGTCGCCCTTGGGATGGCTGCCAAGGCTGCGATGGTGCCAGTACTTCCAGTCGGCGGGCTTCTTGACGGCGAGTTTTTCCAGTTCTGGCTTAAGGCCAGGCAAGTCCTTGCTGCGCAGGTACATCAACGGATGCACCCAGAGCGTTGCTCCACCCCCCGAGCCGCGCTTTGCGAGTTCTTCTTTCAC
>CAZEZV010000138.1:0-10118 GCA_964516725.1 uncultured Phycisphaeraceae bacterium
CAAGTACACGCCGGGTTGGTCCGCCAGCCCGCGCGCCTTCTTATTGAGGCGCACCATGCGTTCATCGAACGACTCCGTTCCCCATGCCGGCGCAACATCCGGTGGGCCGCCATCGCCTGAATTGGAGTATGACCCTTCCAAGCCGAACTTTATTGCGGTTATCGCTCGCACGCGGCAATTCTTCTGCTTTCAAATCAAAGTTGCAAGCGTTCATCTTCGATTGTGAGGGACAAGCCGCCAACGGAATGGCGGCTTATCTGACTACGGCTCTTGGGCCACAACTTGTTGGCCACGAGGAAAAGGACTTCCTGCATGTCGAAGATTGCTACTTCATGCGCGCTTCTCGTTCTCATCGCTGGCGCGGCTATCGCGCAGGACGGTGTCGAAGTCACCAACGTCCCCGAAATGGCCGAATTCATGCTGCCCGGCCCGAACGTGGGTGAGGACCGCTTGCCCACGCCCAAGATGCCCGAAGAAACCGCGACCGCCGAAGCCCCCGCTCGCCGCATTCTTGTCACGCTGGGCCTCGATCTCACCAATGCGTATTACTCGCGCGGCCTTCGCCAGGAAGATCGCGGCGTCATCGCGCAGCCCTACGCCACCGTGGGCCTGGACTTCTTTCGAGGCGAAGACTGGAATTGGCAGGCCTATGTCGGTACATGGCACAGCATTCACGATCGCAAAACCGCCGCGGGAACTAGTGATGAGTCTCGCGCCCCGTGGTACGAAGCCGACGCCTACTTCGGCGTGATCGCCGAAACCGGCAACTGGACCCTGGCAGCCCAATACGGCTGGTTCCTCAGTCCCAGCGACGCGTTCACGACCGTTGAAGAACTCCAGTTCAGCGCAACCTACGACGACTCCGAAGCGATGGGCGCATGGGCAATGTCGCCCACCGCAACGCTCATCATCGAAACCGGCGACGGCACCACAAGCTTCGAAAAAGGCGCGTATCTCCAACTCAGTGCCGCGCCCAGCTACGAATTCGAACAGCAGACCTTCGAAAGCCTCAGCATCAGCGCTCCCGTCATGGTGGGCTTGAGCGCGTGGGACTACTACCAGGAAACCGACGACGAAGACAACTTCTTCGGGTTCGCCAGCGTGGGCGTGAAGCTCAGCGCCGACCTCTACACCAGCGACGAATGGGGCTCCGTCTCCGCCTGCATCGCGGGCAACTACCTCCTGCTGGGCGACATGGCCTCGCAAGTCAATGACGACGAAGACACCGCATTCGTCTGGAGCGCCGGGATTTCATACTCGTACTGAGCCAGGCTACCAAATCCACCGCATCTGCCCCACATCCGGCATCGGAATCCCGAAGGGCCACTGCGGCGCGGGGAAGTACACGAAGAACGCCTTGCCGATGAGCAGGTCGCGGTGTACGACGCCAACCGTTGGCTCAAGTGGTTTCACCCATGGATTGACGTTGCTCCACAAGCGCCCGTCGAGGCTGCTTGGGCTGTTGTCGCCGCAGACGAAGAACTGATCGGACGAGGTCGTGAGCGTTGAGTTTGGATGTGTTGCGAGCGCGGGCATGTTTGCGCCGTTGCGGCCCACCGTTCCGATCAATCCCGGCTGATAGAAAATATCCCGATCCATCCGCACGCGGTAGAGTTTCACGGGTGAGCCAGAAAATTCCCACCACGCCTGTGCCTTCGTGTACTTGCCCTCCGTCATCAGCGGATTGCCCGGCTTCATCAAGTCGGCGATCGTCATGTTCATCGTGCCCGCGATGCGCTGCGCAGGCGTCCACTGATACTCGCCCCGCGCCACCAACTTATCCTGCACCCACAATTGCAGCGTCTGGTCCACGTGCCAGAATTCAAGGTTGGTCACTTTGCCCGCTGGCAATGGCGATACGAGCACAGCCTCTTGCAGCACCGTCCACGGTGCGTCCGCCGGGCTTTCGGTATTGGCGATGGGCCGCATCTTAAGTGAAACATTGGTTCCGCTGATATCAACTCGGAACTGCTGCCCGCGTGATTGCACCGTGGCGCTGATCTTTCCGCCAGCTTTTTCAGGCCTCACCCCCAGCGACATGCGAAGATCGCTCACCGGAAGCGTCAGGGGCGTACCCGCATTCACCATGAAGTTGTACGCGTACGAGTCGTAGATGGGGCGCTTGTGAAAGTCCCAATCCAGTCGGGCCGCGTCGCTCGTCGCAAGCTCATACACCCCGTCCTTGCCAAACGTCCACGCCTTGCTCGCCCCGCCCGCCTCGGTCGAGCCAAGCCACGGCGACACCCACGTCCGTCCGTTGATCGTGTCCGTCGTGGGCGTGAACTGGCTGTCAAACACGAGCTGCCACATGGTCCGCTGTGCCCGCTCGGGCTTTGCCGCGACTTTCCAGCCCGGTAGCTCCCACGGATTCGCGTCCTTGGAGTCACTTGCTTGAGGCTTGCGCACAAACACGTCGCCGTCAATCAGCGCAATCTGCTCGCCCGGCAGCCCGATCAGCCGCTTGATGAAGTTGATCGTCGGGTCCGTCGGGTTCTTGAAGACGACTACGTCATACCGCGCCGGGTCATAGATGGAGTACAAGTACTTCATCACGAAGATGCGATCGCCCGCGCGGCTCACAAATGGCTTGTCATTGTCACTACCGGTATTGACATCCACACCCTTGACGCTGCCCCCGCTCCGCCCCGACATCCCCTCCGTCGAAGGTCCCGACACCCACTCATACCCATTCTCGGGCGAGCGAAACTGATGGTGCTGCCCGCGAAGCGTCGGCGCCATCGACCCCGTTGGAATGATGAACGCCTCCACCACAAACCCACGGAACAAAAACGCCATCGCAAACGCGATGATGATGCTCGTGAACGTTTCCTTGAAGTCGGCGCGTTGTTCTTGCATGGGAAGGATGGGAACGGTGATCAGTGAGCGGCGAACGGGAACGAGGTTTCAGTCAGTCTGCCGTGCCACCGACGATGCGGGGCGGGGGGCGGGGGGGCGACGCTGCGTAGTCGGTGACGAATGGCCCAGCGTAGCCGCGCTTTGCAAACGGCCATACAGGAAGGAGCCTCCAGTGGTTGAAGCGATTCTTGAACAGAACTGCCCAAATGGACTTCTACGCGATCGTCACCCCACAAGTTCGGGGCCCATGCGCTCGACACACGCATGCGGACTCAATCCAGCCCAAACTGAGCGGTGCAGTGAACGTCGTACACAGGCCGTGGTCACTGTGTGACTATTGAAGCAGTGGGGGCGTGTGGGGTGGGGGTGTTCGCGACTGACTTGTCGGCAAGCGCGAGGCAAGGAAGTTCAGGGTCGTTTTTACTTAGAGCGTTGCAAGGAATGACCCCGGCAACCCAAAAACAAAAGTGCCCGGCAAGACGCCGGGCCGACGGACTTCAGTTTTCCCAAAAAAGCACTCAACCACGCGTTTCCGCCCGTGGTTGAGCAAAGGAGGAGAGAGAGACAAGACACCATCAAGAAAGCCGCCCCGCGTTGATTGGCTGATCAGGCCATTCAGAGAGCCGCACTTTCTTTCAACCTTGGCTGCGTGTTTCCGCCCGCGGCCAAGTACTAGGAGGAGAGAGAGACAAGACAGACATAACATGCACCATGCTGGAAAAAATGCCAACAAAGTGGGCAACTTTTTTGGACTTTTTCGATTACTCAAGCACAAGTCCTTGAAATACCGAGTTTTACGCAAAGAAAGTGCGTGCGTACACACCGTGTTGGTATACCGCACAAAAACCAATCAACACCGTGAACCCCTTCGTCCAATCCCAATTCGGCAGCCGGCTCCTTTTCCTGGGTGGCCTCATGGCCCTCGCCGGGCTAGGTCTTTTCGGCCGCCTTGCCCAACTCACGGTGTTTAAAGGCAGTTCGCTCCGCGCCGATGCAGAGCAGCGACTCTCCCGGGAAGTCTGGACGCCCACCGTTCGCGGCAGCATCCTTGATCGCAAGGGTCGCGTCCTCGCTCAGGATCGGCCTGCGTACGACATCCAACTCGACTACAGCGTCATCGACGGATCATGGGCCTCCCGACAAGCCCGCCGCGCGGCGATTCGCATGGCCGGGTCGCGCTGGGCCGATATCGGCAAGCCTGGGCAGGCCGAACTCATTGGTGAAATCCAGCCGCAGTATGAGGCGCATGTCGCCAATGCTCGTCGCCTGCTCGCGAACACGCTGGGCATCACTCAACAGGAGTTCGATGATCGCATCAACACGATTGTCACGACCGTTGAGCGCCGCCAGCAAGCCGTCACTCGCGCCCGCCTCGACAATCGCATGCGCGAGGCACGCGAGAAGAACACGGAAGTCACCGAAGCCATGCTGCGCAAGTTTGAGCGCGACGCCGCGGAGCCGATCGAGGACAAAATCCGCTCGCACGTCATCGCACGCGGTGCCCAAGACGCCGTTGGCTTCGCGGCTCGCCGGCTCGCGAGCGAATCAGTTGATATTGCGCTCAGTGCCGCCGACGCCAGTGAAAAGTTCCAACTCGCCGCGGATCGCGTCGAAACCGTGCCCATCGTGCCGGGCTTGTCCGTCACGGACAGCAATCAACGCGAGTATCCACTCGAGCACCAAGTCATCACCCTCGACACCAGCTTGTATCCGAGCGTTCTGCGAGACTCGCCTGTCACTGTTGATATCGATGGCGTGGGCCAACTGCTCATCGGCAAACTCCGTAACCAAGTCTTCGGAGATCGCACCGACGGCAAAGGCCGCACGCTGCTCGGCGACACCAACCGCCGCGTCGCATTTCTCAAAGAGAATCCAAGTCTCGCCGAACGCGCGTTGCTTCCGACTGACGGCGATCTGCCCAAAATCGATCGCGGCGCATATCGCGAAGGTGATCGCATCGGCGACACGGGCGTCGAAGCGTCACAAGAACACTGGCTCCGCGGTCTTCGCGGCTTGCAAACAACTCGCCTTGAATCTGGCGACATTTCGACGATTGATTCGACACCGGGCCGCTCCGTTCAACTCACCATCGACGCTGTGCTGCAAGCAAAGCTCCAGGCACTGCTGTCGCCACACGCTGGCCTCGCGCAAGTGCAGCCCTGGCACTTTTCCGCGAGCAGTCCGCAGCAGGACATTGGCCAAGAGCTTTATGGCGGGGCCGTCGTCGTCGAAATCGCGACAGGCGACATCTTGGCCGCCGCCTCAAGCCCCACAATCTCGCGAGAGCAACTCGCGCAGGACCCATCGCTGGCAACAGACGAACTGCGTCGCCCATTTTTCAATCGCGCGTTCGCGAGCGAGTACCCGCCGGGTTCCATCGTAAAACCCATCATCCTCTGCGAAGCTGCGAAGCGAGGGTTGGTTCGCCAGGGCGAACACATCGCATGCACAGGTCACTACCTCGCCAACAATCCAAATGTTCTGCGCTGTCTCATCTTCAAGACCTACGGCTTGACCCACAGCCAACGCCTCAACCACGACCCCAGCCCCGTCGAAGCCATCGGCGTCTCGTGCAACATCTTCTTCTACACCATGGGCGACCGCCTCGGCGCAGACGGCGTTCGTGCGGCATACCAAAGCTACGGCGTCGGCGAGCGCTTCGCACTCGGCGCAGGTTTCGAAGCGCCCGGTTCGCTCGGCACCAACGGCCCATCTTCGATTTCCAATGACGACGCGATCCAAATGGGCATCGGTCAAGGACCGGTCACATGGACCGCCCTCCACGCCGCGAATGCATACGCAACGATCGCCCGCAACGGCCAATACCTCAAACCCCGCATAGTTATCACGGATGATGTCCGCCCCCCGGCCCGCGACATGGGATACCCGCCACACGCAATCAGCGAAGCCATGCAAGGCCTCTGGTTCGCCATCAATGATCCCGCAGGCTCTGGCCATCACCTAGGCGGCGTGCTCGAGCGGGAACGCATATTCACGGTGCCCGGCGTCAAAATCTGGGGCAAAACCGGCACCGCCGCCGCGCCTGATCTTCGAATTGATCCCGACGGTGACGGGCCACTCGATCCGCAGGTTGTCCGCTCGGGCGATCACTCGTGGTTTGTCGTGCTCGCGGGCAAAGATCGCCCGCAATTCGCCATCGCCGTGGTCGTCGAATACGGCGGATCCGGCGGCAAAGTGAGCGGGCCGATTGTGAATCAGATTGTGAAGGCGTTGGTGGACGAGGAGTTGATGTGATGCGATCAGGAGTCGCGCCGCGAGAATAAACCGTTTAGTCAACTGACAGCGTACAGCTGGAAGCTGACATGAAAACTTCACCATATCGGCTTTCAGTTGTACGCTGTACGCTCTCCCATGCCCTGGTCCTACACCGACCAACCCGAGCCCTTCCACCAACGCGCCTCGCGTGGCGTGATGTCCTTCCTCCGTCGGGGCGGCCCCGCCTGGCTCGTCGTCTTCGCATCACTCGCACTCTGCATCTTGAGCGTCTACGCCATCGACGTCGCCGAACGCGCACCGTCTGTCGCGCTCGCAGCAACCGCCAAGCAAGCCAGCATCGGCCCTACTGCGCTTCGCCAACTCATATACGTCATCGCCGGCATTATCGCCTGCGGCATCATCTGTGTGCCGCACTATCGCTCGATCGGCGTGTGGACATGGCCGGTCTTTGCAGTGTGTTTGTTTCTATTGATTTTCCTGCTGATTCCCTTCATCCCCAGTTCCATCGTCCGCCCGCGAGGCGGCGCACGCGCATGGATCGACTTTGGCCCCATCAATCTTCAACCCGCTGAACTCGCCAAGGTCGCGACGGTCCTCGCGCTCGCGTGGTACTTGCGATATCGCAAGAATCATCGCACGCTCAAAGGACTTCTGCCACCCGCGATCATCACCGGCGTGCCGATGAGCCTCATCATCCTTCAGCCAGACTTGGGCACCGCCATTCTCTTCATTCCTGCGCTCTTCTTTGTGTTGATAGCCGCCGGCGCGAAGATGAAGCACCTCGTCCTCGTCGTTGCCCTCGCAACGCTCGCCGCGCCGCTCTCCTATCCGATCTTGAAACCCCACCAGAAAGCCCGCATAGTGGGCCTTTATCAGCAGTTGAAAGGCGACTCCAGCGAAGACCTAGACATCAACATGCAGTCCGTCACTGCGCAGCGGCTCATCGGCGCAGGGCGATTCTTCGGCGTGGGCGACGACCACGCCCGCGCCCTCCAGCGCTTCAACGCCCTCCCCGAGCGTCACAACGACATGGTCTTCTCCCCCATCATCACTCGCTTCGGTCTCTTCGGCGGCATCATCGTCTTCGCCCTCTTCGCCCTCTGGATCGCCGGCGCTCTCCTCACCGCCGCGACCAGCCCCGAACCCTTCGCCCGCCTCATCTGCGTCGGCGCGACGGGCTTCCTTTTCGCCCAGATCGTCGTCAATATCGGCATGAATCTGGGACTGCTTCCCATCATCGGCATCACCCTCCCGTTCCTAAGCCACGGCGGCTCCAGCATGATCGCGCAGTGGGTGATGGTCGGACTGATCTTGAATGCCGGCATGCGCCGCGAAGGCTACGAAACCCGCCGCAGCTTCGAGTGGAACGACGAGGACTGACCTA
Organism: uncultured Phycisphaeraceae bacterium; assembly: GCA_964516725.1. Taxonomy (GTDB): domain Bacteria; phylum Planctomycetota; class Phycisphaerae; order Phycisphaerales; family UBA1924; genus BJHL01. Next base: position 7,478 of record CAZEZV010000138.1, read on the forward strand.
GGGCATGCAGCCCGACCGTCAGGGAGGGCTTACGCGCGACGTCCAATCTGAACGTACCGCCGTGATCACAAATATCTTCACGAAAAGAAAAACGCACGCGAGCAATCACGTGCGCTGTGTCATTTCAATATTGCGTCACCGGAAAGCGGCTTACTTACCCAACCGCCTTCTTCAACGCCTCCGCTTTGTCCGTCTTCTCCCACGTAAACGTGTCGTACTTCTTGCCACCGACGATCACGCTCCCCGGCATACGCCCAAAGTGCCCGTGCCGCGCCGTCGGTGAGAAAATCGGCGTCCGCAGATTCAGCGTCTCAATGATCCCTCTCGGCGTCAACTTGAACGTATCGCGAATCGCCTTGCTGATCTTGCCTTCATCCGCCTTGTTGGTGCCGAAGCAATCGACGTACACACTGGTCGGTTCGGCGACGCCAATCGCGTAGCTCAACTGAATCTCGCAGCGATCCGCCAGCCCCGCCGACACCACGTTCTTTGCGATGTAGCGAGCCATGTACGCCGCGCTGCGATCGACCTTGGTCGGGTCCTTGCCGCTGAACGCGCCGCCGCCGTGCCGACCCATGCCGCCGTAGCTGTCGACGATGATCTTGCGACCCGTGAGACCAGTATCGCCGTGCGGCCCGCCGATTTCAAAGCGGCCTGTGGGATTGACGTGAACGGTGATTCCAGGATTCCACCAAGAACCAAGCACGGGTTTGAGCACATGCTCGGTGATCTGCTTCTTCAGTTCGCCCTGGCGTTCATTCCAGGTTGCGTCGTGCTGTGTGGAAAGAACAACGGTGTCAACACGAACAGGCTTATTGTGTTCGTCATACTCGACCGTCACCTGGCTCTTCGCGTCGGGCCGCAGCCCGGCGATCGTGCCCGCGACGCGGATGTGCGCCTGCTGCTCGACGAGGCGGTGCGACAACTGAATCGCCAGCGGCATGAGCTCCGGCGTGTCCTTGCACGCGAAGCCGAACATCATGCCCTGGTCGCCCGCGCCTTCGCGATCGACGCCCATGGCGATGTCGGGCGACTGCTTGTTGAGTGCGACGAGGACGGCGCACGACTCAGCATCAAAGCGCATGTCGCCCGAGGTGTACCCGATGTCTCGCACCGTCCGGCGAACCACTTCCGGAATATCCACCCACGTCCGAGTCGTGACTTCACCCGCAACGACCACAAGGCCCGTCGCGCACAGCGTTTCGCAGGCAACGCGCGAGAACGGATCATCCGCAATCATCGCGTCCAGAATCGCATCCGAAATCTGGTCGGCGACTTTGTCGGGGTGGCCCATGGAGACGGATTCAGATGTGAAGAGCATCGAACGGGGCATAAAAGACCTTTCCAGAAAGACCCGCGGATTACCCTGGGTGTCGGGGGTCGAGGGTCGGGCGTCAATGAGCATCAATATGCGTACAAACCGAAGGTCGCAATAGTAGCAATCACCGACATTCTCAGGCGATCATCAATCCGAACCCGAAACTGCCACGAGAGCCTCTTGCGAAGACCGATATCACGATTCTGCCGCTTCAATCAGTCCACATTGAACTCGAAAGCCGTGCTTTCAGTCCTCGATTCTTCATTCGCCAATCATGTCGACCTCTCCAACAATCACCCCCCACCCCCTCGTCAAACCCATCCGTTCCTACTTTCACTGTGCTGCTTTTCGCTTTTTGCTTTGAGTTCCTCACATGCCCACCAAAAAACACAACGTCCTCGTCCTCGGCGCCGGCAAAGTCGGCAAGTCTGTCGCTGAACTTCTCCTCGCCTGCGGCCACGGGGCCTACCACGTCACTGTCGCGGATCGCAGCGAAGCCTCGCTCAAGGAAGCGATAAAGGGCCTCGATCGCCTTCGCAAGAGTGTCAAGCAGATGATGGGCAAGCAGGCGTTTGAGATCTCATACGACTCTGTTCGTCTTGACGTCTCCAGCATGCCGCAAGTCAAGCGTGCGCTCAAAGGCAAGCACAGCGTGATCTGCATGCTGCCGTACAACATGGTGTTGGGGATCGCGGAAGCAGCCAATGCTGCCGGCGTGCATTACTTTGACGTGACCGAAGACGTCGAAACCACCGACGCAGTCCGCGCCTTGGACCGCAAGAGCAAGCGAGCCAAAGTCGCCCTCGTCCCGCAGTGTGGCCTTGCGCCCGGCTACATCGCCATCGCCGCGAACGACATCGCTCGTCAGTTCGACAAGGTTCACACGTTGACGCTGCGAGTTGGCGCGTTGCCACAGTTTCCGACCAACCAACTCAAGTACAACGTCACCTGGAGCACCGAGGGCGTCATCAACGAATACTGCGAGCCTTGCAACGTCATGCTCGACGGCAAAATGGTCAAAGTCCCCGCGCTTGATGGCCTCGAAAACTTCAGCTTTGAGGGTATCGAATACGAAGCCTTCTACACCTCAGGAGGCGTCGGCACGCTCATCGAAACGCTGAAAAAGGCCGGAAAAACCCATGCCCACAGCAACATCGCCTACAAAACCATTCGCTACCCCGGTCACTGCGGCTTGATGAAGTTCCTGCTGCAAGACCTCCGCCTCTCCGCCGAAGACACCACGCATCGCGGCGCAGCCTCCGGCAAAGTCGGCTTTGACCGCCGCCTCGTCATGGACATCTTCAACCACGGCATCCCCCGCAC
>CAZEZV010000139.1:0-10070 GCA_964516725.1 uncultured Phycisphaeraceae bacterium
GCCGTCGTTGTTGAAGTCCATGTCGTTGCAGGATGCGGTTGGTGGCGCGCAGGGTCCTTCGGAGTACACGGAGAGGAACGCGTCGATGTCGATGGGATCGAACACGCTGGTGTCGTTGTTGAAGTCGATGGAGTCGCAGACTGGGCCTGCGGGCGGGCAGGTGGTGGGGGAGGTGAGTTCGCAGAGTCGGACGCGGACAAACTCGACTGCTTCGATGTTCACGTTTGGCGTCACGGCGGGCGGTACTTGGGATGCGGTTGCGAGCGTGCCTGCGTCTGCGGTTGCATAGGGACCAACGGCGAGCGTGATGTATTCGGGGAGCGCGGCGTTTGGGGCGAGGTTCAGTTCCTGGCGCAGATTGATTGTGCCTTCGAGGACGCCGCCGTTTGGGCCGGTTGCGGCCTGGACTGCGACGGCGCTGCCATGATCAAACCAGCCTTCGTAGTCGTTGTTGTTTTCGTCGGCGAGGAATGCGAGCCAGTTGGCGACTTGCCCGGCCTTTGCCCATGGGGCTGCGCGCGGTGCGCCAGCGGGATCGCTCGCGACGAAGATGAAGTGATCGTTGCCTTCGCCTGCGTCGTTGGTTGCGACGTAGAGGACGTCGCCTATCAGGCCTGACCACAGGCGCATTGACTGGGTGCTATTCGATGCAACTTCGACGCTTGCCGCGTCGCGCACGCCGTCCATGGTCCACTGAGGCGTCGGCACGCCGCCCTGCACTGCGAAGTGCCAGTCGGCTCCACCGTTGTTGTCCCACGTGCCGGCGCAGTTGTTGAAGGCCATGTCGAGCTGTGTGGCGTTGCTGGGCAGGGTGACTGTGACTTGCCAGCGGCTTGGGGGCACGGTTGGCGACATTGGCGGGTCAGTGGGCACCTGCTGCCAAGTGTTGATGCCCCAATGCAGGCACACGTTGCTTGCGCTGGCCAAGGGGCGGCCTGCGGGGTCGTATGTGATTGTGACGGTTTGTCCGGCGACCGGCGTCGCGGGCGACAGCGTCACTGTTGGTCCGGTTGGCGAACCGCCGCCGCCATCGCCGACCCAGACGTGCGAGATGGGCGAGCGAGTGATGTTGCCGCGTGTATCGGTTGCTTCGATGTAGTAGTCGAGCAGGCTGCTGCGGATGTTGAGAAGTTGGACCCAGTATTGATCCGCGATTGCGGCGGGCATTTCAAAGAAGTTAATTGATGGGTTGCTAAAAAAGTTTCCGGCGGGGAAGTCTCGCAGTGTCATGGGGACGCTCTGCCATGCGCCGACGCCGGCTCCGCCTGCGTATGTCTCGTTTTCGGTGCTTGCGAGCGAGCGTTGTCCGTCGATGTCGACGCGGTACTTGAGAGTGACGTTTGAGAGTCCTGAGACGTCATCGATGAATGTCCAGATGTAGAAGTCGCCGTTGTTTGATCGCTGCTGATAGCCGTGGGCGGGGCCGAAGTTGGTGCTGCCGGGGTTCCAGGGCCAGCGCTGGAGCGCCCAGATCGTGGGTCCGGTTTGATCGAGGGTGCCTGTGCCGATGACGCTGCTTGCGTGGTCGATCGCTTCGTTGCAGGCGATTGTCGGCTTGACTTCCATGTCGACGGCTGTGCCGTAGTACATATAGCCTGAGTTGAGGCTGCCCAGGAAGTAGTGCCACGCGCGTTCTGCGGCGGTTGTTGCGGCGTCTGGATAGAGAATTCGACGGGTGTTGAGGCCTGCGGGTTGAGGGCCGCCGGGGCCAGTTGCGATTTGCTCCGCGGTTGCGACGCGGTTGTTCGCGGCGGTGATGACGGCCCAGTTGCGGGCGTCTTCGGCCCAGCCATTTTCGATGTCAACTTGGCCGCTGGCGTTGACGAGTGGCCAGTTCCAGTTGAGAAAACTTGGTGCGCCGAAGTCTCCGTCGGCGTTGACCCATGCGCCGTCTTCGACGTGGACGTAGTCGTTTGTTGGCACGGGGTGATCCGCGAGGTATTTTTCAACAGTTGTTGCGATGTAGCCTTGGCTGTTTGCGGTGCTTGCGAAGTTGGGCACGGCTTCGCGGTAATATGAGAAGCCGCCGCCCCAGGCGTTGTCCCCGTCGTGCGCGAGCATGACGAGCATGGGTCGATTTGCGCCGAGGCCGTTGGGGGCCATGCTGCTCAGCGTCGCGAGCGCACCTGTGCCCAGGGGTGCGTAGCCATCTTCCCAGGACAGGCTTTGGCATGAGGGGACGACGATGATGCTTGAGATTGCTCCGGTTGCCGGGTTCACGTGTCTTGCGCGCCGCGGGACGAAGGAGTAGGGGACGGCTTCGGCGGGGGCGCAGCCGCGCGAGATGCTGCGGCGGAAGTAATTGCTTGGTCCTTGCGCTGGGTTGACTTGATCTGCGCGGTTGGGCGGGTCGGTGTTGATGCCGCCGCTGCCGTAGACCACTGGGAAGTCAGCGCAGGCGCGGGAGATTTTTTCTGACGACACGATCGCCCACTGCACGCCCTCTTGCGAGAGCACTTCGATCATGCGGGTACTGAATGCCATTTCGCTGGGGAACAGGCCGCGGGAGCGGGGCACTGCTGTGCCCCATGCGTCGGTGTAGATTTCCTTGTAGAGTTGGAGTTCTTTTCGCAGCGCGGTCTCGTCGATCAAGGGCATGAGGGGGTGGTGAAAACCGAAGAGGACGATGTCTGCGCGGGGCTGGGTTGCGATGCCGGCGACGTTCCAGCCGCGGGCTTCGCGCAGCCAGGAGTTCCAGTTGGTTGCGTAGCCGAGTTGATTTGCTTCGCCCAGGCTCTGGATGTTGCGAATGAGCCCGCCCGAGTAACTGATCTGCGCGCCGCCCTCGGCTGTCCAGCGGATGTCGTTGATCGCGTCGCGCATGCGGTACTGGTACCCGGCCTGGCGATCCGCGAGGCCGAAGATGTCTCGGAGGTTGTTTTCAGGGTGCGCCGCTCCCGCGTCCTTGCGCTGGATGCTCTGCCATGCGACTTCGTAGCGATCGGGGCCGGAGGTTGCCTGATCGGGCCAATAGATCGGCTGTTCCATGTGCCAGAGGTATGTGTAATGAACCTGCGCGGCGGAGACGGCGCACAGCAGAAGAGAAGCCGAGGCGGTCAGCGGTTTTGAGCGAGGCATCGAGAATCTCCCGGCGGGGCGACGCGACTCAAGTTGATGCTCAGCGAACAGCATCGATGTGCGAGTCCCGCTGGGGCATTGTATCGGGGCGTTGCCGCCGATGTTGAGTGTCGTTGCATCCGCGCGCGGTTCACGCTCCCACGTACTTTGCATAGACGGACCTGGCCGCTCCCGCTTCGCGAGTGCCGTGCACGATTGCACGTCCATCTTGAAAGATACTCAGTGTGAGCGATGATCCGCTGGGTGAGAATCGAACCATGAACCGGCTTGTTGCAACCTCGCCTGCGTGTGCCAGTCGCGCGGCAAGCTTTGACAAGTCAATGTGCGTGCTTCCCGGCCACAGCTGCACGGCATTCTGGCCGCAGATGGTCGTCGATTCCGAGGAGATGGGGAACTCAAGGAACTCGAAGCCTTGGCGCGCACAGCACGGACAGTCCGGGTCCTTCCGCAAGACGATTGTCTGTCGCGTGTTTCGCCACGAGTCGATTCGCGCAAGTGCGTTCGGCAACGCCGCCACGTTTCCGGTCAGCACTTTGATTGCATCTGCGGCCTGTGCAGCGGCGACCAAGAATACTGCCGGGCCGAGGACGCCTTCTGTGTCGCACGTGGGCTGCGAAGCTGCGTCGGGCGGTGTTGGAAAGACGCAGCGGAGGCACGCGTTGCCCGGAGAAAAAGTTGCTTGAGTACCGATCGTTGCAACCACGCCAGCGTGCGCGAAGAATACGTTGTGTTTCACGGCGAGGTCGTTGAGCAGGTAGCGGGTGACGAAGTTGTCCGTGCCGTCGATGAGGATGGTTGGTCGCTGCGCATCTTGTTCACGCAGTGCAAGCAACACTTCCGCATTCGTGCTTGTCAGGTCCGCTGCGTGTGCATTGATTGTGATGGTTGAGTTGATCGCGGCAAGCCTCTTCGCGGCGGCTTCGGCTTTGGGAAGGTTGACATCTGCCTCGCAAAAAAGCGTCTGTCGCTGGAGATTTGTGAGCTCCACGATGTCGCGGTCGATCAGCGTGATGGTGCCGACGCCCGCGCGGGCGAGCAGGTCCGCGGTGACACAACCCAGCGCGCCGACACCGATGATCGCCGCGTGTGATGAGGCGAGTTTTGCCTGGCCCTCGGGGCCGATGTTTGGAAGGATGGATTGGCGCGTGTAGCGAGACACGCGTGAGGGTAGTGGTGCATCGGCAGGGAGCCGACGCTACTCGCCCAGGATATTGCCGAGCTTGGCTCGCATGCTCGACACGCCTTGCTTGGCGAGTTGGTCCTTGAGCTTTGCGAGTTGCGTTGCGACGCTGGCGTCGAGCAATTGGTCGCCGATCTTGATTTTGACGCCGCCGATCATCGCGGGCTCGGTGTAGGGATGTACGACGACTTGCTTGCCGAGCGTCTTGGAGAGGCGTTCGGTGATTTCACGGACCATGTCTGGAGTAGCGGGCTGCGCGGTGAAGATGTCGGCTTCGATGGTGCCGAACTGTTCCTGCACGACTTCGTCGAAGGACTGCACGATCGCGGGGAAGAGGTCGATGCGGCCCTTGTCATTGAGCACCTGCACGAAGCGCAGCGTGGTGTCGCTGATCTGGCCCTTCAAGATGTTGTTGAGGGCCTTCGCGCGATCCTTTGTGCCGATGGAGGGGCTTGCGAACATCTCGCCAAGCTGCGGGTGCGTCTTTGTGAGTTCCGCGATCTGTTCGAGTTCGTCGAGCGTCTCTTCAACCTTCGCCTTGCCCGCGCCATGCGTGCTCATGCACAGTTCGTACAGGCTCTTGGCGTAGACGCGGGAGGTGGCGTTGGGTTGGGTGTGGGTGAGGGGCATTTCGAAATTTCCAAATGGCCAAATCGCCAAAGAGAGGAGTGACGCTTGGAACTTAGTTGCGTGAGCCGGAGAGTTGCGCGACGGATTCATCCAGCAGGCGCTGCGTGTCGCCTGAGTTTACTTCGCGGCGGAGAATCTTGCCCGCCATCGTCGTCGCGAGCTGCGCGCTGTGGCTGTAGATGTCTGCGACTGCGGCCTTCTTGGCGTTCTCGATGTCGCGCATGGCTTTTTCACGCATCGCGTTGAGTTCGACGTCGGCCTTGGCCTTGAGCTCGGCACCGATGATCTGAGCCTGAGCGCGGGCCTTGTCGATTTCCTTCTGGGCTTCGGCGCGGGCCTGCGAGAGGCTCTGCTGATACTGCTCGAGTGCGTCCTTGGCCTGCTGGCGGGCGAGTTCGGCGCCTTCGATTTCGTCCTTGATCTTCTTTTCGCGATCCTTCAGGCCGCCCAGTATCGCTGGCCAGACCTTCACGGACAGCACGGCGAGGACGACGATGAAGACCACGATCGAAATCAGCATCGGCACGATGCCCTGCGCGATCGTGGGGAGCACACCGGCCTTTTCGTGGCCATCTGCCGCGAGCGCGATGGGGGCAATGGCCAATGTAGCGAAGGCAGAGGAAGCGAGAATTGCACGAGCGTTCATGCGAGTAACTCCAAGGTTGAACAGACTGACTAAAAAGCCTCCCGCGAACGTTTCGGTTCGCGGGAAGATGAGGTCAATTACTTGACGAAGCCGACGAGGAGGCCGACGACGACTGCGAACAGGGTCGCGCCTTCGACGAGAGCCGCGGCGAGAATCATGTTCGTGCCGATCGGGCCCTTGGCTTCGGGCTGACGGGCGATCGACTCGAGCGCGCCCTTGCCGATCATGCCGATGCCAAGACCACCACCGACGACGGCGAGGCCGGCGCCGACAGCGGCGAGACCGTGACCGACGCCCACTTCAGCGGCGCTGGCGGAGGCGGTTGCGGCTGCAAGGGCGAGAGCGCCCACAACGAGTTTGGTACCAATCTTCATAACTCAAGAACCTTTCTACTAATTGCAACATGATGCACGAGACGAAAAACACATGCGCCGACTGTGGCGCGGGCCCGTTATTCACGCTGCGCTTTAGTGCGCGTGTGCGTGCTCGTGGCCATGGCCCTCATGATGCTCGTGCTCGTGATCATCATGGTGGCTGAGTTGTGCGATAAACACTGTCGTGAGGAACATGAAGACAAACGCCTGGAGGAAGGCGACGAAGAGCTCCAAGAAGTAGATGGCGATCGCGGAGACGATCGAGACAAGCGAGATTGAGCCGCCCAGAACAACGCCCATGGCCGTGGGATTGTTTGTGACGCCGGTTTCGGTCACGGTTTCACCTGTGAGCAGTGCGATGCCCTTGACAGCGAACATGAACAGCACGGCGACCAGAATGTGGCCTGCGGTCATGTTCGCGAAGAGACGCAGCGCGAGGGCGACGGGCTTGATGATGGTGCCCATGATTTCAATCGGCACCATGAGGGGCCAGAGGTAGGCGGGCGTGCCGGCGGTCAAGTGGCTGATATAGCCGCCCAGACCCAAGTTGCGGATGCCGGCGAAGTTGATGACGAGGGCAGAGATGATGGCGAGAGCCGCGGTGACGAAAAGATTTTGCGTTGCGGTCGCGCCCACCGGTGCGCTGTGGTTTGCTTTCCAGTTGTCGTTGAAGAGGTGCAGGATGTCGATGATCGGGACCAGACCCAGCAGGTTGTTGAAGAGGATGAAGAAGAAGAACGTCCAGAGGATCGGCATGAACTTGTCGGTGCGATCTCCAAGCAGCGGCCGGACGGTGGTGTCTCGCAGGTACACGCAGATCACTTCGATCATGTGGGCGAAGCCGCCCTTGGTGACGTAGCGATCAACGCCCTGGCTCTCGGGACCCGTCTTGATGCGGCTTGCGGCGTACCAGAGTACGAGGATCGTGAGGATGCCGGCGAGGACGAGGCTGCCCGTGTGAGCGGACCAGACCCAGGCGTTTTCAATGCCGAACAGGTTGCCGACTTTGAACGGCTTATTGACCACGTGGTCCACGGGGTTGTCGGCGGCGAGCACCAGGAACGGAGTAACGTTCATGCGGCGGAACCTTCCATTACATTTGAAGTCCCCGTGCTCTTAGTTTGAGAGCGGGAAAATTCGAGAGAACTGATGAGCGACAATCCCAGAGCGGTTTCGATGATGAGTGCGAGCAGGCCAGCGACCAAGAACGCAACCCAGAAGGTCACCCGCGCGTCGCGGGAGTCTTGAAGAGCGATGAAGTAGACAACCAGCCCCATCGAGAGGGCCAGGATCATTCGGAAGAGTGAGGAGCCCAGAATCGAGAACGCGATGCGTTCAAGTTGAGGCCCGGCAAGCGCATATGCGCTCAAACCCATCATCGCCGCGAGCCAGAGACAGAGCGGGCCGAGCAGCGCGCCTTTCAATGCTTCGCTGGATGAGTTGAAGATGTATCCAGCAGCGACACCCATCAATGAAGCTGTAAAAAAACTGAGCATCAACGATGCGTAAGGCACCCTTGGCTGGGTCTTCAGGGCGTCGGGTTGAACGATCGGAGTGGTCATTTATTGATATCGCGCCGAGGGCGGTTTTGAGGGGGCGAAGGATAGCGGCGGCGACGCGGATTTGCCAGTCACACACGTACAGAGTTCGTTTGGTGTTTGGGTGGTTTTGTCGAGCGTTTATGAGCGATTCACGCGGTTGGCTTCGCGGATGAAGAGGTACATGCCGGCGCAAAGTCCTAGCACCAGACCACCTATGAGCAGCCATGGCTTGGCGCTGGGGATGAGCCAGCGTTCGAGGGCCCAGCCGATCGCGCCGGCACCGATGACGGCGTAGACGAAGTTCATGCCCAGGGCGAGGGCCTTCATCATGCCGGAGCGGTCGCCGGGATTTTTGTCGTCGCGCCAGTTGATGGTGTCGGAGGGTGGTTTGTGGACGGGCTTGCGAAGGGCTTCGGGGATGTGTGGGGCTTCGGCGCTGGGGGCGTCTTTGAGAGCATTCGCTTTCGCGAGGAGGTCGTCGAGGTCGGAGTTTTTTTCGGGGGAGGGCATTGGCAAAGTCGTGTGACTTGGGGTATTTCAATTTGCCACAGAGAGCGCAGAGAACACAGAGAGGATTTGATGTGATTCAATTCACACCTTTGCTTTTCAGTTTTCTTCTCTCTGAACTCTCTGTTTTGAATGTACGTCGTCGGCGGAGACCGCCGACGAAGACGAAGAATTGGCGGGGGACCGCCAATGTACACTGAGCGCGTCACGCCATCGCGTGTTTCAGCGCGACTTGTTCGGCGACGCGCATGGCGTCCTTCACTTTTGCGCCTTCGGTGCCGCCTCCTTGGGCGTTGTCGTCTTTGCCGCCGCCTTTGCCGCCCATCACCGATGCGGCGTCGCGCAGCCATGAGCCTGCCTTGAGGCCTTTGGCGACGAGCGTGTCAGGCACGCTGGCGTGGATTGCGGCTTTGCCGGTGTCATCAACGCTGAAAAGCATGACGGCGGCGCGGGGGATTGTGTCGCGGATGGTTTTCACGGCGACCTGGAGCGCGGCGCGGTCTTCGCCAGCGTCGATCTGGGCAACGACGACGTTGGTGTTGCTCGACAACGCACTCTGCGCGAGTGCGCGGGCCTGCGAGACGGCGCGATCTGTCATCATCGCGGACATTTGCTTGCCGGCGGTTTTGACGCGCTCTTGCAGCGCGGCGACTTGTGCTCGCAGTTTGCCTTTTCTGGACGCAGGCGCATTCGACGCATCGAGTTGCGTCAGGAGATTGGGAATTGCTTTGCTGAGTTCAACCGCGTCTAGTTTGCCCGTCGCAGCGATGTTTTGTTCGAGCACATCCGCTTCGCGGAATGCGTTCGCCGCGGCTTCGCCGGTGACGGCGGTGATGCGGCGGACGCCTTTGGCAACTGCTTCTTCGCTCACGAGCGCGAAGGAGCCTATTTCGCCAGTCGCGAGGACGTGGGTGCCGCCGCAGAACTCGATGGAGTATTGCCGCCACTCTGGGTTGGCGGGATTGTCGAGGAGTTCTTCGGTGGGGACGCCGATGGCGACGACGCGGACAGGATCGGGGTAGGTTTCGCCGAAGACGGCGCGCAGCGAGTTGATGGGGCGGGCTTTGTCGAGGGGCGCGAGTTCGGCGTGGACGATGTAGTTGGAGTGGATCGCCTTGGTGACGAAGTCTTCGACGTCGCCCAGTTGCATCGGGCTGACCGGCGCGTTGTGCGAGAAGTCAAAGCGCAGGCGCGAGTCGCTGACGAGCGAACCTTTTTGCTCGACGCCATCGCCCAGCACTTCGCGGAGTGCCCAGTTGGCGAGGTGCGTCGCGGTATGGTTGCTTTCGATCTTGGCGCGGCGTTTGGCGTCGGGTTCCATGCTCACGGTGTCGCCCACTTTGAGCGTGCCCTTCTGCATGCGACCGACGTGCAGCACGTAGCCACCGAAAACTTCGGTGGTTTCAACTTCGAATTCACCCTGGTGACCACCGGCGAGGATTTTGATTTCGCCGCTGTCGCCCTCCTGTCCGCCCATCGTCGCGTAGAAGTTGGTGCGGTCGGTGATGATGCCGACGAGTTTCTTCACGTTGCCCATGTGCAGGTGCGTGTGCTCGTCGAAGTTGTGGCCATTCCAGATGGCTTTGACGTGAGCGCGGACGTGCTTGTGCTCGAACTTGGCGCTGTCGTCGGTGGGGTTGACGCTCAGGTGACGCAGGCGAGCGACGTTTTCGCCGCTGAGGACGAGTTTGGTGGATTGCTCAACCTTGCCGCCCGTGCGGGAAAGTTCGCGGGCTTTTTCGACTTCCTGCTCGTACCCGGATTCGTCGACCTTGAGGCCGCGTTCCTCGGCCATGAGTTTGGTGAGGTCGATTGGGAAGCCGTAGGTGTCGTAGAGGGCGAAGGCGTCGGTGCCGGAGATGGTGTTGTTCTTCGCGTTCGCGGCGACATCGGTGAAGAGTTTGATGCCGCGGTCGAGCGTCTTGCCGAAACTCTCCTCTTCTTCGCGGATCATCGACTGCACCTTGCCCGGATTCTTGCGGAGTTCCGGGAAGGCTTCGCCGAAGTGTTGGATGACGACGGGGACGAGGTCGCTGAAGAAGCCGGTCTTTGCGCCGAGCATCTGACGGCCGTAGCGCACGGCGCGGCGGAGAATGCGGCGGAGGACGTAGCCA
>CAZEZV010000140.1:0-10070 GCA_964516725.1 uncultured Phycisphaeraceae bacterium
GCCAGTGCAGCACCAGCCATTCGCGTGGGGTGCGCCCGATGGTTATCCAGATCGCATCGAGTACTGGTCGGGCAACTTCCTGCCCCGCATGAATTGGGGCACGACCGTCGCGAGTAACGCCGTCGCGGGCGTTGTGGTTGACATCACGTCGTTTTATACGGGTGCAACGGGCACTGCCCAGCAGGTCGTCGATCGCATCAACGAACGCTGCTTCCTGGGCAGGATGCTGGATGTCGAGAAGAACGAGCTTTTGGAATACCTGGGAACCGGCACGCCGACCCTCTCTCGCCGCACCGACGCGCTGGCGCTTGCGCTAGGCTCGCCGACATTCCAGTGGTACTAAGCAAAGTTCAACGCTGATTGCTATTCCTCTTTCAGCACGGAGATACAAGAGGATGAAGAGGCGTGAATTTGACGACCAGACTTGATGCCGCGCCCATGCCTCTCGCCTTCCTTTTCCGATCATGACTTTTTCCCTCTTCCCCCTCCTGATCTCTGTGTTTCTGTGCTGAAAGCGAACTTCAACACAGAGCCCCGTCCGACAGTCCTAATCCGGAGCCTCGCATGAAACTCCCAACTCCGAATCTGCATTCAACCGCCCACGCAAGCGCAGGGCACGACCCGCATGCCTGCGCCGAGTACAACATGATTTCGCAGCAGTTGTCCCGCCGTGGCTTCATGGGCGTGACCGGCTCGACGACCATGGCGATCCTCGCGATGGGGAGCGCCTTGCCCCGCGTGTCCTTCGCCAACTCTGCACGCGGCGCGCAGCGGGACGTGATGGTTTCGATCTACCTTCGCGGCGCGTCCGACGGCCTCACGCTCTGTGTGCCCTACGCCGATCCGGGCTATTACGCCAATCGCCCCACGCTTGCGATTCCGCAGCCTGATTCGCCCGACACGCTCAATCGCTGCACCGCCCTCGACAGTTTCTTTGGCATTCCGCCCGCCATGATGCCGCTGCATCAGGCGTACCTGGACGGCAATCTGCTGTTTGTTCATGCCTGCGGCAGCACAGACCCAAGCCGCTCTCACTTTGAAGCCCAGCGTTTCATGGAACTTGGAAAACCTCAAGACGTGACGCTCAATACTGGCTGGCTCGGTCGGCACATTGCCAGCGTCGCGCCGATGGACCCTAATGCGATCCTTCGCGCTGTCGGGATTTCAACGGGTTTGCAACAGGCTCTCGCCGGCTCTCCAAACACGCTTCCCATCCCCGATCTTGACACATTCAACCTGGGCGGCAGTTCTTCGACTCGCGCCGCGCGACGCGCTGCGCTCTCAGATATGTACGCCGCGACCGGCAACCCGCTCGCCGCCGTCGTTTCGACGACCTTCGACACCATCGACCTGCTCAACACCATCAACTTCGCGGGCTATGTGCCCGGAGGCGGCGCGGTGTATCCCGCGGGCGGCTTTGCATACGCCCTCAAGACCACCGCCGCACTCATCAAAGCGCAGGTCGGCGTCGAAGCCATCGCCATCGACCTCGGCGGCTGGGACACGCACAACAATCAGGGCAACACAGGCACGGGATTCCTCGCGGGTCTCATGGGCAATCTCGCGGGTGGCCTCGGCGCGTTCTATCGGGACATGTTCGCGCAGCCAGATCCTGGCGTGACGGTCGCCGTGATGTCCGAGTTTGGTCGGCGCGTCGGCGAGAATGCCAGCTTCGGCAGCGATCACGGGCACGGCAACGCCATGATGGTGATGGGAGCGTGCGTGAATGGCGGGCAGGTGAAGCGCACCTGGCCCGGCCTTGGCCCCGGGCAGTTGTACCAGAATCTTGACCTGCACGTCACCACAGATTACCGCGACGTGCTCGCGGAAATCGTGCAGAACCGCCTCGGTAATCCGAATCTTCCCTTCGTTTTCCCCGATCACACCGCTCAGTTCCAAGGGGTGCTCTCATGCTGAACACATTGCATCAACAGTCCCAACCGTCGCGAGTTGCTCGAATTGTTTGCTCGCTCGCCGGCCTTGCTTGTGTTGGCAACGCCGCGCTCGCAGACAATTTATACAGCAACGCGTCCGCATCGCCGGACGTCGCCGCCCTCGCGCTCTCGCCAACCACCGGCAGCGGTGTCCCCGCGCCCGCGGGTTCGTTCTGGAGCGAAGTGGGCGACAATGCATTGGCAGCGAACAGCGTCGCAGGATTCGCGCTCCACACTGGCGGTGCCACCGCGTTGCCGTATCGTGTCGCCGATGACTTTGCGATCACGGGTCAACAGAGTTGGTCCATCGATGGCATCAAGCTCTACGTGTTTTCGCCCACGTACTCCGGCGCGAATCCTGTGTCGACTGCGTCGATGAACATCTGGATCGGCCAGCCCGGCGCGCAGGGCTCGACGATCGCGTACGCCAACAACGCCATCACCGCAACCGCAACCGCGACCAATATCTACCGCACGTTCTCAACCACCATCGGCCCGGTCATCACCGCGCCCGCCACCACACGCCGAGTCTGGGAAGTGACGATTCCCTTCTCCGGCCGACTCTCGCCAGGCACTTACTGGATCGACGCGCAGCTCACGCCCAGTTCGCCCAGCCTCCCGCTCTACGTGGTGCCCGCAACCCTCAGCGACTCGCGCGGCTTGCCCGCGTGGAACGCGAGCCAACTCGCCGGGAGTGGGTGGAGTCCGCTCGTCGACCAGGGCAAGGGCACGCGGCCCGTTTCTCAGGCCCAAGACCTCGCGTTTATCATCACGGGCACGCCGGGCAACGTCTGCGACTCCATCGACTTCAACAACGATGGCAGCTTTTTCGACCCGCAGGATATCGAAGCGTTCCTGAGCGTCTACAGCGAAGGTCCTTGCATTCCGGGCGGCGCGACCTGCAACGACATCGACTTCAACAACGACGGCAGCTTCTTTGATCCCCAGGACATCGACAGCTTCCTGAGTGTGTATAGCGAAGGGCCGTGCATTTAGATTGTGGATCCGACGGCGCACGCCGTCAGCATGCGCGACCGCGTGTGCCGAAGTGATCGCGGAGAATGCAGAGAAACGCGGAGAGCATGCTTGGCACAACCAAGCATCTACTGTGCGTTTCTCGGCATCTCATGCGGACACCACTTGCATTCTGCGCCCATCAACTTTCTGTTGCACACTGGTGGCACAGGCGTCCCCGCTGTTCTGTAGACACCCTCGTCTTTTCCGCCGTTGATGTGAGCGGCGGATTGCGTAAACGAAGAGGGCGGTGCGGCCTTTGGCACCGGGGCCCGGGCTGGTGATGCGTTTGAGGGCGATGAAGAATGATTCGATGTGGCTGCGCCTTCGGTATCGCGCGGGCAGGCGGCGCACCCGTGCCCAATACTTGGTGCCGACGCTCCCGTCGCGCGTTCTGATCACCGGCGGAATGAACCTGTCGAGGTCGTCGGCGCGAGTTGGCTTTGCGTCCTCCGTCATGTCAATGTCACTTCCCTCTCTTCTTGTCCTTCAACCAAAAGAAAATCTGCGACCAGATCCCAGGCATCCGCGTCACCTTCATCCCGCCCTCCACCCCCTTGGGCATCTCGTCGCGCTCGTGCTTGGCTTTCACGTCCTTCGCCAGCGCCGCGCCCAGCCGCATCATCGGATCGCCCTTGCGCCCTGAATACTTCTTGTACATCAACGGATCGATTGCCATGGCGATCTCCTTTCTTTGACTCACGGTGCCGGTGGCGTTGCCGCCGGGCTTGTCGCCGGATCGGGCGTCACCTGACTGCTCCCGGGCCCCGTCCCGAGAATGTTGTTCTTCCACCGCTTCCACTGCGCAGGCGACACCAGGCTATACGCAATGTACAACACCACAAACAACGCCACAAACGCGAGCATCACTCGCTTCAACCACTGCCCATGCCCCACGGCGTCCAGAAACTCCCTCGCCTGATACGCCTCCGTGTTTTTGACATCCAGCGGCGCCTTATAACGCGGATCGATTGCCATACGCGCCTCCCACAAGTATTGAAAATCCCCGCAACCCCGCCGCGGCCCCACACAGCCACGCCCCGAGTTGCAATCTATACAATACCCCGCCTGTCAAGCGGCTGTTCCGTGCCGCCCCCGTGCCATCGTAGTCGCTGCTCTGAGCGACTTCGATGCGAGCGACACCCGCTTCACGATTGGAGTTTCCATGCGTCCTGACATCAAGTACAACAACATCATCGATGGCGACGACGCCCGCCAAGCCCAAGCCTGGGCCGACAAAGCCCCTGACCAGAACGCCGACGACATCGACGCCGACAAGTTCTATATCACCCAGCACTACCACAAGTACACCCGCGAAGACCACGAAGTCTGGCGCGATCTCTACGACCGCCGATGGACCGTCCTCAAAGATCAGGTCTCGCAAATCTTCATTGACGGCATGAAAATCCTCCGCCTCACGCGCGATCGCCTCCCTTGCCTCGAAGACATAACGCTCGATCGCGACATCGAAATCGCCGGGGGCGTGACACTCGCCAAAGGCTCCAAGGTCGACGGCATCAATCAGTTCCTCCGTGCCAAAAGCAAGTGGGCGAGCTACGGCGTTCCCGGCTATCTCCCGCCCAAGGCCTTCTTCGCCTGCCTCGCGCAGCGCGAGTTCCCCACCACCGTCCTCATCCGCCCGCGCGACGTGATGGACTACCTCCCTGAACCCGACATCTTCCACGACGTCTTTGGACACGTGCCGCTGCACACGCTCAAAGTCTTCGCCGACTTCCTCCAGACCTACGGCAAAGCCGCGCTGCTCTGCAATGACCCCGACCACATCAAGCGCCTAGGCCGCCTCTTCTGGTTCACCGTCGAGTTTGGCCTGATCCGAGAAAACGGCCAGGTCCGCGTGTACGGCGCTGGCCTCGTCAGCAGCCACGGCGAAGCCAAGTACAGCCTCACCGGCAAGTGGGAAGGTAAAGGAGCCAATCCGGCAATCGAAAAGAGCACACGCGACGTCCCCGAATGGCGCGAGTTTGACCTTGAGCGCATCTGCAACACCGACTTCGACATCGACCACTACCAACCCATCTACTACGTCCTCGAAAGCTTCGAGCAACTCCGCGACGCGATGAACGAATACGCCAAAGAAGTCATTGGCGAAGCCGAACTACAGCGCGTGACTGTGCATTGAACCGTGATGAATTCTTCTTGCTGGCGGGGCGGGCCTCTGGCTCGCCCTTCTTTGCTGTTTCAATCGTGCCCCGCATCCGCGGCGTAGCTCTATGCGCGCACCAGAGAGGCTCAGAGCCACAGAGAAAGAGAGAGCATGAAAAAGAGTGGCGTGCCCTCGCGCTCGTGCTCTTCTTCCTTTTCTCTTTCCCCCTCTGTGTCTCTGTGCCTCTGTGGTACGTGAACACACAACACAAATGAAAAAGCCCCGCCTCACAGCGGGGCTTCACTCATTCTATTTCTTTCGCTCAACGATCCGTCGGCTTCGGCCCCTCTTCAGTGGTCTTCCCAAAGAAAAAACCACCAAACCCGCCGCCGCTGATGTCCTGCGTGTTGTAAATCACCTGCGCGTCCAGCGACTTCTCAATCCGGATCTTCGCCTCGGCAAGGTGCGCGTAGCTGTACTCGTCCAGCCCGCTCTTGTCCTTGCCGTCCTTGCCGATGATCGACGTGATCTTGTCGGCAAGGCCGCGCAGCCGCGTCGTCGCGAGATTTGAGATCGACTTGCTCGCCTCGCCAAACTGATTCGCCGGCTTGGTGAGGTCCACCAATCTCGCAATATACTCCTGCTGCAAGTTACGCCGCAAACTGCTGATGTACGGCTTCCGCACGCTCGCGCCGCTCGGGCTCTTCTCGAGTTCCTTCCACACCGCGTCATGCACCGTCCCAACATGCTCTGGCAGCGTGAACGCGTCTTCGCCACCAGCCACGGCGTATTCATTGTCATAGACGCGCCGAACGACGGTCGGATTCAGCAGCATCGTGAGCACACTCGCCTGCATCCCGCCAATGCGATCATGCACGGGCCACGCGCTCTCCTGCACCGCTTCACTGAACCCGCCCGCATCAAGCCACTTGTCAGTGGTCATGTACTGCATGAGCTCGGGCGTCAGTCCATACGCCTCGTCATAGAAACTATTGTCAATGACAAACCGCAGCGCATCGCGCTGGTCCTTCGCCGCGACCACTTCCAACGGCTTGCGGTTGCCCGGATCGCCCTTCTTGTCGCGGTTCACATACACGCCGCCGATCCAGTTCGCCATGGTGCCGACTGAGCCCATCTGCAAACCCAGCGTGATGTTGTACCCACGCCGCGCCTTGCTCCAGCTCTCGCCGTCCTTCACAAACTTGTCCGTCAAACGCCCGCGATGATAATTCGCGAGTTCCATGCGCTGCTTGCACCAAGACAGCGGGTCCTTCGCAAAGTCATAGCGACGCGCGCGCGGGTCTGACCCGCCCGTGTCTTCATCGGTGCCAAAGTCAAGCCCAGGCTCACCCACTCGCTTGAGCGCCGTCTTTGGATCGTCAAGCGTGTAGCCATACTCAATGGCCCAGAAGTCATACACACCGATCTCCGTCATCGCAACATCGCCCGTGAGTTTGCCATCGACGACCGCCAAGTTGGGCCCGATGTAGTCCATCACGCTGGCCGCCAGCGTCTTCTGGCCCTTGACCGCCGGGCTGTTGATTTCGGCCAGCGTGTACTGCGTGCTCGCCTTGAAGTTGTGGCGAAGTCCGAGCGTGTGCCCGACTTCGTGCGCAACAAGATCGCGAAGCAGCGGCACCACAAACCAGTCCGGAATGCCATCAAGCTCTGGCTGTGCCTTCTTCTTCTTCTTGTCGTCGGCCTTGTCGTCCTTCTTGTCTTCCTTCTCATCATCAGCCATCTCGACGAGGCTGCTCGTGCCCATGAGCATGTCGTTGGTGAGCTGCATCACCGCCATGTCAAACGCCTTCCCCTTCGCCGCCATGCAGTGGCCATTCTGCTGACTCGTGCGCCCGACCAATCCGTCATACTCGCGCGTGCCCATCAAGCGCCCATCATCAGGCCCGAGCAAGTCGCTCGCGTGCGCCGGATCCCCCATGGCAATCGGATGCCCGCCATACGCCGTCACCCCGCGCCGCTCGCGCTGCGCGACGATGAAAGGCCGCTGCGCCGGATCAGCCAAACGCACGCGCGGATCCCACTGCGGTCGCGATTCAAGCCACGCCAACGTCTCCGCGCTCATGCCTTCCATGGCAAGCTCGGGCATCATTTCATTGAACTGCCCCCAGAAGTAGCGAATCCAGCCGTCCGTGAGTACCACGTCGGCATCAAGAATCTGCCCAGTCAGCGGATGCACGCGGGACGGTCCGATCGCCGTGCCGATGTCGTTGGACAGCCAGCGAATGAAGTTGTACTTCACGTTCTCTGAGTCCTTGTCCATGTGCTCGCCGGTCAATTCGTCTTGCTGATACACCTCAATCGCATTGATGATGCCGATCTTCTCAAACGCCTTGTTCCATTCCGCCACGCCCTCGCGCACCGCCTGGCGATACCGCACCGGGATACGCGCATCCAGGTAATACACGATTGGCTTCTTGGGTGGGCTCATCGCCAGCGACGGATCGCGCTTCTCGACATGCCAGCGGTTGATGTACCGAATCCACTTGTCCTGATCCTTGAACTTGCCAAGGTCGCGATACACCGTCGTGAAGTACCCCACACGCTGATCCGCCTCGCGCGGCTTGTACCCCGTGTTGTCCGGGATCATCGACACCGAATAGTGAAACTCCTTCATCCGCCCGCCCGCCGTGGGAATCTCAAAGCCGATTTCGATGTTCTCTTCGAAGGGCTTGGCCTTCTTCAGCGTCGCCAGCCGCGTGTTCGCGCCGTTCATCGCGTATCCAAAGAACGTCCGCCCGTTGCCAACGAAAAGGTCCTTGAGATCAATCACCGGCTGCCCGCTCGGCCCCATCGTCACGATTGGCACGTCGATAATCACTCGATCTGTGAACAGGTTCTTGACGCTGCTCTTGCTCTCCTGGTCGCCCGTCGAGCGCACCTCAACGTTTGGTTCAATCAGCGCCAACCGATTGTCAATCCGTTTCCAATACACATACATCTCGCCAAACT
Source organism: uncultured Phycisphaeraceae bacterium (assembly GCA_964516725.1). GTDB lineage: Bacteria > Planctomycetota > Phycisphaerae > Phycisphaerales > UBA1924 > BJHL01. The sequence goes on from CAZEZV010000140.1 coordinate 8,023, forward strand.
GCAGCCCCGCATACTCCTCGCCGCTCGCGATCGTGAGCGCCAAGAAGTGCTTCTGCCCTTCGAATCCGCGCGGCAGTTCCGCGAGCAGCGAGCTGTCCTTGTCCTTCTTCCAGAGCGTGTAGAAACTCTTGCTCCCCTCCAACGCATCAATCTTCTCAAACCCCTTCGAGACCTCCGCCCACGGCTTGAACTCGGGCTTCTCTTCAGCGGCGGGCTTTGCTTCCGCTGCAGGCGCTGGCGGCTGCGCCCACACCACGCCAACATTCGCCGCCCCCGTCGCCATCAACAACGCCGCAACCATCCCTTTGAACGACACATCAGACTTCAACATCGCAATTCTCCTAAATGCACGAGTCCGTTCGACGGGTGCGAATATCCGCAAAGAGCCACACCAGAAAGTCCACAACTGGCTTCATCCCACAACGCAAAAATGCACACCGCGCCGCATAAGCGCAGTCACAGCCCAAATCGTCGGGCGGTAGACCTTCTTCGCAAAAGATTCCGTTCGCGTTTCTCGCTTGCTCGTTTTTCTACATCCCCGCCGACCAAATCGGGCCCAATTTCTTCCCCACCAATGCCCGATGCCCAATCCCCAATGCCTTCAAAATGCGGTCGAGAGGACTTGAACCTCCAAGGTATTGCTACCACTAGTACCTGAAACTAGCGCGTCTGCCAATTTCGCCACGACCGCGATCCCACGATCATAGCGCGTTTCCCGCAGGCCCGGCGTCTCGCCGGGCCCCACCAGTTGCGTCGCATTGTCACTATTCCACCACTTCTCAGCCCACGCCCATTCCCAAAAACCCGGCAACCCCAACCCCCTCAACCCATACAACTAAACACCGCGTTCTGCGGCCCGCCTTTCTTTTCCCCTTCCTCGGAGCCCACCATGCCGTCCCGCCACACCCCCGCCCCCCGCGCCTTCACCCTCGTCGAAGCCGCCGCGATCTTCGCCTGCGCTGGTGCCTTCGCCATCGCCTTCGTCGTTCAAGCCCAAGACGCCAAAAAGCCCGCGAACACTCTCGAGGCCCTCAAGTCCGCGCGTCAAGCCGCTCGCCAAGTCAAGGACGCGACCTACATCCGCGGCATCCACCAAGGCCTCGTCCTCTTCGCGCAAGGCAACCAAGACAAGTACCCCATCCCGTCATACCTCGACAACACCGACAAAACCATCAAAACCGACATCGCCGCGAGCAAGGACACGACCGCAAATATCTACTCTGTGCTTGTGTACTCAGGCTACTTCTCCCCCGAGCTGCTCGTCTCCCCCGCAGACCAAAACGACAAGATCGAGATCGACAAGGACTACCAACTCGTTGACCCCAAGGCCGCCGCCGACCCCAAGCAGGCGCTGTGGGACCCCGCCTTCTCCGCCGACTTCACCAACGGCAACACCGGCAACACCAGCTACGCCCACCAAATCCCCGCGTCCGAACGCCGCGCCCGCTGGTCAAGCACGCTCAGCGCCACCGAAGCCATCCTCGGCACCCGCGGCCCCAAGATCGACTCCATCGACGAAGTCCTCAACGACGCGGGCGAGCTGACTCTGAAGGCCGACGCCGACTCAAGCAGCCAAACCTATGACATGTTCGGCGATGGCAAAACCTGGAAAGGCAACATCGCCTTCAACGACAACCACGTCGAGTTCCTCGACACCGTGTTCCCGAAACAGTGCGAGTATCAACTCAATAAACCCATGGGCGAACCCGGTCCAACGAAGAGCCAAGACGCCCTCTTCTACGACGAACCCGACGCCAAGAACCAAGAAAACGCGTACTTGAGCATTTTCACCAAAGCCGGCGCAACCACAAAGAGCTACCGCGCCATCTGGGATTGAGCAGCTACGCCGTAATTCCGAGAAGGCCGACTTGCATGCAGCCCGACTGTCAGGGAGCGGCTTCGCCTTGCAAATAACCGCTCAGCGGCGTGCGATCCACCACGCGCGACGCTTGTATTCGCCCGCTCGCAATCCCAAAATCCCGCGACCCCCCCCCCCGCCCCCCGGACCGGCAAGGGGCGCGGGGTGGGGGGGGGGCGGGTGGAGACGC
>CAZEZV010000141.1:0-10035 GCA_964516725.1 uncultured Phycisphaeraceae bacterium
TGCGTTCCGCCGACGGCAACCTGCAACGACATTGACTTCAACAACGACGGCAGCGTCTTCGATCCGTGCGACATCTACTCCTTCCTGCTGCAGTTCAGCGAAGGGCCTTGTTCGCTGTGCGGGCAGTAAGCATCGCTGGCAGCTGAAGAAGTGATAAACTCGTGCCGCCGATGAAGTTGGGTAGCCCCCTCTTCGTCGGTGGCACGAGATTTTTGTCAGCAGCTTTGTTGCATCCGAGGAGCGACTCCGAATGGCTGTACGTCTCGATTAGCGGTCGATGATTGTCACTGCGGCAGGGATAATCGGGAATCGCATGCAGACGCTGCGGAATCAAAGTTCGAGGACGGTGCGATAGAGCGGACGGGTTTTCGCGATTCGCATTCGCCGGCGATCCTGAAAAGCAACGTGCGGCTTGGGCTTGTCGCATTGCTGTCAGACTTTGAGATCAAACCCGACGACCGTTTTCTCGCCCTTGTCCGTCTCAATCTCAACCCACAACTTGCTGCCGGCCGGCAGCGGGCTTGGAATCTCGGCGTGGGTGTGCCAGTTGTCCTTCTCAAGTTCGGCTTTGGCCTTGACGGAGCCTTTGGCGTCTTCTGTGCCGATCCAGAAGCGGACTGCCGCGACTTTGGCGGTGCCGCTTCCTGCGGTTACCCACACATCAATCGGTGCGTCCTTGCCGGGCGTGATTGCGCCGTTGCGTGAGGCTTTGATGGTGAAACCGCCGGCGGTCTGCTCGCCGAGCTGCGTTGTTGTGCCGTGGTCGTGGTCGTCGGCGTGATCGTGGCTGTCGCCGTCTTTGTGTGCGTGGCCGTCGGTCTTGGCTGGCGTGGCGGGTTCGGGTTTCTTCTCGCAGCCGATGAACGATGCAAAGGCGGCGACGAAGGACACGATGGACAGTAGCGTGATGGTGCGAATCGTCTGCATGATGGGAACTCCTTTTTAGAGACTGGTGGACGCGGGTTTCTTGCCTTTCCGCGTGAACAGCTGGGCCAGAACGCCTAGTCGGTCTGTCGCGGGATGCTTCACTTTGAACGCCAGCGCGTAACCGGCGGGAACGACAAACAGGTTCAGGAACGTGGACGAGATCAGCCCGCCGAGCACAACAATTGCAAGAGGTGCAAGCAGCTCGCTTCCAGGCTTGCCCTTGGCGAGCGCGAGCGGCACAAGCCCGAGCAACGCCGTTAGGGCAGTCATCAGGATCGGCACCAGCCGCTCCATCGATCCCTGGATGATCGAGTCGCCAATGCTCTTGCCCTCGTGACGTTGCAAGTGGTCGTAGTGGTTGACGAGTAGGATGCCGTTCCGCACGGCGATGCCAAACAGGGTCACGAAGCCCACCATGCTGGCGATGGAGATGACGGGCGTGATGTAACGGGATGATGACAGCCCGAAGAGGGCCATCGTATTGTTGAAGAGCGCGGGGCTTTCGGTGATGTAGATCGCCGCGATGCCCCCGATCAAGGACAGCGGAAGATTGAGCATGACCAAGATCGCCACGCGGCTCTTGCCCGTCGAGAGTTGCAGCAAAAGGAACATCAGGACCGCCACGCCCGCGCCCATGCCATAGATGGTCTGGCTGGCCGACTGCTGGGCCTCGAACTGCCCGCCGTAATGCACGCTGTATCCTGCCTTCTCCACAATCGGATTGACCTTGCCCTGCACCATGGCGACGAGCTGCCCGAGGTTGTATCCCTCGGCGATGTTGGTCGAGATGACGGCCTTGCGCTGGGCGTTCTCGCGCGTGATGAGGTTGCTGGTCTTCTCCGGGCCGATGTCGGCGACCTCGCGCAAGCGCACGAGCGCCCCGCCCACGCCGCGCAACTGCAAGTCCATAATCTGGTCGAGCCGCTCCCGCTCGCTCTCGGCGAGGCGTACGACCATCTCGTAGCGGCGAACGCCCTGGTTCACCTCGGCCACCGTCTCGCCGTACAACGCCTGCTGCACCTGCTCAGCGGCTGAGGCGGGAGAGAGCCCCGCCGCCGCTAAATCCTGCGGGCGGTAGCGGATGGGCAGCGAGGTGATCATCACCTCGCGGTTTGCCGCGACGTCGCGCGTGCCGGGGATGGCCTTGAGCTCGCCCTCGATCTGCTTCGCGAGCGAGCGCAGAACATCGAGATCGTCCCCGTACACGTTGATCGCGATGGCCGCGGGCGTGCCCGACAGGACGTGGCTCAGGCGGTGCTCGATGGGCTGGCCCACCATCGTCGTGATGCCCGGGATGTTTGAGATGATGCGGTCGATCGCGGCCCGAACCTTGTCCTGGTCCACGCCCGCCTTCATCGTCACTTCGATCTCGGAACTGCTCACCGGCTCGGCGTGTTCGTCGCGCTCGGCCCGCCCCGTGCGCCGCGTCACGCTCGACACGCCTTCGATCTGCGTGAACTGCTTCTCCACGCCCACGGCCAAACGGTTGCTCTCCTGGAGCGACGTGCCAGGCGGGGCGAGCAGGAAGACCGTGAACGTGCCCTCCTTGAACGCGGGCAGGAACGATGTGCCGAAGGTGGACATGAGCACGAGTGACGCGACGGTCATCAGCCCCGCGCCGCCCAGCACCAGCCCTCGGTTGCGAATGCTTGCACGCAGGGTCGGTTCGTAGACCCGCTTGAGTGTGCGTACCAGCCAACCGTCGTGCTCGCCCGCGGCGTGCCCATCCTTGCTCTTCTTGCCGAATGAACCCGCGAAGAGCCACTTGCACAGCGCGGGCGTGACCGTGAGCGCCACGATGAGCGATGCCATGATCGAGATGATGTAGGCGATGCCAAGGGGCTGGAAGAACCGTCCTTCCAACCCTTGCAGGAAAAGCAGGGGCACGAACACCATGCAGATGATGATGGTGGCAAACACCACCGACGAGCGAATCTCATTGCTCGCGGAATAGATGATGTCCACAAGGCCCTTGCGTTCGCCCTCGGGCAGTCCGGCGTTTTCCTTCAGCCGGCGCAGGACGTTCTCGACGTCAATGATCGCATCGTCCACCAGCTCGCCGATCGCGACCGCGAGTCCGCCCAGCGTCATCACGTTGATCGACAGCCCCCACGCCCACAACAGCAAGATCGCCACCGCCAGCGAGAGCGGCAACGCCGTGAGCGTCACGATCGTCGCCCGCACGTTGAGCAGGAACAGGATGAGTATGACGGCCACGATGACCGAGGCTTCGATCAAGACCTTGACGACATTGTTGACGCTCCGCTCAATGAAGCGCGATGCCCGGAAGGGATCACGGTTCAGGACCATCCCCTTCGGCATGGCTTTCTCCATCTGGTCGAGCACACCGTCGATCTGCGTCGTCATGTTGAGCGTGTTCGTGCCGGGGCTCTTTTGCACGCTGATGACCACGGCGGGCATGGCCCGGTCGGCTGCGGTGCCGCGCTTGGGCGAAGGACCCAGTTGCACGTCCGCCACTTGCCCAATCGTCACCGCTGCGCCGTTGTGAATACGTACGAGCGTGTTCTTGATGTCCTCCGCGCTGGTCACGCGAGCCATCTGGCGAATCGGCAGTTCTTGGTTTTCCCAGTTGGGAACGTAACCCGCGCTCGCCGTGCTGTGCGCGACGCGCGCCGCCTCGACCACATCGCTGATGGTCAGACCGTACAACGCCAACTCGTCCTGCTTCACGTTGATCTGGTACTGCGGCAGTTCGCCGCCGATGGCGACGACCTGAGCCACGCCCGGCACCGCCAGAAGCTTATTCCGCAGGTCAAACTCTGCGAACGAGCGCATGTCCAGCGGGCTGACACTGCCATCGGGACTGGACAAGGCCATGAGCATGATCTCGCCGGTGATGCTGGTCACGGGCGTGATCTCGGCGTGCGTGTTGGGGGGCAGGTTCTCGCGCACCGCCGACAGCCGCTCCGAGACCAGTTGCCGCGAGCGGAAGATGTCCATGCCCCAGTCAAACTCGACCCACACGATCGACAGGCTGGTGGCCGATGCACTGCGCACCCGCCGCGTTCCAGGCAGGCCATTGACCGCCGTCTCGATCGGGAAGGTGACGTTCAGTTCCACCTCGTCCGCCGCCAATCCGCCCGCCTCGGTCATCACGACCACCGTGGGTGCGTTGAGTTCGGGGAAGACATCGACGGGCATGTCCCTGACCTTGAGCCCGGCGAACAACAGCACGAGGCCCGCCGCGACGAGCACGAGCGAGGAGTGCTTGAGACTGAAGGCGATGAGCTTGGCGAGCACTTACTTGTCCTCCCCTTCGTGGAACGTTCCATCGGGGTGAAAGTGCCCACCCTTTGCCGCGTTGCCGCTGGAAGCGAGCATCAGTTGGTAGTTGCCGCCCAGCACGATCTCGTCGCCTTCCTTGACGCCGCTTTTGATGACGATCCAGCGGCCGTCGGAAAGACCAAGGTCCGCCTCCATGCGTATCGCTTTCTCGGCGTTCGACGGATCACGGCGGAAGATGATGGGCGACGCTCCGTCGCGCACGACTGCCGAGAGCGGGATGGCGAGTTCATGCTCGCCGCCAGCCAGTGTAATTTCAAGATGGGCTGATACGCCGTTACGCGCCCACGCCGCAAGTTCGCTGGGCACGACGAGCAGGTCCACGGTTCGCTCGTCCGCGTCTGCGGCGAGGCCGATGTGTAGCACGCCTTTCATCGCGTCCTGCAATGGAACGCTGCCACCCTGGGGCGGCGCGATGCTCGCCGCGAGGCCGTCGCGCAAGCGGCCAAGGTCTGATTGCAGTCCTCTGGCACGGAACCTGATCTGATCAGGTTGCACGACGCTCACGATGTGTCCGTTCTCCTCGGCCAATCCGCCCGGCGTGATGCCGATGGTTTCGACGACCCCCGATGCGACGGCGCAGACCGTGAAGCCGCTGCCCGGCTCGGTTCCTTCGTGGCTGCCGTCACAATTGCTGCCCCGCACGAGCGAGTCGTGTCTGGACTTGAGCGATCGCAGCTCCGCTTCGGATTGCTTTTGCTGTGCTTGCAGCTCTGCGTCCTTCTCCATCACGTCGGCAAGTTCAGCCTGCGTCGCGTTGAGTGTGGCGCGGGCTTCGGTGTATTGCGCTGCGCTGCCGCCGCCTGCGCCGCGGAGTTCTTCGAGCTGCTTCAGGCGGTCCTGCCAGAGCGCCACCTTGTCGGCGAGGCTCTGCTCGTGCCGCCGGTGAGCTTCGCGCAGCGGGCCCATCGAATCAACCCGGGCCTGCATCGCGGCGATCTGCTCGTGCAGATCGCGCCACGCCGAAGCATCCACGCGGTAGAGCGGTGTCCCCGGCTCGACCTTCTGGTACTGGTTCACCAGCACGTCCACTCGTCCCGCCAAGGGCGTGCGGTACTCGCGCCGCGCAGTGGGGAGCAGCTCGAACCGCCCGGGCACGCGGAGCGTCTGGGCGACGTTACGAGATTCGACCTTGGCGAACGTGATGCCGAGGTTTTGGCGAACCGACGCTGGGATGTCCATGCGGTTGGTTGGCGTGGTGGAGGCGGCTTCGGAACCGTGGTCGTGGCCGTCGCCTTCCGCGTGCTTCTCACTGTCGCGGTCGCACCCGGCCAAGGAAAGCGCAAGGCCAAGTGCTGCGGCGAGTGCTGTGAATGTGTGTGTGGTGTTCATGGCGTTCTCTGGAATCAATCAGCGGCCTGCTTCCGCATGTGTGACCGGTGCAACAGAAGCGTTCAGAGTTTGAGAATCGGGAGTCGGCACCCGTGAGCCGGCCTCAGTCTTTTCTGTTCTGATCAGGGCGGGATTGGAACTTGCTTCGGGTCCAATCAACTCATCGAGATCGATAGCAGCGATCGCTTCGTCACGCACTGACTCGACAAGCCAGACCTTGGCCTCCTGTTGGCGTGTCAGACTTTCCAACAGCACGAGCGTGTTGACCTCGCCGAGCCGCGCGACTTCGCGGGCATCGGCGTACTGCGCATCCACCAGCGGCACGACTTCCGATTCAAGAGTTTGTCGCCGCTTCGCCGCCGCCTCGAGCCTCACTTCCGCAGTGCGCAGCGCGGCGATCGTCTGCTCCAGCGTGGCCTCCGCACCGGCACGTGCGAGCTCGCGCTGCGCCCTTGCTTCCGCGATTCGCTGTCGATTCGCGTTGAGAATCGGGATCGGGAGCGAGAGTCCAAGCATAACCTGGTCTTGGCCGTCTTCACGCCCGAAGCCGGGGCCAACGTGCAGGTCTGGGTACTGCTTGCGAATCTCGAGTTGGAGCGCCTTCTCAGCGGCTTCGTACTCAGCCGCCGCGACCAGCATCGCGGGGTTTCGGCGTTCCAGTTCTGCGGCGTCCGCAGCTTGAAGAGCACCAGTGCGGGTTGGCCCGACGCCCGTTGCATGAAAGAGCAGCGGCGCATCGGGCGACATGCCCATGAGTTGCCGGAGGCGCAGGTCAGCTTCGCGTACACGCGACTCCAACACCGCGAGGTCCGAGGACTTCGTCGCTTTCTCGATGCGGAAGAGCCGCGCCTCCGTCCGGGCAATCTCGCCCGCCTGCTCCATCATGTCAACGACGACGAGTATCTGATCGACGCGGGAAAGAAAGTCGCGCGTCGCCGACAGTTGGGCATCCAGCGCCGACCATTCGCTCCAAGCCCGGCGGACAGACATCCGCACCTGCCACTCACGTTGCGCCACGCGCGCAAGTTCCGCCGCGTGCTCGACACCGGCTCGCTGTTTCTCAATCTCGAGTCGTCCAGAAATCGGAATCGTGATTCCCACGCTCGTGAACACCTTCCACGGCTCGGGCGTGCTCTCGACAATGCGGGTCAGCTCAACGCCGATCGTCGGGTCTTCCCAGAGCCCTGCGTTCTGTGCGGTCGCCTGTGTGACGCCAGCCCGCAGCCTGGCGAGTCGCAGTTCGGCGTTGAAAACGAGTGCGATCACCTCTGCTTCGCTGCATGAGATGCCGTCGTCGGTCTTGAATTCCGCCGCACTCTCAGAGTTGTTTGGCAAGCGAGCGACGAGGCGTGCCGCGAACTTCCGGACTTCGGGGCTTTCCGGCGTGCGAGCCAGAAACGCTGCGTGGTGGCCGGTCATGTTGAGAGGACTGCGCACGTACGACTGGCAGCCTCCGACGACCAGCACGAGCAGCGCGGCCAGTGCGAGGCTCGTGAAGCCCAAGCCGTATCGCGGACGAAGCCACGAGAAAGTGGTGTTGCTCAATGATCGATTCATGTGGATGTCCCATGGAGTGGACGCGTTGCCGCGACGGTACCAATTCACTGGGTGACTCTCGATGCGAAGCGAAGTCTCATCTGTTGGTGAAGTGAAAACGCGCCAAGCACCGTTCGAACCTGAGAGCTGGCGGTATGCAAAAACGATATCACCCACCGCGCTCCGGACGAGAACTCCGCGAGTCGGCAGGTGGAAACGTCGGTGCTAGATGCGAAGGCGCGTGGCTTTCAATGAGAGAAACTGATCGCTGGCGCTGAAGTCCGGCGGCTTGAATCGCTCAACAACCACACGTGTAGACTCGCAGTCCCAAGTCAACACAAAGGCGACGAGCAGAGGCGGCGCAACGCCGCGAAGTTCGGATGTGTCGCCCCGAGGGTTGCTCGGTGCCTGCTCGCTGTCGGGAACCGGCACATGCAGATGGCAACCGCACTCGTCCGCGGAGTGCATCGCTGCATTGAACGGGCCATGCTGGTGGTTCTCATCATGGTCGTCACCGACCGCGTCGTCACACCTGTCAGAATCGAAGTGCCCGCACGCTGCATGATCCGTTTGTTCGTGCATGCCGCAATTCTGAAGAGGAATACAGAGTGTCTGACCGCCAGCCAAACCAATCGCCCCCTGCACGACCAGCAGGAACACGGTGACAAGTTTGACGAGGGCAGAAGGCATTCGTTGAGTGTATCGGTCAGGCGAGTGCCACATTTCAGAATTGCAAACACTCTCGAAGTATCTTGCTCGTCGCGGCGAGGCGGCCTTCAGTTCCACTGGATCGGAGCGCAACCGCATTTTTAGTGCCACGGGCCTCCAGCCCGTGAGTCGCATGGTCTTCTAGGCCATGCGAATCGATAATGCGATTGCCGTTCACTGGCTCACAGCGGTTCGCCCGGGCTCGATCTGCTCGTTCTATGGGTTCCAAGATGCACTTGTCGACGCAGACTCGACTTGCTGAATACTGATCAAGAGTTACTCGACTTGAGCCGGTTTCCCGTCATCCGTCAGTACACTGGAAAAAGTAAACAGACGGCCATCGGCAAGGTCAGCATGATTGCGGTAGACGAGAGAACATGATTCCTCGGCATGCCGCCCGAAAGGGAGGGCGACGAACAAATCCCATCACTCTCCACTCTCAAAGAAGTCCGTTCTCTTGAGTTTCCCAAGTACGACTGAACTCCCATACGTCTCGCTTCACGAATAAAGAAGCCCTTCGATATGGTCATCGAAGGGCTTTACTTTGAACAAAGTCGAGGTGACAGTACACCAATAGAACTTTTCTTGGAGGGTGTTAGGGTCTGGGAGCCCGGAATACGCCGTTTGCTGAGCGCCGAGGCGGTTTCTGTAGATTGAGCAGACGCACGAGGCCATCCCCCAGCAGGGCGAGCGGCCATCGCGACCATTCGTGTTCAGTGGGAACCTCCGTGCTGCATGACGCCTCTCAAGGATGTCGGGCTTGCTGGTTCCTCTCGTGGAGTGCCACCGCAAGCTTCTACCCGAGGAGTGCCGGGCATGTTCCTTCGCATGGTCTACGACGACAAACTGGCCGAGGCTGCGTATCTGATCGGGTGCCAACGCACCGGGGAAGCCATCGTCATCGACCCTGAGCGCGACGTGGACCGCTACGAGAAGATCGCGGCGGCCAACGGTCTGCGAATCGTCGCCGTGGCGGAGACGCACATCCACGCCGACTTCATCTCGGGAGGGCGAGAGCTGGCTGAGAAGGGCGCGAAGGTCTATGTCTCCGACGAGGGGGACGCCGACTGGAAGTACCAGTGGCTTGACAAGAAGATGGGCGGCGGCGGGTACAACCACCGCCTGCTCAAGGATGGCGATACGTTCATGGTCGGTAACATCGAGTTCAAGGTAGTCCACACGCCTGGGCACACCCCCGAGCATCTCTGCTTCATGGTGACCGATCGTGGCGGCGGCGCGGACAAGCCCATGGGCGTGGCGACGGGCGACTTCGTGTTCGTCGGCGATCTCGGCCGACCCGACTTGTTGGAATCCGCCGCGGGGTTTGCAGGCAAGGCCGATCCATCGGCCCATCGGCTCTATCAGACCGTGCGGAATTTCATGGCGTGGCCCGACTACTTGCAGGTGTGGCCCGCGCACGGTGCCGGGAGCGCGTGCGGCAAGGCGCTGGGTGCGGTGCCGCAGAGCACCGTTGGCTACGAGAAAATGTTCAACGCCTCGGTGCTGGCAGCCAAGACCGAGCAGGGGTTCGTTGACTTCATCCTCGACGCCCAGCCCGAGCCACCGCTCTACTTCGCGCGCATGAAGCGAGAAAACAAGATGGGTCCGAGAGTGCTTGGCGGAGTCCCAACGCCGCGCGAACTGTCGGTGGACGACTTGAAGAAAGTCGTCGAGAAGAAGGCGATGGTCATTGATACCCGCCCGTGGGCGGCGTTCAAGCAGGGGCATCTTCCTGGGGCCTTGCACCTGCCGCTGAACAACACGTTCAACACCGATGCGGGATCGCTGATTGGCGAGCACGATGTGATCCACCTCATCATCGAGCCGACGCGCGTGGACGAGGCCGTGCGAGATATGATCCGCGTGGGACTCGACAAGTTCTGCGGCTGGTACGACGCGAGCAAGCTCGATCAGTTCGTGGCGGCAGGCGGTACACTCGTGCCGACCGCGGAGATCACGGTGAGCGACGCCCGTGTCCTGCTCGACACGACCAAACCTTTCGTCCTCGATGTACGCCGCAAGACCGAGTTCGCCGAGGGGCACGTCGCTGGAGCAACCAACATCGCGCACACGCGGCTGCTCTCTCGTCTCGCCGAGGTGCCCAAGGACCGTCCCATCCTCGTCAACTGCCGCAGCGGGGCGCGGTCGGCGCGGGCCTGCTCGCTCCTGCAACGCCACGGCTATCAAGTCACCAACCTCGCGGGCGGAATGCTCGCGTGGGAAACAGCC
>CAZEZV010000142.1:0-9996 GCA_964516725.1 uncultured Phycisphaeraceae bacterium
GGTCTCGCAGGCGAAAATCTCATCCTTCGCGAGCACGCCAAAGACGAACTGAGCCACTACTCCGTCGGCACCAGCGACGTTGAATATCGCTTCCCGTTCACGTTCCCGGAATTCGGCGAACTCGAAGGCATTGCCCATCGCGGCAACTACGACCTCACGCAGCACCAGAAGCACAGCGGCGCGAAACTCGAATACTTCGATCAGGATCGCGGCGAAACGCTGCCCAACGGGTCAAAGCGGGGCGAGCGATACTTGCCGCACTGCATCGAGCCCGCGGCGGGCCTGGATCGCGGCGTGCTCGCGATCCTCTGCGAAGCCTACACGCGCGACGACTCTCGCCCCAGCCCGGAGATCATGAAGTTCAACCCGCGAGTTGCGCCGATCAAGGCCGCGGTCTTCCCGCTCGTCAACAAGGACGGCATGCCGGAAGTCGCGGAGAAACTGCACGAAGAACTAAGCAAGACGTTCGGGCGCACCGGTTTCATTGAGACCGACGCGAAGCAAAGCATCGGCAAACGCTACGCCCGCATGGACGAAGCGGGCTGCCCGTATTGCTTCACCATCGACGGCCAGACCAGCCAGGATCAGACCGTCACTGTCCGCGATCGGGACTCAGGCACGCAGCAGCGGATAGCGATGGATCAAGTGAAGGGATTTCTTGTTGAAAAGCTTGGTGTTTGAATGAGCAGCGACACACGCTGGACGTCTCGATCATCCGACAGCATTCCGCACAAGTCAGTACACATCAGTTGTCCGAAGAGTCTTTGCTCGTCCGCCGGAGTTTGTGCCATGAACAGTTTCTTGAAGTCGATTGCCCTCGTTGCGTCTTTGCTCGCCTTCACGGGCTGCAACAAGGAACCGTCTTCGCCTCAATCATCTGCATCAACCACCGAACTCCCAAGCGAAATCCCCGCATCATCCGTCGTCGAGCATGCCCGCAAAGCCGCGGACCCCTGGCCCGCCGGCAACGCAACCGCCGAAGGCGTCGCGTGCGACCTTGCCAGAGCGTTCCTGAAAGCGGACAAAGAGTTGTTCATCAAGTCCTGCATGCCGGAAACATTCGAAAAGAACGCGGAATACAAAGCGTTTCTCGATTCCACAACAAAGCAAATCGAACATGTGAAAGCCAATCCCAACGAACCGCACGACGGACCGGTCGATATGCTGCGCGTGTTCAAGGCTCGCCCGCTTTCAAAGAACGGCCCGGGCTCCTTCGGCTACGCGTCGCACAACTTCCAGAACGTCATGTTCGTCGACATCGAAACCAAGATGGAAGACGGCACCGATTACACCAATCGAACACTGGTGTTTCAACTCGCCGACAAGACGTGGCGCGCAATGCCACGCCCGGACCTGTTCCCGATGCTCAGCACGGGTCTCAACGACGAATCCAAGTCCGTCGACGAATGGACGAAATGAACAATCGCTGGAGACGCCTGCAAAAAGGCGCCGCCAGCGATTGCGTGTCATTCAAAACACTTAACGACTCTTACCGCATCATCGGCGTCCACAACCCCACGCAGTTCCCCTCCGGATCCTTGAACCACGCGAACCAGCCCATGCCCGGCACTTCCATCTTGGGCACGATCGTGCTGCCGCCCAGTTGCGTGGCCTTGCCCAGCGTCGCCTCGATGTCATCCACCTGCGCGTAGATCGTCACATACTGATGCGGCGGGTGTCCAAGGCTGTTGATGTGCCCACCGATGCCCGTCGTGGGCTTCTCAACATGCCCGCCCAGATTGCTGATCATCCCCATGGGCGGCATGCCGGGCGGCGTGGGCGAATATTCCCAGCCCAGCAAGGACGAGTAAAACTGCTTTGTTTTTTCGAGGTTCTGACAGCCGATTTCGAAGTGAACGACGGGTGCGGGCATGGAATGCTCCTTGTTAAAGTGAAACGAAACGCAACGTGGGAAAAGCATCCGTGCGACGGTTGTCTGACTCGCCTTGGCGGAGTCGACTCAGCGGGCACTGGTCATCAGCGCCCGGGGCGGCAGGCACTGGCGTGCCGCACTTGCAGAGTTGTATGGCATTTGCCACGACTGCGTTTCGAGAACTTTCAGATTTCATGAAGTGAACTGTTGCCCAGGTTCTTCGATGTGTGGACCAATTCCGTGCCACCGACTGTCGAAGGCCGTCGGTGCCGATCCACAAGCAGTTCCGCGTCCACACCCCCGCCCCCCCGCCCCCCCGCACCGATCACGCTTCGCGCAGTCGTGGCACGGCACAACAGCTCCACTGATAGCATTCCCAATGCGAATGCCGATTCTGTGTGCCGTGCTCGGCGTGAACCTCCTTGTTTCCCTTTCGTCGTTGAGCCAACCGGCAGCACCGGTCCAGCCCCCGCCGCCGCCCGCGCTCGCGGCTTTGCACACCCGCGCCGAAGCCACCGACTGGCAAGCCACATCATCGAGCGCCGAAGTCGTCACATTGCTCGACGCCATCGCGAATAAATCACCATTCGCCACCCGCGTCAGCATGGGCAAAACCCACGAGCAACGCGACATGCCCGTCATCGTTCTCAGCGATCCGCCAGTGAAGTCCGCTCAAGCAGCCCGCGCTCTCGCCGACAAAGAAGGCCGGGCCATCGTCCTCCTTTTCGGCAACATCCACGCGGGCGAGGTTGATGCCAAAGAAGCCTACCTCATGCTCGCCCGCGAACTCGCGCTCCCCGAACATCCCCAGCGCCCCGCCGACTTTGCCGAACTTCTCAAACACCTCATCATCTGCATCGCCCCAAATTACAACGCCGACGGCAATGATCGCTTCGGTCCGATCGAAGTCCATCGCCCCGGTCAAGGCGGCCCCGCGTGGGGCGCAGGCAAACGCCACAACGCCATGGACCTTGACCTCAACCGCGACTGGGGCAAGCTCGAAAGCCCCGAAGCCCGCAACATCGTCAAGTTCATCCGCGATTGGGACCCGCACGTCATCGTCGACGGCCACACCACCAACGGCAGTTGGCACCGCTACCTGCTCACCTACGCCGGCCCCAAAGTGCCCGCAGGTGACAAACGTCTCATCGAATGGACCCGCGACGTGTTCTTCCCGAAGATCGATACCGCGATGCGCGAGCAACACAAGATCGACACGTTCTTCTATGGCGACTTCGAGAACGTCTACGCCGCGGACACGCAGGAAGTCCCGCAAGGCACGAAGCGTGAACATTTCAAGTGGGAAACTTTCCCCGCACAAGCCCGCTATTCAACCGGCTATCTAGGCCTGCGCGGCCGCATCGGCATCCTCAGCGAAAGTTACTCCTACTCAACCTACAAAGACCGCATCGTCGGCTCGCGCGCTCTCGCAGTCGAAGTCCTGCGCCAGGTCGCCCGCGACCGCGCCGCGATCCGCGACATGATCGCCAAAGCCGACCAAGACGGCGCAGGCCAAGGCGCAACCGGCTCGCGCGACATCGCCATTCGTGGCAAAGCCGCGATGGCTCCCGGCAAAGTGACCGTCAAAGGCTACGTCGAAGAACGCCGCAACGGCCGATGGGTCGCAACAGGCGATGCACGCGACTACGAAGTCGAACTCTGGAACCGATACGAACCAGAAAAGTCCGTCACGCGCCCAGCCGCGTACGCCATCCTCGAAGACGCGCCCCAAGTCATCGCCAATCTCGAAGCCCACGGCATCCGCATCGAAACTCTTGACACACCCACGCAACTCGCGTGCGACATCTACACCATCACGAACATCTCAAACTCGCGCCTCTTCCAAGGACACGCTCTGCTGACCATCAGCGCAACAAGCTCAAGCCAAACACTCACGCTCCCAGCAGGCACCAAGATCATCCCCACCAACCAACCCCTCGGCACCCTCGCGGTGTACCTCCTCGAACCCGAGTCCGAGGACGGCCTAGCGACGTGGAACTTCTTTGACCAACGGGTCGGAGTCGGTGAGCGATTCCCAGTCGCGCGGGTTACTTCACGATCCAATCAATGAACGGGAAGGACGCGGTGGTTCGCGGAAAAAAATGCGTGGATGTGGAATTCGGGGTCTACTTTCGTCACAGGCGAGGAAGCCTGTGTCACCGATACATAACTCCGCGAACCGCCGCTTCCTCCGCGTTCATTTTTTTTCATCTTGCGACCACCACCAACCCGCCTCGTTCTCGGGCACAATGCGCAAAGTCAGGCACAAAGTCTGCCTAAATCCGAGCGCAAATCGCTTCCCCTCGCAAGAGAACCGCTGGACTTCCCAAGAAAGGCTCACAGAATGACGGACAAAGCGCGAACTCCGCGAGAGTTGCGGAGTAACGGTTTACCCTAGTGCGTAAATAAGTGGCTGGGTTACGATTGGGTTCGTTGGTGATGGCGAGGCCGTGAAGTAACGCCGGGATTTGTGGTTGGGGGTTGGGTTCGGGGGGGGGGGATGGGGGGTAGGAGTTTTCTGCGTGTGGAAGTGGCTGATTGCAATCGTGGTGGTGCTGCTGGTGATCTTCGCCGGGCTTGGGTATGTCGTGCAGACGTCCGGCGTACGTGAAAAGATCGAGCAGCAGTTCAACACCAAACTCAAACCGCTGGAAGTGAAGTTTGGCTCGCTGGTGCGGGGCGACGTCGTTCGTGCCGTGAACGCACCGGGCGAAGTGGAGCCGAAGACCAAAGTCGAAATCTCGGCCCAGGTCTCAGCCCGCATTGTCGAACTGCCTTTCCGCGAGAACGACAGTGTCAAGAAGGGTCAGGTCGTGATCCGCCTCGACAACCGCGACCTCGCCGCATTGCTTGACTCCGCGAAGGCGCAGCTCAAGGGCGAAGAGGCTCGCTTGGATGGCTCACGCGCGGCGATGGCGAGCGCCGAGGTTGAACTGACCCGTCGCCAGAAACTCGCGAGCAACGGCGACATCCCCAAAACCGAACTCGAAGCCGCGCAACTTGACTATGACCGCGCACGCAGCAACCTCCGCCAGATCGAGCACGCTATCGAAAGTGCCCGCGCGAACATCACCCGCGCGGAAAAAGACCTTGACAACACCGTCATCGTCGCTCCCTTCGATGGCGTCATCGTCAAACTCAACGCCGAAGTGGGCGAGACCGTCGTCGTCGGCACGCTCAACAATCCCGGCAGTGTCATCATGGAAATCGCAGACCTTGATCGCATGATGGTCAAGGCGCGCATCGACGAAGCCAACATCGCAAAGGTGCGCGAAGGCCAGAAGTCCGTGATCTACGTCAACGCGTACTCGGACATCAAACTCTCCGGCACCGTCGATCACATCGGCCTCAAGCGCATGGTGGACAACAACGGCACGCGCTACTTCGAAACTGAAGTGCTCATTGATCGCCCGAAAGACCTGCTGCTCCGCTCGGGCCTCACGGCGAACGTCGATATTCAAGTCGAAGAGTTCACCAACGTGCTCAAAGTCCCCAGCCAGGCGGTCCTTGATCGAAAGATCGACGACCTGCCCGAGAGCGTCGTGAAGGACAACCCCACGATCGACAGCAACAAGAAGTTCACACGCGTTGTGTATGTTGAGAAAGATGGCAAGGCATTCCCCGTCCCCGTCCGCACCGGCGCGAGTGACGAGACGCACACGGTTGTACTCGGCGGACTCGACGAAGACGCAAAGGTCGTCGTGGGCCCGTTCAAGGCCCTAAGCAAAATGGAAAAGGACCAGTTGATCGTCGCCGAAGGCACAATAAAGAAGGACAAGAAAGAGGAGAAGAAGGACACGCCAGCGCTCGCGGACAAGAAGTAAGAAGTGCAAGTCTTCGTTGCATAGCAGTTCACCGTCTCACCAACCTCAGCCGACTTCGCATCGACGCAGACCGTCGATGAAGACAAATCGGCGGGGATCGCCAATCGACCATGCTCATCCGCATCCGCCAACTCTCGAAGGTCTACGTCATGCACGGCGGGCGCGGTGCCGCGCGCGAAGAAGTTCACGCCCTGCGCGGCGTTGACCTCGACATCGCCAAGAACGAATTCGTCGCCATCATGGGCGCATCCGGCAGCGGCAAGAGCACCCTGATGAACATCATCGGCTGCCTCGACAAACCCAGCGACGGCGCGTACGACCTCAACGACAAAAGCGTCCACAAAATGTCCGCCGCACAGCTCTCGCGCGTGCGTAACGAAGAAATCGGATTTGTCTTCCAGAGCTTTGAACTCCTTGGGCGCGCAACAGCTCTCAAAAACGTGATGCTCCCACTCGTGTATTCACGCCGCCGCTTCTGGGGCAGCAAGCAGCGTGCGAAAGAAGCTCTCGCCCGCGTGGGCCTTGCCGATCGCATGAGCCACAAGCCCAATCAACTCTCGGGCGGCCAGAAACAGCGCGTCGCCATCGCTCGCGCGCTTGTGAATGGCCCCAGCATCCTGCTCGCCGACGAACCCACCGGCGCGCTCGACAGCAGAACAAGCGAAGACATCATGGCGCTCTTCAAGGAACTGCACGAGCAGGGCCAGACCGTCATCCTCGTCACGCACGAAGAAGACATCGCCGGTTTCGCCAAACGCATCGTCCGCCTGCGCGACGGCAAGATCGTCTCCGATCATCCAACCAACCTCGACCCGATCCACCAGGACTACCTCCGCCGCTCACTCGAAAACGCTCAGAAAGCCGCAGGTAGCAACACGCCCAATAGCATGCAGCCAAACCGTGAGGGAGGGTTTGGACCTGCAAGTAGTTCCATTTCACCACAGAGACACAGAGACACAGGGAAACAAGAGAGAATAGAAGGTGCGAGCGGATTGCTCAACATTCCAAGCACGCTGCCCGCCCTCGCTCTCGCTTTCCTGCTTTCATTGTTCTCTTCGACCAGTTCTTCTCTCTTCCCCTCTCTGTGTCTCTGTGCCTCTGTGGTAAGCGAATCACCCAGAGTTCCCACCGGGGGCCTCGCATGACCCTCATCCGCCTCCTCATCCAAACCGTGGGCCTCGCCATCGCGCAGATCTGGGCCAACAAGTTTCGCGCCATGCTCACCACGCTGGGCATCATCATCGCGGTCTGCTCCATCGTCTCGATCACCGCTGTGGGCGAGGGCTTCAAGACGTTCATTCTCGATCAGTTCGCCACCTTCGGGGCCAACAAGGTCTGGATTTTTCCTGATCGCCCCGACGGCGCGTTCCGCGAAAAATACTCATGGCGACAAATTCGCATCACCGACCAGCAGGTCGACGGATTGCTGGAAAGCGTCCCCAGCCTCGCACGCATCAGCCCCATCATGGAAATGAACGCGCGCGTGCAGGTGGGCGATGAAGTGCGCGACTTTGTGAGTGTGCAGGGCATCTGGCCAGACTGGCACGAGATCGAGCAGCGATTCGTCACCGTCGGCCGCACCTTCAACTCGACCGACGAACAAGATGCCCTGCAGGTCTGCCTCATCAACGACAAGGGCGTACAGGAACTCCGCCTCCCAAACGACCCCACCGGCATCACCATGCTCCTAGAAGGCAGACGTTTCAAAATCGTTGGCGTCATTGAGACACGCTCCGTCAAGTCTCTGTTTGGCAACGAACGCGACACGCAGGTCGAACTCTTTGTCCCATACGCCACCGGAAAACTCATGCGCCCTGAACCTCGCATGTACGTCGTGGGACAAACCAAAGCCCCCGATCTCTTCGAGGATGTGAAGGAAGAAACCACAGCCTACATGCGCCGCATGCGCAAGCTCGAGCCCGATGAACCCAACACCTTCGGTGTTGAAGCCATCGACCAAGTCATCTCGACGTTCAAAAAAATCGCTCGAGGCATTACGCTCTTCCTCGCGGGAGTCGTCGGCGTCAGTCTGCTTGTGGGCGGCATCGGCATCATGAACATCATGCTCGTCTCCGTCAGCGAACGCACGCACGAGATTGGCCTCCGCAAAGCCATGGGCGCACAGCCCAAAGTCATCCTCATGCAGTTCCTCGTCGAAGCCGTGACGCTGTGTTTAGTCGGCTGCGCCATCGGCCTCGCAGTCGGCGGCGGCATGGTTCTTTTGTTCCAAATGATCCCTGATTCTCCCGTGACCAAAGCCGCGATCCCAACGTGGGCGATGATCCTCTCCGTCGGTTTCTCCGCCGCAACCGGCATCATCTTCGGCATGGGCCCCGCGATCAAAGCCAGCCGCCTCGACCCAATCGTCGCTCTGAGGCACGACTAAGACATGTGGCTGTCATGAACATGCCGCCCGACCGTCAGGGACGGCTTCGAGAGAGTGACGTAGTAACGAAGTGACGAAGCAATAGGCAGCACTCGCAACAACCAGCACATATGACACAACGCCTACCCATCCGCGCCCAAACGACAACCGCTCTCTGCATCCCCTTGCTTCTCATCCTTGCTGGCTGCGCAAACAACCCCTTCCTGCCTCACGACGACGACTACGCCCGACGCGTCGCCATGGAACGCCTCCGCGCATTGCCCCCGGCGAATCTCGACCAGTATCGCTCACCCGTCACCGTTGATCCCGCAAAGCTCGACACCGTGCTGGATTCAGTCCGCGACGCCCGCGCTCGCTTTGAAGCGATGGAGAAGATGGAACTGGGCCTCGAGCAATGCCGCAAGGCGACCATCGAGAACAACCTTGACTTGAAAGCCGCGCTCATCGAGCCGACGATCGCCGCAGAGCGAGTGACCGAGGAAGACGCGAAGTTCAACGCCGCGTTCACCTTCCAGGCCAACTACACCGACGCGGAATTTCCGACCTCCAGCCGCCTCAATTCCTCTGCATTCAAGCAGATTCGTGTGCAGCCGGGCGTGCGCATCCCAACCCGCACGGGCGGCAGCGTGGAAGTTGACTTCGTCGGCAATCGCGACGAGACCAACAACGAGTTCAGCGTGCTCAACCCCAGCTACGAGAGCGACCTGCGCTTCACGCTCAGTCACTCGTTGATGCGCAACGCCGGGCGGCGCGTGAACACAGCCCAGATCGTGATCGCAGGCTACAACGAGCAGGCCAGCGAAGCACGCACAAAGTTGGAAGCGATGCAGCAGGTCACCAACGCCGACCGTGCATATTGGCGGTTGTATCAATCCCGTGCACAACTCGACGTCCGCTTGCAGCAATTCGATGTCGCGAAAAGTCAGATCGACCGCGCCGAGCGCCGCGTGCGCGATGGTGTAGCGTCCGACATCGAAGTCGACCGCGCCAAAGCGGGAGCCGCGCAGCGCCTTGAGGCAATCGTGCTCGCGCAGAACGATGTGCTCCTCCGCCAACGCGAACTCAAACGCGTGATGAATCAACCCGGGCTTGACATCGACACGAAAGTCATGGTCCTGCCATCAAGCCCGCCCGACCCCGTGCAGTACGTGTTCGACATCCAGAATCTCCAGCAGCTTGCGCTCGCCAATCGCATGGAGCTGCTCGACATTCAACTGCAACTTGCCACCGACGCCGTGAACATCGGCGTCGAGCGCAACCGATTGCTACCTCTCGTCGATCTGCAATTCGCCTATCGCCTCAACGGCCTTGGCGACAACATCGGCAAGGCAATGGAAACCACGGCGGAATCCCAATTCCCCGATTGGACCATCGGCATCAACGCCGAGATGCCCCTGGACAACGAAGAAGCCCGCTCGCGCGTCCGCCGCTCGCTGCTCACCCGCATGCAGCGCCTCGCAACCAAAGAAGCCCGCGAACAGAACATCCGCGCCGAGGTTCTCAACGCGGCCGACTCGCTCGAACTGGGCTGGCAACGCATCCTCGCGTCGCGCCAGGCTGTCATCTCCGCAACGCGCGCACTCGAAAGCGAGCAACGCCAGTTTGACCTTGGGCGCAGCACCAGCAACGACGTACTCAACGCCGCGAGCAACCTGGGCGACGCCCAAGTCGCTGAAGTGCAAGCACTGACCGACTACCAGCTCGCCCAGATCGACCTTGCGTTCGCAACCGGCACACTGCTGGGCGCGGCGAAAGTCGAAGTCGAGCCGGCAAAGTCAATCAACCTTTCCGACTACCCGGCGAGCAGCGATCCGGGTCCTCTTGAAAGCAGTAAGTAGTTGACTTTCTATCACAAGCGCTTGCAGCGCATGAAAAAGAACCGAGCGATCGCTCGGTTCCTTTGATTCAATCAC
>CAZEZV010000143.1:0-9882 GCA_964516725.1 uncultured Phycisphaeraceae bacterium
AGACTACCTCCAGTCGGAAGCACAGGATTGTGGACGATGGGCCGTCGGCCGCTTGGGATGCGGCTCGGAACGCCGTGTTCACCAAGGCCGGGGCTATGCGTAAGCACACTGCGGCAGACTTTGAGAAGGACGGCGTGATCGCGTCCATCAGTTCATCAGAAGTCTCTCATGCGGAAGACTCGCCAAGTTTGCGCATCGCGTCAGAGCGGCGGCGCATCCCGCGGCGCGAAGTCAAGGGCGGCGCGATGGCTGTCTTTGCGAGCGGCCGAGGCGCGGGGACACTCACTCGGGTGGAACTGCTCGACGCGAGTTGGAACGGGATGGGAATCAAGAGCCCGATCCTAGTCGAGCCTGGCACGAGCGTGTCGGTGATTCCGGAACACGCGATGAGCCCGAGGCAAGTGGGGATCGTTGTGCGGTGTGAGAAGATTGAAGAGGGGTATAGGCTTGGGTTGATGTGCCGAGTGCAAAAGGCTGTGGCGTAATCACGCCCACGTTGCAAGGACAAAATATTGCGCACAGTGATCCGCGCGAACCGTGACTGAGCGCGCGCTGGTGGTTGGTTGGCGTGCGCGGCGGGGCGACGATGGGCGGGGGTTGATGATTTGTTGGGACTTGGGGAGAGTGACCGACACTGTGCGCAGTGTTTCGGTGGGTGGGATTTTTGGGGTGGGGTGGGGGTTGACTTCTTGTTGGGTACGTCGTGCAGGGACGTGTTACCGACTGCACTTGGCGCGATTGTGCTTTGAGAACAGCAACGCGCACCCGTGCCTACAATGTTAGCAATCACTAGATTACGGCTCGCACGAGCGGAGCTTATGAACCAGTATCTCGAACGTGAACTTCTTGCACGACTCGACGATCTCGCGAAGCGAGTCGGGAATATTGAGCAGCGCCTGGATGCGAAGCGTCAGGACAAGTCTGTGAATCAGACGTCGTCGCCGCTTCCAGCAGTGGATGGGCTACCTGATGAGAAACCTGTGGAGGACTCTCAATCAGTCTTCGAGCCTCCAAAGCTCCTGACTGAAATCAGCGCCGCCGATTCGCAGGAGGTAGAACTCTCCAAGCCTGCGTTTCTCTCCGAAGAAGACAAGCGTGCACGGCTTGAACAGTTCGTGCAACGGCAACAGGCGGCTGGTGTGGACTTGACGGGGACTTCGGAGCCAAGTCTTGGCCCAACGAGAAGCACGCCGGCGATGTCTCGGGGGGAAGCTGCACACTCATGGGACCTGGAGCGGTGGATCGGGGCTCGCTGGTATGCCGGGGCGGGGGCGCTGATTGTTGTCGTGGGTATCGGGCTTTTCATCAAACTTGCGTTTGATCGCGGATGGTTTCAGCTTGCGCCGGCGGTGCGATGTTTGCTGGGTGTTGCGTTTGGCGGCGGGTTGATCGGGTTGGGCGAGTTTGTTCGCAAGCGAATCGCGCCGCTGGGAGCGCTTGGGCTGTACGCTGCGGGGTTGGGATCGATATTCGCATCGACATACGCGGCGTACCGCATGTACGCGCTGTTGGATGCGCCGATTGCCTTCGCGTTGCTCGCGCTTGTTGCCCTCTTCGGGGTTGCGATCTCCGTTCGCGCGAAGCTCCCATCGGTCGCCATTCTGTCGCTCTTGGCGGGGTTTGTGACGCCGTACTTGTTCTTTGATGCTCCTCCGCGCCCGTTTGTGCTGCCTGCGTACACGCTTACGTTGCTCGCGGTGGGGCTAGGGTTGACGGCGTGGAAAGGGGCTTCGTATCGAGTGTTGCGGAGTGTGGCGTGGTGGGGGACTGTCATCAACGGGTCTGTTTGGCTCGTGCGCGCAAAGCCAGAAGTTGCGTTGGTGGCGTTGGTCTTTCTTTCGCTCGTGTGGGTACTTGTGCACGCTGAACTTTCTTGGTCTGCGATACGCAATCAACTCAGCATTCCTTCGGGCTTTAGTTTTCAATCAAATGTCCGCGAGATATACAAGTGGCGGCCTCTGCTGACCAGCTTTACCACATCGGCATGGGCAGTTGGATGTGCGATTCCCACGCTTCAGGCATGGAACGTTGTTCCGATGTGGCTTGCGCCGGGTGCGCTCATGGCGGCGACGGCGCTGTTGTCGGGTGGGCTGGCGGGGTTTCCGCGACCTTTCATCGAGAAGCCGACGAACGATGTGGAGCGATTCGCGGCGTGTCTTGTGTTGCAGAGTATCGGCGCGTTGATCGCGACGGTGACGCTTGCGTTCACCGGCATGTATGAAGTCGTTGCGTGGGGTTTGCTGTCGCTCTCGGTTATGATCGCCGCGAAGTGGCTGAGGGCAAGGCCGTTCTATGTGTTTTCGCTGGTATGCCTCAACATCGCGACGGCTCGCCTGGTGCTGTACGACTCGATGAACGGCACAATCGCGGCGCGTCCCGTTCACTTTCTTGGGCTTGGCCTTTCGTTGTGGACTGCGTGCATGGCGTGCTGTGCGGGGCTGTGGTGGATGGCGGCTCGATTTATTGCGGACGAACCAAAGTACGCGTCGCGACCGTTGTTGCCAGCGGTTTTGGCGGGCGCGGGCTGCCTCGCGATGATGGGCAGTGTTGTGATTGGATCCAAGGCGCAGAGCCTCGCGTATGCGTGGATGGCGTGTGCCATCGCGTTCGCGATTGTCGAGAGGCTTGACAGGCGGCTGGGACTGCTCGTTCATGCGACGACTGCTGCTGTTGCGGCGACAGTGGCGGTCGGTGTTGCGTTTCCGTTGTCAGACTGGGCGAATCACAGGCCGCTCTGGCATCCGGGCCTTGCGGCCGGGCTGGCAATCGTTGCGACCTTTGCGATCATCGGTGTGCTTGCGCGACGTGCACCGGCGCGAGCTGTCTTGTCACGTATCGCGGCTGGCGCGGGCGTGGTTGTATTGTTTGTCGTGTCGAGCCTGGAAGTTGCGAGGCTAGCGGAGCGATTCTCGGTTGAGCCAACGGCGCAGCGCTCAGCGCTGTCGATCTGGTGGGCGTTGTTTGGCGTCGCGCTGATTGTCGTCGGATTCTGGCACAAGGTTGCCGTTTCTCGGCAGGTTGGCCTTGCACTTCTGGGAGTTGCGGCTGCGAAGGCGGTGTTTCTTGACCTTGCGGGCGTGCCGCAGACGTGGCGGGTTGCGAGTTTCCTTGGCATTGGCTTGTTGATGATCGGCGTCGGCGTGGCGTATTCGAAGGTGTCGATAAGGCTGAAGGAAAACAAGGGCGAGACGGAGTCGCGACCTCGCTGAGGCTGGTGGCACGAGCGATGGTCTGTGCCACCGTGGGCTTCTACCATCCTCACCTATGGCCTGGATTACCAAGAACTCAGCGGCGACAAAGATCGAGCGGCGGGATGAGCCTTATCTCACTTCGGGGATGAAGGACAAGTTGTCGCGTGAGATATTGCCTCGGTATGAGACTGGGCTGGGCGGGCTTATGCCCACGTTGCACATGGTGCAGCATGAGTACGGGTGGATTCCGCATCAGGCGATGATGGAGGTGGCGGCGTTCCTCAAGATCAAGCCGGCGGATGTGATTGATACGGTCACGTTCTACGAGGAGTATTGGACAAAGCCGCGGGGGAAATACTTGATTCAGATTTGCCGGAGCATTGCGTGCGAGTTCTGCGGGCATGAGGAGTTGACAAACGCGGTGCGGGAGAAGTTGGGGATTGAGCCGGGTGAGACGACGGATGATGGGATGTTTACGTTGATTGAGCTCGAGTGTTTGGGGAGTTGCGGGACGGCGCCGGTGGCGCTGATCAATGAGACGCTGCATGAGAGTTTGACGGCGGGGGGGATACTACAGGCGATTGATGAGATTCGGGCCGGGAAGGTGTCGGCGGGGCACCATTGAGTGGGGGGCGGAGGAAGACAAAATCACCACAAAGTCACGAAGAGCACAAAGAAAGAAGAAAACCGGGTTGAGAGGTTGTGGGTGGTGATTGGCGGGGTTGGGTAAGGAAGTCTTCCCTCGAAGTTTGACCGTCGCGTCGCATGTGTACACCTGACCGGGTGAGCGGTCAGGTGTTTGTGTTTTTGGGGCGGTGGTGGGGGATTGGGGGCGTTTGAGTTCGCGGACGGGGGGTGGGGGCTGGCGGCGGGAGCGGGCGGGGGGCGTCCGAAAAATTGCAAGATCGCGGAAATGTGTGTCTGTTTTGGCGGACCCGGTCGCTACTCGTACTGGAGGCATTGTCGGCACAGCCTGGCGCGGGCTGGCCAAAGTGCATTTCAGTGATTTTGAAGCCTTTGCTGCTGGTGCGGCGGGGCAGGAAGAGATTTTCCCTCAGACATTCGTTTTCGTCCACTTTCTCAGAAGGAGTATGGTCATGACGCTTGCTTTCCGTTCACGTCGTTTGGGTTCCGTGGTGTTTGGTGCAGCGGTCGCGCTGATGGTCGCGGCTGGCTCGCCCAGCGCGTTTGCTGGTCCTCAGACCACTGAGTTTGGCTATCAGGGCGAACTCAAGAGTGGTGGCGTGAACGTCACGGGCAACTATGACTTGCGTTTCCGGCTGTATGACGCTGCCGCGGCTGGCATTCAGGTTGGCGGACAGGTCGTTCGCTTGAACCAGGCTGTGACGGACGGCAAGTTTGATGTTCGGCTTGATGTTCCCGGCGCATTTGCCGGTCAGGAACGCTGGATTGAAATCGACGTGCGCACGGCGGGCGTCGGCGGGTATACGACGCTGGCTCCGCGTCAGAAGATCACGGCCGCTCCGTATGCGGCGTATGCGTTGAACGGTGTTGCTGGCCCGCAGGGTCCTGCTGGTCCACAGGGCGCAGTTGGTGCAACCGGTGCGACGGGTGCGCAGGGCATTCAGGGCATTCAGGGCGTGCCTGGCCCGACTGGTGCAACGGGCGCACAGGGACCGATTGGTCCTGCTGGTCCGCAGGGTGCGACGGGCGCGTCTCCCTGGCTGCTCAACGGCCTCAACACGTATTACAACGCGGGCAACGTGGGTATCGGGACAAGCACGCCGTCCTTCCCACTGCAGATCAACGATCTGAACGGTAACGCGGCGCTGCAGATCAATAACGTGACCAGTCTTGCGACTGCGAACTGGGGTATCGATATCAACGTCGACGGCACAACGACGCGCTACGGCATCGTGAGTGATATGAATGGTGCGACCGGATCGGCGTACAGCATCTATGCGACGAACGATTCGGCGAGCGGCTTCGGCGGGTACTTCAACAACACCAGCGCCACGGGAACCACCTACGGCATCTATAGCGTCAACTCGTCCTCGTCTGGTCGCGGCGGGTACTTCAATAACACGAGCACGACCGGCACGACGTACGGCGTGTACTCAGAAAACAACAGCCCTGATGGGTACGGCGTGTACGCGTTGCATGACAACGAAGGCGGTACGGGCCCTGCTGGTTACTTTGAAACCGACTCGAACGTCGCTGGCGCATACGCGCTCCACGCGAAGGTTGATGACGTCACAGCTTCTGGCACCACCGCCGCGCTTCGCGCTGAAAACACTGGCCCGGGCTACGCCCTGTACGCCAGCAGCCAGGGCGGCAATGCTCTGTATGCCACCACGACCGGCGAATCGTCGGGCATTTACTGCACGACTCAGGACGGCGAAGCGGTGTACGGCATTGCGTCGCCGACGAACTCAACCGAAATTTGCTACGGCGGTCTTTTCAGCGGTGGCAACAGTGACAACAGCCGCGGCGTGTATGGCACGGTCTCCGGTGGCGGCATCGGCGTGTACGGCTACAGCAGTGGCGGCTACGGCGGGTACTTTGATACCGGCGTTGCTGCGGGACCGGCGCTGTACGTCGTCGGCACGGCGAGCGTGGGTGTGCTCACGGTTCGCGGCGGTGCTGACCTTGCTGAGAACTTTGAGTTCAAGAACGATCACGCCGAGGTCAAGCCCGGCATGGTGGTCATGATCGACGAGAACACTGACGGCGGCATGACGCTGGCAACGGGCTCGTACAACAAGAAGGTCGCGGGCGTTGTCAGCGGTGCGAACGAACTCGCCGCAGGCATGGTCTTGGGCGACTTTGAAGGCGCGAAGAACCAGCACGCCGTTGCGCTCACGGGCCGCGTGTGGACGTACGTCGATGCGAGCGAGAAAGCCGTCGAAGCCGGCGACCTGCTCACGACCAGCGAGACGCCCGGCTACGCGATGCCTGTCGTTGACGACAGCAAGGCGCACGGCGCGACGATCGGCAAGGCGATGACCAAGCTCGCCAAGGGCGAGAAGGGCATGGTCCTTGTGCTCGTCAACCTCCAGTAATGTGTGAACGTGTCTCCGTGTTTGTGATTCATGTTGAAATTAAGGAGAACATTCATGCAACTCAACAAGACCAATCTCTGGTCGATTCTGAAAGCCGCGGGCCTCGCAACGAGCCTGTTGGCGACGACAGCAACGCTTGGGCAGGACGCGCCCGAAGAAGCGATGCAGGGCGAGCAGATCGCTGCTCGCGCCCCCGAGGCGCAAGAGCAGGACGCTCCTCTTCCAGTGTTTTTCCATGTGGAGATGCCCCAAGGGGCGACTCCGTACCACCAGGCGATCTCAACGATCGCGGCCAGGCCCGACCTCAACCTGCTCCGCAAGGCGCAGGTTGGGACAAAGCTCTTGCTCAACGTCTCCGCGGTCAACAACCTTCGGATGACGGTGATCAAGACCGAGCATCGCCCCGACGGCACCTTCTCGATCCGTGGCACGCTGGACGGATTGCAGGGCACGACGGTGATGATGGCGGTGCAGGAAGACGCGCTCGCGTCGGACATCGTCGCTCCGCCCCTTCAATTGCACTACAAGACCAAGTACGCCGTCGACGGCGTTCACATGGTCTGCGAAATGGACGACGGCAAGTATGCCACCTGCGGTGAAACGCCGGTGGATGATGGTTCGGACAACGATCCGGGCGTTCCGGAAGCGTGGGAAGAAGCCACCGGCGGCGTGCCTCTCGAAGTGATCGAAGAGGGCTTTGGCGAGCGCGGCTCATGCACCACCGAAGTCGTCTTTGACCAGATGATCATCTACACAGACGTTGCGCGCATCGCGGCGGGCGGCACGAGCGCGATCCAGGCGGAATGCCAGCTCGCGATCGACCGCACCAACGAGAGCTACGACAACAGCCCCATCAGCGCCCGCATCCGCCTCGTGCGGCGCTATGAAATCTCGTACAACGAAGTCGGTACGTACGAAGATCACTTGGACAATCTGACAGGCACCAACGGCATGGGCGGCGCTGCACCGTGGACCACGGCTCGCAACAACCGCGACACCTATAACGCAGACTTTGCCACGTTGTTCGTTGATGATGGCCAGTACTGTGGCTTGGCGTGGTGCACGTCGGCGGCGAATCGTGGCTACTCGGTTGTGACGTGGTCTTGTGCCGCGGGCAACCTCAGCCATCCGCACGAACTTGGGCACAACCAAGGCTGCGGGCACGACATCGCCAACGGCGGCTGCGGCTACTCGGCCTACGCCTACGGCTGGCGCTTTGACGGCAGCGACAACGTTGAGTATCGCACTGTCATGGCGTACGCACCGGGCATTCGCATCCCGTACTTCAGCAATCCGAGCCAGACCTATCTGGGCACGGCGACCGGCAACGCTGCGACGGCGGATAACGAGCGCGTGATCGAAGAACGCAAGGCGATTTGTGAGGACTTTGAGTCGACCCGCTGGGACATCTTCATCGACTCGGCGTTTGCGGGCATCGAAATCGGAACAAACGCCAATCCCTACAACACCGTTACCGAAGGTGTGACCAACATCGACGACTGGGTGACCGGTGCCAGCGAGTATCCGAATCTCTACCTCAAGTCCAACTTCAACTACATCGGCACTATCAGTAAGGAAATGACCATCACCACGTGCGGCGCCGACCACACCCTCGGCACGCCGTGATGCAACGTGAATCAGTGGCAAACGCCACAAGCAATCAATCAGGGCGCCGCGAGGGACACCGGCGGCGCTCGATTCGAAGTTGAAACTGACCCTGGACTTGCCATGCGCAACACATTGAACATTACCTCGCTTTGTCTTTCGATCGCGGTCATGGCTGGCGCGGCCAGCGCGCAGCAGGCCGACAATGAACCCGCAGTCGATGCGGCGGACGGTGTTGTCGTTCGCGAACTTGGCGAGTTGTTCGGAGCATCGGTCCTCCCGCCCGTTGCGCCGCGCGAAGTCGGCAGCGTCACGACCCGGACCATCACGCTCGACAGCCGGATGCTGCGGAGGGTGAACATCGGTGATCGGCTCAGCATCACGCCCGAGCCGGGCCTGACCGAACGCTGGCTGGTGGCTGACGTTGACCGCCGCGCGAACGGCGTCGTCGTGATTCGCATGTCGCAGCCGATGAATCCGACCGCCGTGGCGACATTCGTCATGGTCGAGGACGCAACTGCGATGACGATGCAGATCGCGTCGCAGAAGCGGCTGTACCGCCTTCAGTTCGCGGGCAACGACAACTACCACGTGTGGATCATGAGCCAGGGCGCGCTGCCCCGCGAAGGCGATGCCGGGCACGCGGATCACTTGCCCCCGGACTTTGCACCCACGCCCGACGATGACGACTATCTCCCGCCCGAAGGCTTTGGCGAGCGCAACCCGGGCGGCTGCAACAACGCCAACCCCGTCTTCGATGTCTGGCTGATGTACACGGTCACTGCGCGTAACGGCTTGGGTGGCACGACGGCCGCCCGCGCGGAGTGCGCGCTCGCCGTCGAGCACGCCAATACGGCGTACATCAATTCAAACCTTCCAACGCGCATGCGTTTGATCGCGGCGACGGAAACGACGTACGACGAAGCTGTTGATCAGGATACCGACCTTGATCGCCTCACCGGCACAGCAGACGGGTTCATCGACGGCATTCACGCCACCCGCGACACGTACAACGCCGATCTGGTTCACATGGTCACCGACAACGGCAGCGGCCTTGGCTGGTGCGGCGGTGTTGAGCCCTCGCTCGGCGAGTGCTTCTCCGTCTCGCGGTGGACGCGCGTCGCCGCGTCATTCACCCTTGCGCATGAAATCGGTCACAACATCGGCTGCGGGCATGACCACGCGAACGCCGGCTCGTGCAGCAGCACCACCTACGCTTATGGCCATCGCTTTACAGGGGACGACAGCAACGGCTACTGCACCGTTCTCGCGTATCCCGACGGCATCTACGAACGCGTCCTGCACTTCTCCGATCCCGACATCGACTTCATGGGCGCTCCCACTGGCGTCGCCAGCGGTCCAAGTGCCGCGGACAACGCCCGGGTGATCGCAAGCACTGACAACATCGTCGAAGACCTGCAACTCACGCGCTACGACATCTACGTGGACTTTGCGTATGTCGGCGGGGAAATCGGCACAGCGAGCAACCCTTACAACACATTCGTCGAGGGCGTCACGTTCATCGACGTTCCCAACACCGGCGCGGGCGAAGTGCCGTCCTTGTACTTGGACGCGGGCCAGCAGAACTACACGGGCACTGTGAGCAAGGCCATGACGATCAGGCCGTGCGGCGGCGCAGTCACGATCGGCACGCCGTAGACCCATCAAAAAGCGACAACCCACTTCCCAGAGGCCCGCGGAGCATGTGCTCCGCGGGTTTCTAATTTGCATTCAGTTGGTTGCGAGCATGTAAGCGCCTAGGCGCGGTGATATTGATTAGGGCTTGTCTTCGGGTGGATCATCGTTGAGCCCTGAGCGCTGAACGGCCGCGGGCTTCTCTGAATACAAGGTACCCCACAACGCTTTGTCCGCCTCGGTGTCGTACGCCTTGCCGCATTCGGGGCAGTTGCCCGCGGGGGCGAGGCCGGACACGTCGTACGCGCAGTGCGTACAGAGGCGGCCATGGGATCGTGCGAGCGCTTTGCGAACCCAAGCGGTGCGCCAGATGTAGAGCGGGTTGATGACCAGCAGCGGAACCAGGCCCAGCATGAGCGGGACGAAGC
>CAZEZV010000144.1:0-9852 GCA_964516725.1 uncultured Phycisphaeraceae bacterium
CCCCCCCCCCCCCCCCCCCCCCCCCCCCCCCCCCCCCCCCCCCCCCCCGCCCAACTGCGAACAAGAATGCCAAGTCGGCGACGTTCCGTGAGTGCGTGCAGGAGTTGATCGCGGATCGGGCATTCATTGGAGACATGCTGCCGGTGCGGAGTGAAAAGGAGTTTGTGTTTCGCACAACGAAGGGGATAGATCGGCTTGGCGCCGCGGTGCAGGAAGTTGTGCCGGTTGTGACGACAATCATGCAGTGTGCACTCGAAGTGCAGCGCGCGATGTCTGGCAAGCACGCGCCCGCATTCGCGCCGAGCATCGACGACATGCGAGATCAGTTCGGCAGACTTATGCCGCAGGACTTCATGGTCGCGACGCCTTTCGAGTGGCTGCGGCACTATCCGCGGTACTTGCAGGCGATGCGGTTGCGGATGACGCGATTGCTCGCTGGCGGCGGCGGCAACAGCGGCGTCGCAAAAGATCAAAAACTGATGCTGGAAGTGCAGCCGTTCGTGAAGGGCTTTGAGGAGTTGAAGCTGCGGCAGAAGGAGCTGGGGCTGAGCCCGGTGAAAGTCGCGGAGTTTGGATGGCACGTGGAGGAGTATCGCGTGCAGTTGTTTGCGCAGGAACTGAAGACGAGCGTGCCGGTGTCGGGGAAGCGGTTGCAGGAGCTGTGGCAGGTCGTGGTGAAGGGGGCGTGAGTCGAGGTTCAAGTTCAGCAGAGAGACACAGGGATGAAGGGGGAAAAGAGGCACTGAAGAGATGGCGTGATGATGAGATGATGAGTTTACGAAGCGACCATAGATTGTCCCCTCATCCCATCATCTCTTCATCCCCCTTCTGATCTGTGTGCTGAAACGAACTGCGCACCGCGCCGATTCAAACGCGTTCTTCACGCTAGGATGATCCATGAGTACGAATGACAGAGTCGCAAAGGTCCTCGAAGAGATCGCTCAGATGATGGAAGTCCTGGGCGAGGACGGCTTCAGAGTGAACGCGCACAATCGCGCGGCGAGAGCAGTGTCCGCAATCACGGACGACATCACGGTGCTCGCGAAGGATCGTAAAAAGCTGCTGGAGATCGAGGGCATCGGACCGAAGACCGCCGACAAGATCATCGAATTCTGCACGACCGGCAAGGTCGCGGAGCATGAAGAACTCAAGGGCAAGGTGCCGGGCGGTGTGCTGGAAATGCTCGAATTACAGGGCGTGGGGCCAAAGACTGTGCAGGCGATGTGGCAGACGCTCAGCATCGACAGCATCGTGAAGTTGAAAGCCGCGATTGGCGACGGGTCGTTGAAAACGCTGCCGCGCATGGGCGACAAGGCGATCGAGAAAATCAAGATCGCCATCGAGATGGCGTCGCAGGGGCAGGAGCGACTTCGCCTCGGGCAAGCGTGGGGCGTTGCCGAGCGTTTGATCGCGCATCTCAACATGTGCAAGCACGTTGCAAGGATCGAGCCGGCCGGATCACTGCGCCGGGGGCGTGAAACGGTCGCGGACATCGACATTGTTGTTGCAATGGAGAAAGGCAAAGACGCGCTCGGTGAAGAAGTGATGGAACTGGCTCGCAATGCACCGGGCGCGCAGCAAGTACTCGTCAGCGGCCCGAGCAAAACCAGCGTGCGAGTGAGTGTTGATGATGATGGTGCGAGATGGGGTAAGGATGGTGACGCGGCTGTCGGCGCGAGCGAGTTAGGCGATGGCGCGTCGCCCCGCCGTGGGAAAGCGATTCAGGTTGACGTTCGTGTTGTTCCGCTTCGCAGCTTTGGAGCCGCGCTTCAGTATTTCACCGGCAGCAAAGAGCACAACGTGCATGTGCGGAGCATGGCGCAGCAGCGAGGGCTGACGCTGAACGAGTGGGGGTTGTTCGACGAGAAGGAGTGGGAGGCGTTTCGAGCCAAGAAGTTCAAGGATGACGGCGCGATGCTCGCCGCGATGGCGAAGGTGCATGCCGTCGCGGGCGAGACTGAGGAGAGCGTCTACAAGGCGCTGCATCTTGCGTTTCCGGCTCCGGAAGTACGGGAGGATCGGGGCGAGGTTGATCTCAAGCAGCCGCTGCAGCTTGTGGAATTGTCAGATATCAAGTCGGAGTTGCACTCGCACACAACTGCGAGCGATGGTGTGCTCTCCATCGAGCAGTTGGCACGTGCGGCCCATGCGAGAGGCTTTCACACGATCGCAGTGACGGATCACAGCCAGAGTTCGAGCATCGCCGGGGGTTTGAAACCTGATCGCCTGCGCGAGCATGTCAAAGCGGTGCATGCCGTGAATGCGAAGCTGTACAAGGAACTTGGCATCCGCGTGCTTGCGGGGAGTGAGGTGGACATTCTCGCCGATGGTGAGTTGGATTACAAAGATGAGATTCTGGAGTTGCTGGATGTGGTCGTCGCAAGCCCGCATGCGGCGCTGTCGCAGGACTCGGCGATTGCCACGAAGCGGCTTCTGAAGGCAATTGAGCATCCGCTGGTTCACATCGTGGGGCATCCGACAGGCCGACTCATCAACCGGCGCAAGGGGCTTGAACCGGCGATGAACGAGATCATCGCGGCAGCGAAGCAGCACAACGTGGCCCTTGAAGTCAACGCGCACTGGATGCGGCTGGACTTGCGAGACATTCATGTGCGTGCGGCGGTTGAGGCGGGGGTGCTCATCGCAATTGACTGCGACGTGCATCATCCGGACGACTTTGAAAATCTTCGATTTGGTGTAACGACGGGGCGGCGAGGGTGGTTGACGAAAGATCTGTGCGTGAACACATGGACCTCAGCGCAGTTGGAGAAGTGGTTGAAGCGGTAGCACGGGCGTCTCGCCCGTGCTACGCGTGGTGTTGGGCTCGTAGGATTGCTCGTGCTTTACCCATGCTCACATTGCGGCAAGGACGTTACGTTGCCGACGCCCCCTGCGCCATCGCATGGCGAGAAGTTTGAGTGCCCGCATTGCGGGAGCCTTGTGACGTATTACGAGCCAGGGAAGAGACCGCCGGTTGCCAAACGTGTAAGTGAGTCGCAAGCCTCGGCTTCGCGCAGCGCGTTGCACGATGTGAACAAGCACAGTGCGCAATCACACACTCAATCGAACGAGACAGATCGGGCATCGGCTGCTGGCTTGCCAGCCGCGAACGGCCCCGAAACAGATGTTCTCATGATCCGCCCTTCCGCCGTTCGCAGCCAGCCGTTGAAGTTCTTTGGCTTTGCGTTTCTTGGCCTTGCGGGGCTTGCGTGTGCCGTCTTTGGCTTCGGCAACTCTTGGGCGCTCTTCGCGTGGATTCCCTGCGCCATCGGCGGTCTTGTGGCTATCAGCATTCCCGTGTGGATGAAACTGAAGACCCTGAACGCAAAGATTCGTATCACTTCGAAGCGCATCGTCGATACCGATGGCTTTCTGAACCGCCGCGTCAGCGAAGTGCTGCACCGTGACATCCGAAATGTTCGCGTTGAGCAGACGTTCATGCAGCGGATCTGGCGAGTGGGGGAGATCGCGGTCTACACCAGCGGGGAGGAGTCTCCGGAGATTCACATGGAACATGTGCCGGATCCGCAGCGGGTGCGGGAGGTGATTGACTTGTACAGGCCAATGTGAGAGACGGTTTGTCGGTCATTCTGCGCGAGTCTGACGCAACCGACATGACTTGTCATGCGAAAAGAGGCGGGGCAGGTGATTCCTGTCAACCTTTGGTGGATTTGTGAAGCCAAACCGTACGAATTCCGAAGAAATAGACGAGCGTGTCGCTTTGTCGGGATTCATCGCACAAACACAGCGGGCTACACTTGTCGCCCTTGGTTGCGATGGAATAGACGTTCGAGTTTGAATTTTGACGACAGGAGACTTCGTTGAAGATTCTCGAAAAAGCCAGGTTGAGGTTTGTGTGGATGCTGGTCGGTGTCGCCGCGACAGCTGCGGGCGTCATCGTCTGGGCCAGCCTGCCCGCGTGGCCCGTGATCGGCGTCGCCGCGGCGACCCTGGTCGTCGCCCTCAACAGCATCACGAACCGCCTCGACAAGGACCGCTGTCTGGGCTGCGGTCAGGGCCTGCGAAACGCGGTGTATGGTGAGCACGGCTGCGTGTGCCCGAACTGCCAGCAATTGAACCCGCCGACGCACTCGCACTTGGCGAAGGTGGATCGGGAGAGGACGTTGGACTTGCTGAACGCGAATGAGCGGGTGGGGTAAAACCAGAAGACATTGGGGCACGCAACATCGAGGCACAAGCAAAGAAAAACCGACCGGAACTCCGGTCGGTTTCTTGTTTCACATGTGTGCTTTGTCTTAGTTCGCGAAGTGTGCAAACGCCCGGTTCGCTTCCGCCATTCTGTGCGTTTGGTCGCGGGTCATCATCGCCTTGCCTTCCTTGCGGGCTGCGTTGTAGAGTTCGTCGGCGAGCTTCGCTGCCATCGGCCGGCCTTTTTCGCCGCGCACTGATTCGAGAATCCAGCGGAAGGCGAGGGACTGTTGGCGCTTGCGATTCACCGGCATCGGAACCTGGTAGTTAGCACCACCGATGCGCTTGCTGCGGACTTCGACGAACGGCTTGACGTTGTCGATAGCCATGCGGAACACCTCGATGGCTTCCTTTGGCGCGTCGGGGCTGGTTTCCTTGCCGAGCTTGCCCTGAATGATCGCGAAGCAGTCATACACGCAACGCTGCGCGACCGACTTCTTGCCCATCTTCATCACGCAATTGATGAAGCGGCTGAGCTGCAGGTCGTTGTAGCGCGGGTCGGGACGTAACTGTTCTTCAGCGGACGTGAACTTCTTGCCACCCATGATGGGCTCCTTGGGGCTGTGAGTTTCAAGAGAATTCTTGAAACTCGATTCGGTTCACCGTGTCGGGCGGAGACGACTCCTATGACCCAGGAATTGACACGATTACTGCCGGATGAGGCATTGGGGATCAGGCATTGTGCATTGGGGTTTTGCGATCGAGCACCAATGCCTAATGCCCAATCCCCAACGCGTGCTTTATTTACTTAGCTGCGGCCTTGCCACGCTTCGCGCCGTACTTGCTGCGGCTCTGCTTGCGGCCTTCGACTCCCAGGCAGTCGAGCGTGCCGCGGACGATGTGGTAGCGCACGCCAGGAAGATCGCGGACGCGGCCGCCGCGGACGAGCACGATGCTGTGTTCCTGAAGGTTGTGGCCTTCACCCATGATGTACGCCGTGACTTCCTTGCCGTTGGACAAGCGCACGCGAGCGATCTTTCGCAGAGCCGAGTTGGGCTTCTTGGGAGTCGTGGTCTTCACGACGAGGCACACGCCACGCTTCTGTGGGCAACCCACAAGGTCCTTGACCTTGTTGATGGCGGCGAGGGGGCGGCGGGGTTTACGAACCAGTTGGTTGATCGTGGGCATACGGGGTCCGAAATCAGTCTATTGAATAAGCCTCTCGGGGGCCGGGGTACCTTCCGGGCAAGGGGTGAAGTTTAGCGGTCGGGGTCTGAAAGGCAAGGGGGGTCAGGAAACATGCCAGTACGATCGCGTTTTCCGCTTTTCGCTCCGAAGGAGCGTCGGAATGTAACCACGAGCGGGCGTCGCCCGCCCGTGGAAAGCTTCCATTCGACAAACAAGCCCCGGCAGGGGCGAAGGAAGCCTTCAAACTTCTCAACGAGTAACACGGGCTTTCAGCCCGGACTACGCGGCGCATGATAGATACGCGCACTCAAGCGCGTACCGCGAACTAGACATCCAAACAAAGTCCTATTCCATAAATTGCAACTGTTTCGGTACAAAAACGGCAAGCAGCATCTCCACGCCAAACATCTGGTTGCAGTCCCTCTGTGGGGGCACATGGAGTTTCAGAAATGCGTCTTCACCCGCTTACGTTCGCTGGGATAATCATTGTTGCGTGCGCTTGTGGCCGCGAGTCGCGCGCCGCGTTGGTTGTGAATGCGCAGTCCGGCACTCTGTTCGCCGCTGGAACTGGCGGTCAGGTCTCGCTCGCCACGCCAGCACTGGCGCCTTGGACGCAGTCAGCATTCATCGGAACGGGCGCAGGTGAATGGCTCGGCTCCGCGTCAGCCACGACGAATTGGGATGCCGAGTCCATTGAGATTCACACAGGTTCGGTCATCACACCGGGCGTCGGCGTGCCTGTGTGGACTGCCAGCGACGCGTCGATCATCATCGACTTCACGTTCACTGAAACGACCGACACATTCGTGCGATTTGAATTCAGTGCTTCGCTTGGTCAGCCGCCAATCGTCAGCGCGTCGAACGCTCGCATCATTGATCTTGCAACCGGAAACGAAGTGCCCGTCAGCGGCACATTTGTTCCTACGACGTTCGCGCCGGGCAACTATCGCCTCCAAGTGTTCGGGCGATTGGGCAATCTGGAAAGCTCGCGGGGCGTGTTTGAGTCGACCAACAGCACAAGCTTTGGCGGCATCTATGTGCTGCCGTCACCGGGTGTCGGAGCGTGGCTGCTGGGAGGACTGTCAGGTGTGGCGATGAGCCGACGGAGACAGTAACGAATGCCGGTGAGCGTTTGAATCTATCATCATTGGTACCGTTTTTCAGCGGAGAGCCACGATCAATAGGGCACTTGCGATTGCGACGTATTTGATCGGTTTTCTCGGGTGGTGTCGTGTTGTTCCAGTTCAAGATGGTTCAAACAAACCTGAAACCACTCACAAAGTAGTTGTCCGCGACGCTCATGGCGATATTGTACTGGAACGTGAGGCTGTTGCAGTTTCTGAAAGCGTCTGGGAAGTCAAGTTGGCAGATCGAGAAGTTCTCCCGATCACCAAGCCGCCTGAACCTGCCGCAGACAAAGAAGAAGTTGCAGGATTCCCACTGTTTCGCAATGGAGTTTCCTTCAAAAGCCATGGGATTGAGTATGCAACGATTCGGTCAAGTTGGAAGAACGTGCTGAAAGGTGGAATTTATGGCAAGAAAGGTGAGAGTGCGGATGCGCCACTCTTGGGAGTGGTCGTTCGCGTAGCAAATACCGGCAAGGAGCCTGTTAGCCTATCAACAGCGCAGTTGGTTGATAAGGCAGGAAGGACGTTCGACGTGACTTCCAAGGCCTACGGCGTTGAAAACGTTTGGTCTCTTGATCGGTTGAATCCTGGTGTTGCAAAGTCAGTTGCGTACGTGTTTGATGTGCCCCAAAAAGATCGCGAAGGCAAGGAAATCGAATACTACTTGAAGGTGCAAGATACGATGCTTTTTCCCGCATACGCGATTATCCCGACAAGGTGACTTGACCAATGACTCCGTCAACGAACTCACTTACGTTTCGCTCCTTCCAACAACTCATCCGCGACCGTTACTACAAAACCGACTCCGCCCGTGGCACGTCCGGCACGTTCATGTGGCTCATCGAGGAAGTGGGGGAGTTGGCGACGGCGCTCCAGAACAACGCGCCAGGCAAGAGTCCCACTGCCGAAGAACGCGCGAACCTCGAAGAGGAATTCGCCGATGTCGTCGCATGGCTGACAACACTCGCCAACATTCATGGTGTGGACTTAGAAAAGGCCCTCTCAAAGTACACGACGGAAGGCAAGGTCGAAGGCGTCAAGCAATGACGAAGTGAATCACCGCGACCATGCGACGAAAACGTCGCTCGCGAGCGCCATGATCGCATCAACTCGCTCTTCGCGCGGAGCAATAGAAACGCGTTCTGGCGCGCTATCCTGCCCCGACGCGCCGCACAAGGGGCGGCGCCGGTACTTTTTTCCCGTTGGAGTTCCCATGAAACACCTGTCCAAAGCCGCCCCGTTCCTGTTCACGATCGCCGCGTCCGCGCTGCTTGGCGGCATGCTGGTTCGCCAGAATGTCGCTGCGGCGCAGAATGGATCCGAGTCATCCGCCGCATCAACCAAGTCCGTGCGCATCGCAACGGTCGATGTGTTCGCCGTGGTCGAGCGCGTGTGGCTGGGTGAGCAGTACATCAGCGCGAGGACGGCCCTCGCTGACGCGACGAACAAGGAGATCGAAGCGCTGAACGTGAAGATGGACGAAATGCGCACGAAGGCGCAAACGCTTGCGAAGGACTCGCCGGAATTGCAGGCACTTTCGGAGGAGTTTTCCAAAGCGCAACAAGAGGCGCAGCAGAAGCAGAATGCCGGGGGCGACGAGATGGAGCGCCTCAGCACGCTCCAACTCGCGCAAGCCTATCAGCAGGTGATGACCGAAGCGCAAGCGATCGCAAAGAGCATGGGATACACGCACGTCTTCGCGAGCAAAACCGGCACGCTCGAGTTCCGC
This sequence comes from uncultured Phycisphaeraceae bacterium, assembly GCA_964516725.1. Taxonomy (GTDB): domain Bacteria; phylum Planctomycetota; class Phycisphaerae; order Phycisphaerales; family UBA1924; genus BJHL01. The sequence continues at coordinate 8,194 of CAZEZV010000144.1, forward strand.
AGCACCACGATGAACGGCGCGTTGCAGGAACTGCTGGCGAGGCCGGTCGTTATCAGCGATTCGGCGGACGACATCACGGCGGCACTTCTGGCGAAGTTTCCGGAGGCTCCCGCGGCGACGCCGCCCGCGACTCAGGAACCGGGCGCGGCGACTGGTGCAGCGGACGCGGGGCAGGATGCGCCGGCGGCGCAACCAAAGTGACCTGAAGTTGCTTCAGCTCGTGCCACCGACTATCGGGGGGCACGAGATGTGTTACTTCGCCCGTTTGTTTTTCTTGTTGTTGACTCGTTCAGGTCGCGGGAACAGGCGCGGGGTTGTGACACGCTTGGACAGGACCACGATCTGGCCCGTTGGCGTGGGAATCACGGCATCGACGACGGCCTTGACTTCGTGCAGCGTCTGCTTCGCGTCTTCGATTTCCTGCGGGGCTTTTTCGCCTTTGATGAGCGCAATCATGCCGCCGGGTTTCGCAAAGGGCACGGTGATTTCTGCGAGAATCGGCATGGCGCCCACGGCCCGCGCGACCACGGCGTCGTACTGCTCTCGCTGCGCGCCGACTCGCTGCGTGATGCCTTTCGCGTCGGCGCGAGTGCCGATGTTGTGGGCCGCGGCTTCAGCGCGAGCGTGCAGCGTCACGCAGTTTTTCAGTTCAAGGCGCTTGATGCACTCATCCAGGAACGCGACTTTCTTCTGCGTGGCTTCCAAAAGCGTGAAGTGAAGGTGCGGAGCGCATATTGCAAGAGGAATGCCGGGCAAGCCGCCGCCGCTGCCAATGTCGATGACTTTCGATCCTTTGGGAAGGTCCGCAAGCGTCGCGAGCAACGTGAGCGAGTCGAGAATGTGCCGGTCCCACGCTTTTTCGACATCAGTGACCGCAGTCAGGTTGAGCTGCTCATTGCCGTAAAAAAGACAGCCCAGGTACAACCCAAGTTTCTCGACATCGTCCTTGTCAAACTCGATGCCGATGGAAGCGGCACGCTCTGCGAGCCATGGCGGTGCGGCGAGCGTTTTGCTTGGCGAGAGATCGAGCGTGAGGGGGATGCGCGGAGGGCGAGGTGCGCTGGAGGGGCGAGGGGGGCGAGGGGGGCGCGGGGTGCTCGGGGGGCGGGCTGACGGGGCTTTGGCCATTGGGTCAGGTTATGCCGAAGGCGGAATCATCACAAAGGCCCGAAGTACACAAAGAAGACAGTTGATGGGCAAAGGAGGCAACGGTTGTTTGACGCTGGTGCGTGTTCGGTGCCGGAAAAGGTCACTTGCCGCGCTTGCCGAGATCACACGCGTCGCCTCTGTCAATGCCACCTACGAACTGCATTCAAGGAAACTCGAGTAGCTTGCTTCTTTGCGCTCTTCGTGGCTTTGTGGTGCATTGCAGCTTTGGTGCATCGCCTAGACCTCAACAGGCTCAAATCGCACTTTGCCTTCACCAAGCCTCGCAAAGTACGCCTCCACGGCTGACAATCCAGTCACTCTTGCAACGACCGCCGCCGCTCGCACGAGGTCTGCTCGCTGCACAAGCTCCAGCCGACGATCGGCGAGTTCGAGGCGCGTCGTGTAGAACGCACAATTCTCATGAGCAATCAGCACCACGCGCTTGAGCGAGTGAGCCTCGACGAGGAACATGAGTTCGTCGATGACGCCTTTTTCCTCAAGGTGCGCCTG
>CAZEZV010000145.1:0-9851 GCA_964516725.1 uncultured Phycisphaeraceae bacterium
GGCCGATTGGTGTTGCGAAGCATCTTGCGCCGTTCCTGCCGGGGCATCCAGTCACGCCGCCTGTTCCGACGAGCGGCGTGCCTTCGCATACGCAGGCGATCGGGCCTGTGTCGGCAGCGCCGTATGGGTCTTCGAGCATTCTCACCATCAGTTGGATGTACATCGCCATGATGGGCAGCGCGGGCCTCAAGAAGGCCTCGCAGCTTGCAATTCTGAACGCGAACTACATGGCGAAGAAGTTGGAGGGGCATTACACGGTGCTCTTTCATGGCAAGGCGATGGGTGGTCCCGGGCGCTGCGCTCATGAGTACATTCTCGATGTTCGACCGTTTGACAAGTCTGCTGGGATCAAACCCGAGGACATTGCCAAGCGATTGATGGACTATGGGTTCCATGCGCCGACGATGAGTTGGCCTGTGCCGGGGACGCTGATGATCGAGCCGACGGAGAGCGAGAGCAAGGCGGAGTTGGATCGCTTCTGCGAAGCGATGATCGCGATTCGTGAAGAGATTCGCGCCATCGAGCAGGGCAAGAGCGACAAGGTCAACAACCCGCTCAAGAACTCGCCGCACACGATGCACGTGGTTACGGCGGACAAGTGGGATCGGCCCTATACGCGCGAACAGGCGGCGTTTCCGTTGGCGTGGGTGCGATCGCACAAGTTCTGGCCCAGCGTTGGCAGAGTGGATAATCCGTATGGGGATAGGAACCTGGTGTGTACGTGTGCGCCGATGGAGGAGTACAAGTGATCGCGATCATTCCGTCGAATGGTTGAGATTCACTCTGCGAGGTCATTATTTGTGGCTGCGCGTTGTTGCATATTTTGAGTTTGGTCGTGAGCGAGGAGTGTTTCGCCCCTTCGGGGCTCTGGTTGATTTGGTTTGCTTCCAGGGGTTCGCTTCGCTCACCCCTGGCAACGGTCTTAGGGTCCTTCGGACCTGAAGAAGTTGCTTCATTGCACGTTACTGATGTTTGCATCGAAGTCGGCGGAGGAACGCCGACTTCGATGGCACGAGTCGTAGTTCGGCGCGGGCGTGTGAGTTCGAAGTGGCGGAGGATTCTGGTGGCGGCTCGGCGGATGTTGCCGGGGTTGTGGTCGTTGGTGAGCGCCGCGTCGAGGGAACGGAGGGCGCGCTCGCGGCGTTCGTTGTTTTTGAGCGTGATGAGCGCGTTGATCCACGCTGCGACGGCGGGGTGTTGCAACTGTGTGACGGTTTCGAAGAGGTTTTGTTTCAACGCCGCGGCGAGTTCGGTGATGTCTTGATCAATGTCGAAGAACGCGGAGATGAGTTCGCGCTGCTGCGGAGTGACGGGCGGGAGAGGGCTACGTTGTTGGAAGGATTCCCAGAGCATGATGCATCATGACTGGTGGGAAGGGGAAATGCAAGGGGGAAAGTGGGAGTGACCGGGATTTTGCGCACAGATGCGGTCGATGCGGAGCAGATTTCGGGCGTGAGGTCGATGCACGCGAGGTTGGGTGGTGATGGTGTGCATGGAGCTGTTGGCATCAATCGCTCAAAGCAGCGATTGGCGGCCCTCATGGAGACCGCTTGCTCGCGACAATGTGATAGAGGTGATAGTGCTTCATGCCTCCCATCGCGTCCTTGCCGTCTTTCTCGACTTCTTCGAGGTGGATGATGTTGAAAGGAGCAAGCAGCGCGTTGACTTGCTCGCGGGTGAAGTGGCGGCGAGGATTGTCCGGGGCCCAGTCGTCGCGGTCGCCGAATATCTGGCCTGAAAAGTAGCCGCCGGGCGCGAGCGTTGTTGTGATCCAGTTCCAAAGCGATGGGAAGTGATCTTCGTGGCAGAACGGAAGTGCGAAGCTTGCGTTGATGAGCATTGCGGTGTTCGGACGAGCGATGTTGTGATGAGGGACTGATTCCATCGGTAGCAGAGAACTGCTGACTCGAAGCGAATCCGCATAGGAAAGCTTCGAACGGAGGCGAGCGAGTGCTTCAACAGAATTGTCGATTGCCAGAATGTTCGCCGTGCTGTTCGCGGCGAGAATCGCACGCGTATCACGGCCTTCCCCGCAGGCGAGGTCGATGGCAAACCACCGCACAGTTGATTGGCCAGCGTTGCCACGATTGATTTCCTGCAGCGCACGAAGCAGCGTGTCGCGCGGTGGCTGGTCCTTGACGGCATCGAAGTACTTGGGCCAGTCTCGCTCGTATCCTGGCAGCAGCCGCGATTGATCGAACGCGTGCTGTGGAATGGGCGGCTTTGGGGCGTTTGTGTCCATGCACGGTCGGCGCGGCGACCGATGCAGATTATGCATTATGTCGGGTCGTTGAGTCCGTTGTCGCTCGGCACCAACCGCTCCCCCCGGTCGGGAGCACGGCTGCGTGTAGTCTGCTCAGGCCGCCTTGCGGGCTGACCGTTGCGCGGGCTTCGCGGCGGCCTTGTCCTCGCCGCGTCCGATCACACTCAGCACGGCCTGCTGATTCGCCGGTGGCTGCGATGTACGCTGCGGCTTTGCTGGACGCTTGGCCTTTGCAGCCTTTGTTGATGCCTGCTTCGTTGTCGACTTTGCAGCGACCTTTGAGCCTCGATGAGTCCCCTTCGCGGACTGCTTTGACTTTGATGCAGAGACCTTTCGCGTGGATGCGCTGCTTCCCGTGCGGGGCCGTTGCTTTCGGGCATCAACTGGTTGTGCCGCGGTGTATTCCAGCTTTGCGCCCATCGCCTTTGCCCGCTCGACAAACGACAGGGGCTCGGGGGCAGCGTTGCGTCGAGCGTCCGCTTCTTCGTGTGCATCCACCATCGCCTGCGCCTTGGGCTTGACACCAAGCACTCGCTCCAGCATCGCCAGCGTGCGCAGCAGGACGAGCTGGTGCTGCTCCATGTCCACCAGCACGCCGCTGAGGCGAATCTCATCGAGAATGTCGTCGCGGAAGAACACGAACTTGTCGGCGCTCGTCGTCGCGCCGATCAGCACTAGCCCTGCGGCAACGCGGCCGATCGCGTATGGATTGCTGTTTGACGTCTGCAACTCGCTCAGAATGTACAAGACTTGGTCAGGGGGACTTTGCAGGTGCTTGCCCTTGAGCAGCGATGCCGCGCGTTCGAGAGCATCAAGCCCCATCCCATCGTCGCCATCCGCAAGACGCACTGCGCCGGCGCGCAAGAACGTTTCCGCCTCATCCTGCACAATCGAGCTCGACACATCGCTCACCACGCGCCGCAGGCTCTCATTCACACGATCCGAAGCCGCGGCAGCGGCCCACGCGCCCATGATGCGCCCGGCCATGCGAGCGACCGGTGTGCTGAGTTCATCGGCCTCCCACAAGCCCAGCAACTCAACCATGCGGCGCATGACAGGGACCAACGCATCGCTGCTGTTGTTTTCCGCGAGGGGACCAGCGCCCGCGCCGGTCTGCGCACGGCCCGCGAGCGAATCGTCAAGATTCAGCCGTGCGGGGTGCCTCGACAAAAGCGCCGCGGCTTCAAGCAGCAATCGTGTCAAGCGAGTATCCGGCATCTCGCCCGGTTTGTGCGGTTCGATCGTCACTTGCGAACAGTCCACTCGCACGGGGAACACGCTTGGGAAACTCAGTGGGCGTTCGTTGGTCCAGTCAAACCACGCGGCGTCGCGCCCCTCGTGCTCGCACGTCGTGAAGACGACGCGGCCATCCGGGAAGCAGGTCAGCACGCCGTCGAGCGCGTCTGGAATCTGATTCGATTGCAGATCATCGTGGTTGATCGCGATCCAATCCGGGCGAACAACGCCCTGAGTTTCCAGCAGATCACGACCCCAGCCCGCAGGCTCGATCAGTCCGATTTGCAGGCGGCGCGACGGCCAGCCGTGAGTCTCAAGCCAATGCTGCACGCTCTCTTCGTCGGTGTGCGCACGCGGCGCAATCCCAAGCTCAAGGCCAACGCCCTGCAAGTACTCAACGCCTTTGAGCGCCGACTTCACGAGCCATCCCGCGCTCCGCATCGCCGAATCCCCCAGCGGCGTGCGGGGCCACTGCGCGCTCTCAAACAGCTTGAACGAAACAGGCTTGTGCTGAGACGCCGTGCCGTGAGCGGTGATGTCGCTGGGTGCGGTATCGGAAACAGAAAAACGGAGCTTGTGGCGTTCCATGCACAGTCAGCATCGGATAAGCGAGCGACGCCCAACAACACGGACGCGGTGTGCCTCGCGAACGCCAGAGTTGGGGACGATTTCGACTGGTTGGATGGTCTGTAGCATTTAGGAGGGTTAGAGCGGTTTGAGGGGTGAGGTGGTGCAAGCGATGCTCGCGCGGCGCAATGAGGGATTGTCGCGCATGCGATTGAAGTCTGAGCATACGGCGCTGTACACTCACCCATGCCCGACGACGACGCCAACGCCGCCACTTCAAGACCTGGACTTTTTGCGCACGTCCTCCTGCCGATCCAAGTACTCGGCGCAATCACACTCCGCACGCTCGGGCAGATCGGCGCGGCGTTGTTCCTCGCGTGGGACACGCTCCGCTGGACGGTTCATGGCACATTTGCTCCCGGCGTGCGTCTGGGCCGCGCCGCCGTCGTGTCTCAAGTCGTTCGCATCGGAGTGCGCAGCGTTCTCATCGTGTCGCTCGTGTCTGGTTGCGTCGGCCTCATCCTCGCGTTTCAATTATCGCCGCCGCTGGACGATTTTGGCAGAAAGGACCTCGTCGCGAACATCATTTCCGTCGCCGTGCTGCGCGAACTGGGTCCGCTCATCGGCGCGATCGTCTTGACCGGCTTCGCCGGCGCGAGCATCGCTGCTGAAATCGGCACTATGGTTGTCAGTGAGGAAGTCGAAGCCCTTGAAGCGCACGCTCTGGACCCGGTGCGATTTCTTGTCGTCCCGCGTCTGATCGCTTCGATTGTGAGCATGACATTCCTCGCCATCATCTCCAGCGTCGTGTCGATCGCGTCTGCGCTGCTCATCTCAATCACGGCGTTGCAGATTCCGTATGCGAACTTCATGCAGAACATGCTGGATCAGGCGAAGCTCGTGGACTTTCTGACGGGTGTTGCGAAGGGGGCGGTTTTCGGAACGCTGATCGGCACCATCGCCTGCATCAATGGTCTCTCCGTCTCAGGGGGCGCGGCGGGCGTGGGCAAAGCAACCACGGGGACGGTTGTACAGTGCGTTGTTGCGATTGTCGTTGCCGACCTTGCGTTTACAGCGGCGTTTTATGCGGTTGGACTGGTATAACTCACGGCCCGCGCATTGCTTTCACAACCGCTGCGCGCTGCTCTTTGGGTTTTCCGAAGATCGCCGACCCGCCCACGATGACATCGCATCCGGCCGCGCGAACGTCTCCTGCGTTCGCCGGTGAGATTCCGCCGTCCATTTCGAGCCGCTGCGTTGGCAACAGCCGCTGCCGTATCGCTCGCGTCTTGTCCAGCACTGACGAGATAAACGCCTGGCCTGAATACCCCGGGTTGACCGACATGACCAGCGCAAGATCACACAGCGGCAGCGCACCCAGTATCGCATCAATAGGAGTGGGGGGGTTGATGGCAATGCCCACTCCCATCCCAGCCGCCCTGATGCGCTCTGCAAGTTGCTTTGCCGCGTCGCCCTGCGCTACTTCAATATGAAATGTGAATACGTTCGCTCCGGCCTTTGCAAACGCGTCGACATACTTCCCGGGATCCGTGACCATCAGGTGGACATCCAGAATCGCGCGAGGCAACTGCGCACGCAAACCTCGGCACATGTCCGGCCCCATGGTGAGGTTTGGCACAAAGTGACCGTCCATGACGTCAAGATGCAGCCAGTCCGCGCCCGCGCCGAACGCGCCGCGAACGAGTTCATCCGTCGGCGCGAGCACATGAGCGCACTCCGCCCCCATGTTCGCGAAGTCAGCAGACAGAATACTTGGGGCGATGAGCGGCAGGTGAAGTGGCGTTGCAACTCGCTGGTCCATGACCACAGGTTATGGTTGCGCCGCTGTCGATCGCCTCAGCACCAACAAAAAAATCGGCCCGCCAACCAACGCCGTCAAGACTCCCAATGGCAATCGCCCCAACCCCGGATGCACTTCTCTGACGCCGGCAATCAAAGCATCCGCAAGCACGATCGTGATCGCTCCGAGCAACATCGACCCGGCAAGGACACGCCGCGAACCGGGCCCGGCTAGCGAGCGAACAAGATGCGGGCAGAGCAGTCCAACGAACGCCACGGGCCCGGCCAGCACCACCGCCCCGCCTGTGAGCGCCCCAGCAACCACAAACTGCGTCACGCGAAGCCTCGCAATGTCAACTCCCATGCTGCTCGCTTCCTCATCCGAAACGCTCGCAACATCCATCGCCCGCCCGTTCGCAATTGAAACAACTGCTCCCGCAACCAACAACACGCCTGTCACCCACAACTGCACCACAGACACATCATCTCGCAGGTTCCCGACAAGCAACCGATCCGCGGCGACGCCTTGATCGGGCAGCAGGTGCTTGATCAGCCCAATCAACGCCGACGCAATGATCGCGACGATGACGCCCATCAACACCAACGACACGGGCGAAATCGAAAAGCCGCGCCGCGACAGCGTGTACACCAGCGTGAGCGTCAAGCAACTCGCGACAATCGCCGCGCCTGTCGCGCCGATGCCACCCCCCCCGGCGTCCGCAAGACCATATCCGGCCTGAAATCCGGCGTAAATCGCGAGCATCACACCCAAGCCCGCGCCCGACGACAGCCCAAGCAAGTCCGGCGACGCGAGCGAATTGCGCAGTAACGATTGCAGCAACGCACCTGCCAAAGCCAGCGAAGCACCAGCAATCACACCCGACGCAACGCGACTCGCGCGGATTTCCAGCAGCTGCGACACCATGCCAGCGGGCAGGTCGCCAACAAGCAACCTCGCGGCGATTGCGCCGAGCAGGAGCAGGACAAGAGCGGGAATGAGCCAAGGACGCACGGGCGAGCGTAGGGAATCAAGTGCGAGCGGCTCTACCGCTTCAGCACCGTCGTCGCCGCCGCAGGAAGCGTCACGGCTCCGCTCTCAGTCAACACCTTGATATGCCGCGTCGGAGCGATCTCAACCACGACTCCTGTGTGCATCTGATTGTCATGGGAAAACGTACACATCGTGCCCGTCAACGCATCAGCCTTATTGAACATCGATTCGACATCCTCGACGGGCATCGCAAGGCATCGCATGAGTTGCATCAACAATCGCTCCGCGACATCGATCGGCTCTACTCGCATCCTTGCAAGCAGGCTCAGCGATGTCGCGCCAACATTCGCTGGTAGTTGCGTTTCGTCATGCAACACATTGATACCGATTCCCAAAAGCAGCGAATCCACCGACGCAGGCTTTTCCACCAGAATGCCTGCGATTTTTCGCCCATCATGTGTCACGATGTCGTTGGGCCACTTTATCAGAATGCGCGGCTTGCCAAAGTCGCTGGCTTCGTTGCACGCTATCAACGTCGCAAGCGCCGCGCGAAACGGCAGCCACGCCGCGTCGTGACGCTTCGCCGACAACGCAAACGTCACTGCTATGCCCAACGGCTCCGCCGGAGCGGCGGGCTGCTGTTCCCACACGCGCCCCAATCTGCCCCGCCCCTTGGTTTGTTTCAGCGCAAACACCGCAAGCTCCGCCTGATGCTCAGCAAAGCGCGCCGCCGCTTCGTCCTGCGTGCTCTCGCAGGCGTCAACCACAAGGACGCGCGATGGCCACAGCTGCATTGCGGCGCAACGAGTCAACCGCTCTTGCCACTCGCTCGCAATCATCAATACACATCCACCACATCTAGGGCCACATCAAGCTGCACCGCACTGTGCGTGAGCGCACCTACAGAAATGCGATCAACATTGGTCTCTGCAATCCGTGGCAGCGTTTCAAGCGTCACGCCGCCCGATGCCTCAAGTTCCAAGTGCGGCGCATGCCGATCTCGCATCGCGACTGCCCGCGTCAACTGCTCAACAGTCATGTTGTCCAGCAGCACAATGTCAAGATCGCCCTTGGGCACGTTGAACAACACCTCAAGTTGTTCCAGAGAGTCGACCTCGCACTCGATAAACTTCACCTGCTCGGGCTTCGCGCTCTGCGCCCTCGCTCGCTTCGCAGACGCGCTCACCCACGCTGCCAATTCCGACATCGGCACGCCCGCGAGGTGATTGTCCTTCAGCAGCACCGCGTCGTACAGCCCGATCCGATGCGAGAACCCACCCCCACACCGCACGGCGTACTTCTCCAGCACTCGTAACCCCGGCGTCGTTTTCCGTGTGTCAAACAGACGCGAATTGGTCTTGACCGACGCCAGCACATCCACATGCCGCCTCGTATTGGTCGCAACTCCCGACAACCTGCCAATCAAGTTCAGCATCGTCCGCTCAAGCGACAAAAGCTCATCCAGCGGCCCTTCGAGTGTCGCGAGAAGCGTTGCTTTGTCTGCTTTCTCTCCATCACGAGCGCAATCTCGAACGACTACATCCGTGGTGAAAGTCTCCAGCAACATCGGTATCGCCGCAAGCCCGGCAATCACACCAGTCTTGCGCGCAACCAGCCGCGCCGTTGCTCTCGCACCCGGATCGATTGACGAATCCGTCGTGACATCACCACTCCCGCCCGACCATTTGTGGTGATGCTCTGAGGAACTGGCATCATCAGAAACATCAGGCGGCCCAAGGTCCTCGTCCGCTGCAAGTTCGATCAACCGGCGCACCAAACCCGTCGCCGCGAAGTGTTCGAAGAGCGCGGGGAGCGACAGAGTGTTGAGGTCAGTTGTTGGCTTTATGCCGGACATGCGAAAGAGTACGTCGTGACTCTTCCGCAAACAGCAATCGGCAGGCGGTGTATCCTCTTCCCATGCTCGCCGCATGGATGCACGACCTCAGCCCCTTTCTTGTCCGCTTCTCCGACTCTCTCGGCGTCCGCTGGTATGGATTGGCATACGCCATTGGCTTCCTCATCGCGTGGTTGATCCTTCGCTTCGCCGCGCGTCGCAACATGACACCCATCCCGGAGCATCGTCTCGCGGACATGCTCTTGATCCTCGTTTTTTCTGTCATCGTTGGCGGTCGAGTCGGGTATGCGGTCATTTATGATCGCGCGCTGCTTACTGAGTTTTCGTCGAGCGCACCGTTCTGGGGACTTCTTGCGCTCACGAAGGGCGGCATGGCCTATCACGGCGCAGTCGTGGGCGTCATGGTCGGCGGCTGGTTTGTGTCACGGGGTTTCAAAGAGAATGGGGTGCGTGCCAACGCCACGCCTTGGCGTCACGTCATGGACCTTTGCGCATTCGCATGCACGATCGGACTTGGACTGGGCCGCATCGCCAACTTCATCAATGGTGAATTGCTCGGCAAAGTCGTCGCAGCCCCGGGCGAACCCGCCCCGTGGTGGAGTGTGAAGTTCCCGCAGGAACTGTTTGACGGTCACGCCCCCGAACTCACTCCTGAACAGCAGTCGAAGCTCGACTCCCTCATCAGCTCAATAGGCCCGATCGCGACGTCCAACGAACGCGCCGACTCCATCGCGCGGATGATCGATGCTGTCCAGCACTCGGGCACGCAGACCGCAGGTCGCCTCGCAAAGGAGCTCCCGCCACTGCTCTCCGCACGTCATCCGTCGCAGCTGTATCAAGCATTCTTCGAGGGCGTGCTGCTTACAGCGCTCGTCTGGTTCGTCTGGCGCACGCCGCGCAAGCCGGGCGTTGTTGCTGCGTGGTTTGCGGTCGGCTACGGCCTTCTGCGTGTTGTTGCAGAGTTCTTCAGATTGCCCGACGCACAGTTTGGAGCATCTGGAAAAGTTGGCGCGCTGGGCATCGAGTTTTCACGCGGGCAGTGGCTCAGCATTGCGATGGTCGTGATGGGTGCGGCGGTGCTTGTGGCACTGAGATCACGGAACGAGAAGCCATTTGGGGGATGGGCAGCCGCAGGCGTG
>CAZEZV010000146.1:0-9779 GCA_964516725.1 uncultured Phycisphaeraceae bacterium
AGAAAGTTGTCGCAATGCTCAGCCTTGAGATGCTGGGGTTTTACTGTGATGAGCCGGGGTGCCAGGTGAGTCCGTTGCCGGCGATTCCCGGTGTCTTTGAGATGCCGACGGTTGGCGATTTCCTTGGCATTGCGACGACCAAGTCGCACAACTGGCTGGGCGAGCGAATCGAGAAGGCGTGGCTGAAAGCGGAACCTCAGTTCAAGCTGATTCGGCCTGACTTCATCCCGGATATTCCTGCCACGCCGCCAGACTTGCTGCGAAGCGATCATGCCCCGTTTCTACTCGTTGGCATCCCAGCGGTGATCATCGCGGACACGGCGAACTTTCGGAGCCCCCACTATCACCAGCCCACCGACACCGTTGAGACGATTGACGAGAAGCGGTATCTCGCGGCGGTGCGCGGGCTGGCGGCGGCTGTACCGGAGTTGGCGAGGGCGGACAGGCCGAAGAAGGCAAAGAAGCGTGCGGTGACGCCGCCAGCGACAAAGCCTGACGCGGACTGAGTCAATGCGTCGATTGACATCATGCTCACAGCGCAGGTTCACAGTGTGGTAGTCCGCGGTTGGTGATATCGGAACCACCCAATCTTCATCATTCTTCAATCTCCGCAAACGCTCGAACCCGATTCATGGTGTTGGCGTAATCCGTGAAACTCGGGCGGGGTTGATGGGTTTTTGCTGAACCGCCCGGCAGACAGAGGAACTGTGCATGAACTGGTTCAAGCAACTCGATCAACTTCTTCGCGGCAAGCACACGACGGAAGAGCAAGCAGCACGAGGGCTGACGCTGCCGCTGGGCGTGAACATGCCGCTGGTCTTTGTGCTGGGCGGGGTGTATGGCGCGTGCATGGGGTGTCATGCGTTGATCCGGCTTTGGGGGAATGAGAGGGCGCAGGACGGGTTCATGCAGACGATCGCGAGCATCGTCAAGATTCCCGCGCTTTTCATTCTCACGCTGATTGTGACGTTCCCGTCGCTCTACGTGTTCAATGCATTGGTCGGGGCGCGGCTCACGTTCAAGGCGACGATTGAGTTGCTGGTCGCGGCGATTGTGGTGAGCCTTGCCGTCGCGGCGTCGCTGGGGCCCATTCTTGTGTTCTTCACGCTGAGCACGGACAGCTATCCGTTCATGGTGGTGCTGAACGTCATTTTGCTTGCGATTGCCGGGTTGATCGGGCTTGGGTTTTTGCTTGGGTCGCTGAGGAAGATTGCGAACGCGGCGGCGATGACTGGCGAAGCAGAGAGCACATCGGGCGATGCGATTTTCAAGGTGTGGGTCCTTATCTACGGGCTCGTGGGCCTGCAAATGGGCTGGATTCTGCGGCCCTTCATCGGACATCCCGCCGCGCCATTCGAGTGGTTCCGCACTCGCAGTGGTTCGTTCTTCACCGGGTTCTTTGAGAATGTGAGCAGGCTTTTAGGTGCGTGAGTTGTCACCGGGTGGCCTGATAGTTATACATGGCCGATGCCGCGATGCCATCATGGACCTCACGCTTGGAACGCACGATCCGCGCCATCGGCTTTTCGCATGAAGCGCCCTCGTCCGGGGCGTTGCTGCTGACCATCACCTTCGCGGGCGCGTTGTATGGCGCGTGCATGGGGACGTTTGCGTTTGAGTTTGGTCAGCGCACGTTGATGGTGCTGTACGCGGCGATCAAGGTGCCGCTGCTGATTGCGATGACGACGGTGCTGCGCCTGCCGGGATTCTTTGTGTTCAACACCATCGCTGGGCTGCGCGACGACTTTGGGAAGTCGCTGCGCGGGATTCTTGCGTCGCAGGGTGCGTTCACGCTTGCGCTGGCGGGCCTGGGGCCTATCACCATGTTCGTCTATCTCGGCGGGGTCAATCATCGCTGGGCACTGCTGTTCAATGCACTGTGCTTCACGATCGCGACTGGATTCGCGCAGTTGGTATTGCTTCGCCGCTATCGACCGCTGATCGCAACGAACTCGCGGCATCGGGCGATGTTGGTTGTCTGGGTGTTGTTGTACGCGTTCGTCGGGATTCAGATGGGCTGGATGATGAGGCCCTTCGTCGGAAATCCCGCGAAGGAAGTGACGTTTTTTCGGGATGAGCCGTTCAGCAACGCGTATGTAGCGGTGTTCAACTTGGTGACCAGGCGGTAGGCCCGGCGCCTTGCTGGGCCTACACGTACCCTTGTGCATGCTTGTGCTGTCTGTCATTCAAGGTCAGGACAAAGGTCGCAAGTTTGAGTTGCCGGACCATGAGCCGCAGCTCATCGGGCGCAGCAGCGAGGCGATTCCGCTGGATGACAACGCGATTTCGAGGCGGCATGCGGAACTGACACCAGATGATGGGCTGTGGTATATTCGCGATCTTGACAGTCAGAACGGCACGTATGTGAATGGCACGCGCATTCATGATCGCGCGCGGCTTCGCGCGGGGGATCAGATTCGCGTTGGGCAATCACTGCTCGTCTTTGGTCAGACCGAAAGTCGGGCGAAGGACTCGGTTCGATTTGTCGGGCGAGATCGCGTCTCTGCGAGCATTGAGCGCACGCTGCCGAGCAAGGGGCTGACGCCTCAGGGGCTGATTGCGCCGCCAACAACTCCACGCGGACCGGTTCCTGTGTCGCAGCTTCCGAAGGAACTTCAGCGTGACCTTGAAAAGGGCAAAGCCAAAGCGGCGATGCCGCCTGCTGTTGGTCCGGGGGTCAGCAATGAAGACTCGGTCATTCTTTCAGAGCCTGAGCCGCGAGCCGCCGCTGTCGATCACCTCCGTGTCATTTATCGTCTCACGAGCATGCTGACGCAGCGTGTGCTTGATCGCGCGCAGTTGCTTGAGGGTGTGATGGACCTTGTCTTCAGCGAGTTTGCGCCGCAGCGAGGGTGCATTGTGTTGTCTGAGGGGCTTGCGATCATCACGCCGGAAACTCCCGAAGCGGCGAAGGCAACTGAAGGGCGATACGAGCCTGTGGTCGTGCGCTATCGCGAGGCGCCGCTTGATCCTGAAGAGGCGAAGATTCACGTCAGCCGAACGATTTTGTCGCACGCGATTCTGCGGGGCGAGGGCGTGCTGTCGAGCAACGCGATGACGGACCCGCGATTTGCGAAGGGCGACAGTGTGCAGCGGATGCACATCCGGAGTGCCATCTGCTCGCCGATTCGCTTCCGCGACCAGACCTACGGCGCGATTTACATCGACAGTTCGATGGCGAACTACACCTTTACGCCTGAGCAGCTCGCGCTCATGAACGCGATCGGACAGCACGCCGGGCTTGCGCTCGCGAACGCGGACCTGTATCAGGAGAAGTTGCAATCCGAGCGCCTTGCGGCCATCGGCGAAACTGTGGCGACTCTCAGCCACTCCATCAAAAACATCCTGCAGGGTCTGCGCGGGGGCGCGGATGTTGTCGAAATGGGCATCAACAAGAACGATCTCAAAGTCGCCAAGGGCGGCTGGCCGATCCTGAAGCGAAATCTCGACCGCATCATCAGCCTCACGGTCAACATGCTGGCGTTCTCGCGCCAGCGCCGCGTTGAGATCGAGTTGACGCCGCTGCCGCCGCTCATTGAAGACTGCGCACAACTTCTAGAGCCTCTCACCACCAGCCGCCAGGTCGCGCTCATCCTCGACTTCGAGCCCGAACTGCCGCCGATTCCTGTGGATCCGCCCATCGTGCATCAAGCGCTGATGAATCTGCTCACCAACGCTGTCGAGGCGGCACCGACGAATAGCGGCGCGGTCACTGTTCGAGTGCAGTTCCGCTCGGGAAAAGCAGACACTGAAACAACGAATCAGGCGCAGCCCAAGCGGCCAACAAGGGTCGGCGACATTCGTCCGGCGCAAACGCCGACACCGCCGCCATCTCGCACGCCGGCGAAGCAAGTCAACACATCCGCGCGGCCCCGCGTGCTCTCGCAGCCTCACGTTGAAATCGCAATCATCGACAACGGGCCCGGCATCCCGCGCAGCAAACAACCCTGGGTCTTCCAACCCTTCCACACCACCAAGGGCGTGCGCGGCACCGGTCTTGGACTCGCGGTTGCAAAGCGAGTTGCCGAGCAGCACGAAGGGACCATTCTTCTGGAATCCGAGGAGGGGAAGGGTGCGACGTTCAAGTTGATCCTGCCTGCTGACGGGCCGAGCAATCTCGACCCAGCAGCGACTGCGGCACACTCGCGACGAGATGAATAGCGCGACTTTGCCGCCCTGCGAACTTATGCGATTCCTGAGGACTTGCGCATGAAAGAGAGCACGTTGCGTATCAAGCACAACCCCGTACCCCAGCGAACTCGTTTGCACAACATTCTCATCGAATCACGACGCGATCTGCCCAGATCATAAACCCTACGTTTACCCTGACTTCATCTCACACTTAGGTATGCGAGCGATAATTAATACCGAATTCACGGTGCTGATCCAAAGGAACCAACCATGACCCGTCCGCTCCTGCTTGTCACGCTTGCTGGCCTAGCTTCGACTGCGCTCGCGCAGCCGCAGGGCACGCGGGTTGTTCGAGGCGACGCGTCCATCACTCGCAGCGGGAGCCTCACGCAGATCCGTGCGGCGAATAACACGATTCTGAGTCATCGCTCGTTTGACATCGCGCCGGGCGACACGGTGCAGTTCATTCAGCCAAGTGCCAACTCGCGCGTGCTGAATCGCATCGCGGGCGCTGCGCCAACTCGCATTGACGGCTCGCTGCTGGCCAACGGGCGTGTTTACCTCGTGAACCCGGCGGGAGTCTTCTTTGGGAACAACGCTGTTGTGAATGCCGGGGCGTTTCTTGCGGCCGCGGGCAAGATGAGTGATCGGGATTTCCTGAGCGGTGTGGATCGTTTCACGAACCTTGCGGGCGAGGTCGTCAACGCAGGCGACATTCAGGCTCATGATGTCGTTCTCGCTGGCGCTCATGTTGCAAATCAAGGCACCATTGTTGCCCAGCGCAGCGCGATTCTTGTGAGCGGCGACAACGTTCATGTTCGCCAGTTGGGCTCGTCCAGCGTACACGTACAGGTCGGCACAGTTTCGGGGGGCGTTACGCGACGGGCATCGTCCAACCGACTGGCGGCGGGCGACGCACTCGGTGCGACGTTTGCATCATCTGCTTTGGCATCCACGTCCTATGCAACGCGCTCCACCGCAACCAACACTGGTGACATCGCCGCGAAGCACATTCGCGTCGAATCGAGCGGGGACACTGTTCTTTCAGGCACGTTGAGCAGCAACGCGGGCACGATTCAAGTGCTGGGAGAGGCAGTGCGTGTCACCGACGCAACTATCTCGGCCGTCGGCACTGGCGGTGGCGGGCAAGTCAACATCGGCGGCGACTTTCAAGGCATGGGCGACCTGCGCCGCAGCTCTCACACGACGATCGATGCGTCCACGACAATCAACTCATCAGCAACCGACACCGGCAACGCCGGCACTGTTGTCATCTGGAGCGACGGGCATACCGACTTCAACGGCACGATCATCGCGCAGGGCGGCACGACTCGCGGCGACGGTGCGCTTGTTGAAGTCTCGGGCAAGGCCACGCTCAACTACAACGGCACCGTGAAAGCACACGCCTTTGATGGCAAGCACGGCACCCTCCTGCTTGACCCGAAGAACATCAACATCACCGCCAGCGGCATCGGCAGCCCGAGCAGCGCGACGTTCGCGACAAGCCCATCCGCAAACTCGAACGTGAGTCTTGCAACGCTGCTCAGCCTGCTGAATGCGAACACCAATGTCACGCTGCAGGCGAACAACGATCTGACGTGGACAGACGGCGAGACCTCGCTGCTCACCTCGACCGCCACGCTCACGCTGCAAGCGGGGCGCAGCATCATCATCGATCCCGCCAACAACGGGTTCGTGAAACTCAACGCGTCGGGCGTCAACATCACCATGATTGCCAACGACTCGGTGGGCGTGATCGGCGCCGGGACGCAGGCCAACCGCGACGCGGGCGCGGGCGGCGTCACGACGGGCAACCTCGTCACTGGCGGCAACATCTCCATCACTGTCCGCCCGACCTCCGGCGCATTCGCAGCGGGCAGCGTTTCGCTGGGCAACCTCACGGCCAATCGCATCACCATCAACACCGGCGGCGCAAGCGTCACGCACCGCGACGCCAATCGCTCGCTCATTGCGAACGAACTCGTGCTCCTCTCGCAGGGCGGTACGACCACGGCGTACAACTTGAGCAACACGTCCAACCAGATCGACGACATCGCCGGCAGTATCAACGGCAGCCTCAACCTGCACTCCGTCGGCAACCTCGCCATAAGGGAAGTCGGCGCGACACAGGGCCTTTCCGTCAGTGATTCAGCCACTATTGTCGTGCATCAGGGCTCGCTGACGCAGACGGAGCGCCTTGTCTCACCCAACCTCAGCGCGCAGGTTCACTTCACCGGCGCGGGCACAGGCATCTTCCTCACCAATGGCTCGAACGATGCTTCCAATGTCTCGATGCGTGCTTTCCTCAATGATGGCACAACTCAGGGCTCGCGTCACCTTTCATATCACGATGCGAACGGCTTCAACGCCGCGGGCATTTCCACAAACGGCACCGTGACCCTCAGCGGTTCTGACACGATCATTCAATCTTCGCCCATCGTCGCGACTGTCGGTCTGTTTGTCACGACGCGAAACGACAGTGGCGCGGACATCATCCTTGACACGCAGCAGAACCAGACCAACACCATCGGCTTCATCGCGTACAACTCGTTCGGCAACGTGGTTGCGCCGGCACAGCTTCGATACTACGACGCGGACAGTTTCACGGTGTCTGATCTCAGCACGACGGACTGCGCGTTCCTGCGCAGCGGCGCGTCGGACGCGATCATCACGCAGTCCAACCGGATTGCGCCACGCAACCTCGCATTGCGGGGCGGCAGTTGGACGCTCACAACGCCGTCAAATATCATCAACGGGCTTGCCTCAACTGAGACCGTCAACGTGAATGTTGCGACGACCGGCCCGCTCACCGTCACGAGCGTCTGCGGCGTGAATGGCATCAGCACATCAGGTTTCGTGCGGCTCATCTCAACCGACTTCATGAACCAGAACCAACCGATCCAGGCGAGCCACCTGATCGCGCGCGCCTTGAACGGCGCCTCCATCACGCTCGAAAACGCCTCAAACAATGTCGCGCAGCTCACGCTCGAGTCGCGCAACGCGGGCAACACGGCATTTGCAAACGGCGCACTGAGCTACCGAGACACCAACGGTTTCTCCGTCCTGCGCCTTGGCACAACCAGCAGTACCTCGTTGCGATCCGGCGGCACCGTCAATCAGGCCGGCTCAAACAGCCCCGTCATCACCAGCGGACTGAACCTGCAAGGCGGCAGCGCCGCGAACTACACGCTCGATCGCCTCGACAACGCCTTCGCCGTGCTGACCGGTGACGTCAATACAGCGAGCGTCTATGACTCGCTCCCAATCGTCATCGGTTCATACGCCGGCAGCTTCGGCTTCAACGCCGCGAGCTCTCTCACGATGATCACGCCCGGGACGATATCACAGTCCAGTCCGATCACTGGCGACCTTGTTGTCGCACGGACGATGAACAACGCTGGCGCGCAGATATTCCTTAACAACCCCGGCAACAACATGAGCCGGATCAATCTGCAGGTGCGCAACGCAGCGAACACCGCATTTGCAAACAACGACATCCTCTACGCCGACAGCAATGGATACAGCGTGCAAGGGCTGGGCACGCTGGCTCGCGTCAGCCTTGCTTCTTCGGGCGGCGCTGGCGTCGATCAGGCTGGCGCTCTGCTGCCCGTCACTGTCGGCGCATTGCAGACCTCGGGACCAGTCGTCTTCACGCTCGACGACACCGGCAACGCCTTCCCGCTGTTTGCTGGGACGGGTGCGTCCATCAATCTTTTCACCAACACACCCCTGACCTTCGGCACTGTCTTCAGCCTGAGCGGTGCGAACGTGTCCAGCTTCCTCCGGGCGCAGGCGCGAGGCAGCATCACTCAGACGCAGCCTTTGTTTGGCAACCTGCTCGTTGCGCGAACCCTGAGCGATACGTTCACGCAAGTGCTCCTCAACAATACGAGCAACAACTTCAATCAGATCAACATGCAGAGCAAGAACGCGGCGAACAACGCCATCGGTGCGGGGCGCATCGTGTACGCCGATGCGAGCGGGTACAGCATTGTGAGTCTGGGTACCAGCGAGCAGGCGATCCTGCGAGCGGCGGGAGCCGTCAATCAGAATGGCGCTTCGCTGCCGATCACGGTTGGGCAGGGCCTTCGTCTCTTCGGTGCCGGCGCTTTTACGCTGAGCAACGTGAACAACGCCATCCCCGCCCTCGCTGGCGGCGCAGGCGGAACAGAAGTCTTTACAACGACCCCACTCTTCATTACCCAGCTCGGCGTTGCCTCCGGCTATGTCAGCACCGGCGATGTCGTCCTGACGGCACGCGGCGCAATCACGCAGGACCGCCAACTCCGCGGCATCAACCTGACGGCCAAGACCCTCAACAACGCCGGTGCGAACATCATTCTGACGACCCCGGGCAATTTCTTCAGCGGCACACCGTTGCTCCGCGCCAGAAACGCGAACGACACGGCGGACGTTGCGGCGACCCTTCAGTATTCGCAGTAGTGACTGTTCTCGCGAGTGTTGTGCCATCGACTATCGGTGGCGCGAACTGCGCCGATACCCTTCGTCATGCCATGGCTCATCCTCACTCTCGCCGGCCTTCTCGAAGTCGCATGGGCCATCGGCCTCAAGTACACGCAGGGTTTCACGAAGCTGTGGCCGAGCGTGCTGACGATCATCGCGATTGTGGCGAGCATGTACCTGCTCGCTCTCGCCGCGAAGGACATCCCTATCGGCACCGCATACGCCGTTTGGACCGGCATTGGCGCACTGGGCGCGGCGATCCTTGGGATGGTGCTGTTCAAGGAGCCCGCGACGGCGCTGCGGATTTTCTTTTTGTCGATGCTGCTCGCGTCGATCGTGGGGTTGAAGATGACGGCGAAGACGCCGTAGTTGGTGGCACGATAAAACGAGCGACCAGGTCGCTCGTTTTTAAGAATCGGAGGACTTGCGAAGCGACTCAGCCCAGCAGGCTCTTGAGATCGACCCCGCCCATCGCGCCCTTGAGCAAGTCGCCGCCGCCCTTGCCGCTGACGTAGTCCATGAACAGCTTGACGAAGCCGCCCGCCTTGTCTCCGGTCAGGCCGGAGTTGCCCAGGATGCCCAGCAGCGCGCCAGCGCCGCCGCCTTTGCCGCCCAACGCGCTGGTCGCCATGCTTGCGAGGTTGCCAAGCCCCCCACCGCCCCCACCCCCCCCAGCGCCGCCCTTGTTGCCGCCGAGCAGTCCGCCCAGCGCGCCGCCGATGCCTCCGCCACCGGAGGCCGGCGCAGCGCCGCCCGGGGCACCTTTGAGCATGTCCTGAGCACCGGGCAGCATGCCCATGAGCTTGGAAAAGTCGCCGCCGCCCATCTGGCCTTGCAGCATGCCCAGCACGCCGCCGGTCGCGGACTTGGCCTGACCCTCATTGATACCCAGCTGTTTCACGGCCATGTTGATGAAATCCTGCATACGAATCTCCTTCTCAGTCGAACACAATTGTTCGAGCAGTTGACGATCATGCTTTGACCACGAACAGGGTACGGTCACGAATCTGGCAGAATCCAAAGAATTGTGACACCAAGGAACTTCGAACCAATACAAAACAGCGATGGTGTATGTTCCAACATCCTTTACGACTCCCAAGGGTCCGGTGATCTCCGAAGACTTGGAGTGTCCGTCATGCAAGTACAACTTGAAGGGACTTCGGCAGGGGCAGCCCTGTCCTGAG
>CAZEZV010000147.1:0-9739 GCA_964516725.1 uncultured Phycisphaeraceae bacterium
GCGCTCGCGGCATTCCGCGATAGCCGCGTGCGCGTGTTGGTCGCGACTGATGTCGCCGCCAGATGACTTGACATCGACGACATCACGCACGTGTTCAACTTCGATCTCCCGATGGAGCCCGAGGCGTATGTGCATCGCATCGGCCGCACAGGTCGCATGGGTAAACAAGGTCTTGCGATTTCGTTCTGCGATTCGGAAGAGCGCGACCTGCTGCGTCAAATCGAGCGCCTCACCGGCAAGAAGATACCCAATCTTGCATTGCCACCTTTGCCGTCGGTTGCTGAGCTCGCATCCAGCGCCGAAGCCAAGAAAGCCGAGTGGGAATCAAAGCAATTTACACCACGAGGCGGTTCTGGGGGCGGGGGGCACCGCGGCGAAAGCGGTTCGCGCGATTCACACGGTCCCCGCAAGCCGCATCGAGGGCAAGGCGGCACGCGCGGCGGCACGGGCGCAAACCGAAGTTCAAACGGTGACTTTCCGGTGATGCGTGCTTCAGGCGATGACCACGGCAACAACCGCAATGCGACGAGGCCTGCGCGAGGCTTCAGCAAGCCACGCGGGCGGCGCTGAGGTATCAACATGCAACCCGACCGTACGGGAGCGGCTTCGGTCGTCACGTGTTCATCGATTTCAACACAGAGATCGCAGAGAACACAGAGATAGAAAGGCGCGAGGTAACGAGCAATCTAAGCAAGGAAACGAGAGTCAAGATTCTCTTTTCTTAGTTCTCTCTGCGCTCTCTGTGCGCCCTGTGTTGAGTCTTTGATCCCGTTCAACGCCGCCTACTCCAAGTACCCCATCAACTCCACTGGCATTTTCTTGATGCCGCGTCTCATCGCCTTGCGAGCCGCGTACCGCAGGCTGCGGTGCACGCGGGTCTTCACTTTCTCCGTCACTTCGATGTTCCACGCCTCCATCTGCTGCAGTGAATACATCCACGCGTGATACTCCTCGAGGCAGCGCGGCTTGTAGACGCCGAAGCCGATGGCGTGGTGGCCGATCTCGTGGAGAAAGATTGAAGCGGACAGCGGCGTCTTGGGGCGTGGGGCTTCGATGAGGCGTTGGATGGAGCCGTCGCGGTACTCGACGTACCAGGCGATGCCGGACATGCTCTTGCGCCACTTGCGGACGCGGACGTTGTACTTGGCGCACATGTCGCGGACCATGAGGTCGTAGAGGTCTTGCTTTGAAGAGCGTTTCTTTGTCTTTCTCGCGAGCCCCACGCGCCCCTCGGAGCGTGGGCGGACGGCAACCACTTTCATTTTCTCAACACGCTCAACGACCGCGATGCGTTCTTCACCGCCCCCGACCTCAATGATCCTCTTCGCACGCGGACGCGCGTGGCCGTTCGCCTCCGCTGCGGGGGACGCGGAGGGTTCATTGCGGATCCAATCAAAGATCAGCTGCACGAGCCTCATGCGGCGCCCTCTTGCGTCATGTTCGACACGATCGCCCCGCGTTGAATCGGGTTGCCGCGAACAAAGTCCGCCCAACTCATCGACCGCTTCCCGGCAGGTTGCACTTCGAGTAATTGGATTGCAGTATGCTCGGCGCAGAGGAGGTGACCTTGTTCGACATCGACGATTGTGCCGGGTTCACCGCTCGCAGTCGCAGTGAGGACATCACCGGCCCGCAGCAACTTCACTTGCGCGTCACCGATTTTGACCGTAACACCAGGCCACGGGGAGAGGCCGTTGATCCGGCATCGACACTCCGTCGCGCTCTTTGCCAAGTCGAGTTGAGCATCTGCGCGGGAGAGTTTTCCTGCGAGCGTCACCTTCGATTCGTCCTGATCATCGGGCATGAGCGAACCTTGCTGTTCTTCGCGGAGCACGCGAAACACGGCGCTGGGGCCATCCTGCGACAGCAGGTCGTGCAAGTCTCCAGTTGTGTGCGTCGGTTCGATGCGGCGGCGCGTGGTTCCGAGGACTTGGCCGGCGTCCATCTTGTCCGCCAGCGTAATCACACTGTTGCCCGTTTCGACGTCGCCTGCGAGGATCGCCCAATTGATCGGAGCCGCGCCTCGCCAGCGGGGCAGGAGCGACGCGTGCAGGTTGATGGCGAACTTGCCGTCGAGGATTGGCTTACCGATTTTCTGGCCGAAGGCGATGACGACGTAGTGCTTCGCTTCCCAGGCGTTGATCTTTGCAACGACATCGGTAGCGTTCACTTTCTCCGGCTTGATGACTTCGACCGTTGGCACATTCGCGGCACACCACTCAGACACCGGCGTCGGTGTACGTTTCCCGCCGCGTCCTGCGGGCCGGTCAGGTTGCGTCACAACGCCCACCAACGTGTGCTCGCTGGCGATGCGAGTGAGCGTGGGTATGCCAAACGCGCCGGAACCGAAGTAGACGATGGGCAGGGGCATGCGACAGAGTATCGTCACGGATCACGCTGGTGCGAGAATCGAAAAGTCGGGAACGCGAAGGGCGAAGGGACGCGAAGAAAAGCAGAAGGTGGAGTTTTGCGATTGGATCGATGGGTTGTGCGAAAGAAGGCGCTGCAAAATTCAAAACCCTGCCCGCTTTTCTTCTCTTCGCGTCTCTTCGCGCCCTTCCCGTTGACCACTTTGCTAGTGCCCAATTACCCAATCCCCGATGCCTTCCTACCCCTCCAGTTCCTTCACCGCCCGCCGATTCTTCATCCGGCTCGTTGGCGTCATTTTGTCGATGATCAGCACCCCATCAAGATGATCCGTCTCATGCTGAATGCACCGCGCGAGCAGCCCGCCCGCTTTCAGCGTGAACTGTTTGCCGTGTTGATCGATTGCTGTCACCGTGACTACGGGCGGCCTGAGCACATCACCAATCACATCGGGCAAAGACAGGCAACCTTCCTCGTATGGCTCAACCGGTCCTTCAAACTTCAACGTCGGATTGATAAACACCATCGGCCCGCGCGACGCCGTGGGCGGGTCGTCATCGGCGGACCTTCGATCCTTCCCCTTCTCAACCGCCGGCACATCAAGCACAAACATCCGCCACGACAACCCCACCTGGGGCGCAGCCAGCCCGATCCCCTTCTCCTCTTCCATCATGTCCACCATCCGTACGGCGACCGCCCGCACCGTGTCCGTCACCTCTGCGACTGGCTTGGCTTTCTTGCGAAGCACGTCGGACGGGTATATCTGCAAATCAAGTTGGGCCGGATCGACTTGCGGCGATGGTTGCTGTGTGCGGCTTGGCTGGTTGGAGGAGGGCGGGGCCATCGGGCAATCGTACAGCCCATAGCCTTCCCCCGTGCCACCTGAATCAAAAACCCGCAAGTGGATCACAAAGGGACACATCGCATGGTGCGTTAGTACCTTTGCGTTGTGGTTGCTCTCGATCCTCTTCCCGATCGAATGGGTCCACACGTCCGGCAACCAAATCGAACTCTCCCACGGCCAAGTCTGCGTGACCCACTGGATCGTCAAGGACTACGCGCCAAACCCGGGACTTCGCCGCGCTGACCGCCCAGTCCGAACGATCCACTTGGCGTACGACTACGCAAAAACACGCTACCTCCGCCTCTTCGCACTCCCCCTCTGGCCCCTGATTCTGGTGCCCGCCTTCCCGATAGCGCTGCACCGATATCGCCTTTACCTCACAAAAACCCGCATCAAGTCAGGCTCCTGCCCCAACTGCGGCTATGACCGATCAGGCTTGTCCACCACGGCACCATGCCCCGAATGCAATGCCCAGCCGTAGGCCCGGCGTCCTCGCCGGGCACATTCTGACGCTGGCATCCACCGCCCAGCGAGACGCTGGGCCTGCCTCGCGTTCGCGCCTTACTGTGAATATCCTTCACCCCTACGCAATCCCCATCCGACCCTTTCTCATGCAGCCGAGCGTTTGTGGCTTGCGAAATGGACGGATGGGATTGACAGTTTCGCCACCACCGGCCCGCGACAGGACGTTCGCGATGCCTCACGGAGATTCCCTTCACGATGTTCTGGGGAAAGAAAAACGACGACAACAACGGCGGGCCGCCCAACAAGGGCCCCGCTCCGGATGGCTTTCAACCCGAAAAAGCCAAGAAGTTCTTCGAGCACGCACAGACTGTGCAGCAGACAGACAACACCGAGTATGCAATGCAGCTCTGGTTGGGTGGTTTGCGCTTTGACCCGAAGAACATGGAAGGCATCACGTCCTTCTTTGGCTGCGCCGCCCAATTTCTGAGTACCGACCTGAAAGGCAAGGGACCGGGCAAAGACTTGGTCAACAGCGTCGGTGGCAAGAGCGATGTCGACAAGTACCTGCGCTCGATGCTCGAGTGGGCGATGAAACCAACGGAATCGTCACTTGCGGTGCGTGCCATGGAAGCTGCGAGCTCGATGCGATTGCGAGAGCCGACTCAGTGGATCGGCGAACGTGCGCTGGGTCGCGTCATGCAGGACAAGAAAGTTCGAAAAGACCTGCTCCTCAAAATCGCCGACGGCTTCAAAAACGTGGACGACCCGGATCGCGCGATCCAAGCAGCTGAGGCAGCCGTGCGACTCGATCCCAGCGACGGCGAACTCGCGGCGTATGTTCGCAACCTCGCGGCTCAGGCAACGATGAACCGAGGCGGTTACGAAAAGACCGGCCAGGAGGGCGGCTTCCGATCCAACGTCCGCGACGCGGGCAAGCAGCAGCAGTTGGACGAAGCAGATCGCCTCGTCAAGACCGAAGACACGATTGATCGCCTTCTGAAAAACGCCGAGGACGAGTACCTCAAGCGTCCGCATGACCTTCCGACAATCGAAAATCTGGGCAAACGCCTGCTCGATCGCGGACGGCCAGCCGACGAAGCCCGGACGTATGACCTCTATATGGAGACGCATGCGCGGACAAATCAGTTCCGCTTCCGCGAACTCGCGGGCGACATCAAGATTCGCCAGAGTTTCCGTAAAATCAGAGAACTTCAGAAGATGCTCGAAGGCTCGCCCGGCAGCGAGATGCTGACCAACATGCTCGCCGCAGCGAACGAAGATCACACCAAGCTCGAAGCCGAGGAATACAAACTCCGCGTCGAGGCGTATCCGACTGACCTGGGCCGCAAGTTTGAGCTCGGCAAGCGATATTACATGCTGGGCCGCAACGACGAGGCCATCACGCTCTTCCAGGAAAGCCAGATCGACGCGAAGTATCGCGTGCAGAGCCTCAACTATCAGGGGCAGGCGTTCTCGAAGATCAATTACTTCGACGAAGCCGAGGCGACGTTCCGCGCTGCGCTCGAAGTGTCGGACATGACGCCCGAAACCAACCTCGAGCTGCGCTACAACCTGATGACTGCGCTGCTCGAAGTGGGCAAGAGCATTCGCAGCGCCGACAAACTCCGCGAAGCCGACAAACTCGCGTCGTCTATTTCGATGAAGCAGTTCAACTACAGGGACATCCGCACGAAGCGAGACGAAATCAAGTCAAAACTCGCCGAGTTCGGCGGGTGATTCACTTCGGTGGCGCAGGCGTCCTCGCCTGCGGTCGAACATCAATTGAACTCCGGCACAGGCGAGGACGCCTGTGCACCCATGTTTCTGCATGCCAACCTCTCCCCGCATCATCGGCATGATCCCCGCCCGCCTGGGCTCGACGCGCTTTCCCGAAAAAGTCCTCGCAAGCGCCACGGGCAAACCGCTCATCCAGCACGTCTACGAGAACGCGAAGCGTGCCTCGCGCTTACAAGACCTCGTCATCGCGACCGACCACGACCGCGTCGCCGACGCCTGCATGAAGTTCGGTGCGAAAGTCCTGATGACCGACGCCGCGCACCCCAATGGCTCAAGCCGTCTCGCGCAGGCCGCGTGTGCGATGAGGCTTGGTGATGACGACATCATTGTCAATGTGCAGGGCGATGAGCCGGACATGGAGCCAGCCGTCATCAATGCGTGCGTCGACGCTCTGACAATGTCTTCGGCCGAAGTCGCAACCGTCGGCGCACCTTGGAACCCCGCCGACGACCCCGGCAACCCCGCGATCGTCAAAGTCGTGACCAATGCCAACAACCTCGCGCTGTACTTCTCTCGCTCACGCATCCCGTACCCGCGCGACCCGTCACTCACGAACACAACCGCCGGCCTGCTCCGCCACGTCGGCCTCTACGCCTATCGCAACCGCTTCCTGCAAACGTACATCACGCTCCCCCCAACCCCGCTCGAAATGGCCGAGTCGCTCGAGCAACTCCGCGTCCTGGAGCACGGTTACCGCATTGCCGTCGCAATCATCGAAAGCAAAGGCACGGGCATCGACACGCCAGAGCAGTACCAAGCCTTTGTGGCACGCCTTGGTCGTTGACCACTTTGCTCAGCGGCCGTGCTTCACCGAGCAGGCACGATCCACCGCAACTTCCAGTTGCCACCCTCCATCACCATGTCAAAGCCGACAACTTTGAGACTCTCGGCTCGTCTTCCGTGCACGCGCACGCGGAACACGCCGTTGCCACGCGGCTCCATGAGATACCCAGGTGTGCGCTCGCCCTGGGGCATGATGCCAAACAGCGTCACGATGTCATCCTCCTGCTTGAGCAGCATGTCAAACGCGCTCGCTGGATCAAGCCCGCGGTCGCGGAACTCCTGCTTGGTCATGTTGCTCAGCACCTGCTCGGTGAACAGCTCGCGGTCATACTCCATGAGCGTCGTGTAGATATGGATCATCAGGTGCCGACCGTTCTTGGCGATCAGCGTCCTGGACCCATCCTCGTTGTCAATCACAATCTTGTCTTCCGGCGCCTCGAACGCCGTGCTCGTAAACTCGTTCTCGACGCCAATGGCCCGCGTGTTGCCTTCAGCATTCTGCAGACCGGCAAACCAAGGCTTGGTCTTCACGACTTTCGATTCAGTTTCGCAACCCCCAAACGCGAACGAACACAGCACGACGACCATGCCGCCGACGACGGCTTTGCGTAGTCGGTGGGGACTTGAGTTTGACTTATGAGCTTGATTGTTCAGCCACGTTCTCCCAGACATCGCGAACATGACACCGCGAACATGACACATTGAATTGTTTTCTACCCTTCACCACGCACTTCGCTAAACCGTCGTCGGTGGCACGACATCACCGGGGACATGGTAAGACCACTGCCAAACACCCGCTCACACACCAGACTCACACACTCATCACAGATTCGACGCTCACCTCGTTTCGGTTGCGTTGCCAGACATCGTGCTTGCGGAACTCGGGGACTTGTTGCGGGTGATCAAGGCGATGATGACACCCCCGGCTCTCCGCCCGCCACGCGGCGGACCTCGCCACGAGTGCCGCGACCGTCAACATATTCTGCGTTTCCCAGCCTGTAGGATCGTCAAAAATCTTGTCCAGCGTGTAGCGAGCCCAGAAGTCGATCATGTCGCACACGCTGGACAACTTCTGCCCTGTGCGTTCAATACCCACATTCTTCCACATCGCGCTGCGAAGACTCGTGCGAACGTCAGTCAAGTCAAGCTCGCCCAAGTCGCTGGGCCGGATATCGCTGATGATCGGCACAGGCGAAGGCCTCGCCGGAGCGAAACCCGCCGGCGTCGGCACATCAGCTGCGCTCTCGCGTTTTCCATTGCCGTTGGCTTTCATCTCCGCACACACGCGACCCGCGATCTCACCAAACACGAGCCCTTCCAGCAACGAATTGCTCGCAAGCCGATTCGCCCCGTGCAATCCACTGCTCGCGACTTCGCCCGCCGCGTACAAACCCGGCACATTCGTTCGCCCCGCAGCGTCCGTCCGCACGCCCCCCACCATGTAGTGCATCGCGGGATGCACGGGGATCAGGTCCTTACTCGCATCAAGTCCGAACTTTTTCAAGATTGCGGCGATACCCGGAAACTTCGCATCAAAGTCCTTGATGCCGCGGCAATCCAGCGTCACACCTTCGCCCGACTGCCTTGCGATCTGCCGCACGATCGCCTGACTCACTACGTCACGCGGCGCGAGCTCGGCGAGCGGGTGAATGTCGAGCATGAAGCGATGACCACGAGCGTCCAGCAGGTGCGCCCCCGCGCCGCGAATCGCTTCGGTGATCAAACTGCGACTCGCGCCCGCGAGATACAGCGTCGTCGGATGAAACTGGGTGAACGCCATGTCCGCGAGCGTCGCGCCAGCGCGAAATGCCATCGCGGAACCGTCGGCCGTTGCTTGCGGCGGATTTGTCGTCTCTCGGTACAACTGCCCCGCGCCACCACTTGCGAGAATCGTCGCCTTGGCCCAAATCATCTGCAAACCATGTTTGGGATGATGCGTGATCGCGCCCATCACCGGCGCGCCAGGCTGATCGTTGGGCGTGATGAGATCAAGCGCAAAGCACCTGTCAAAGACACGCACAGGCCCGCCCTGGGCCGTCAGCGTGCGGATTTTTTCCAGAAGCGCCCGCTGCACTTCCGCGCCCGTCGCGTCACCATTCGCGTGAATGATGCGATGATGCGCATGCCCGCCCTCGCGCCCCAGCTGCAACTTGCCTCGTGCATCGCGATCAGGCTTCATACCCCACGAAAACAACTCTTCAATCAGTCGCGGCCCTTCGCGAACCACTAGCCGCGCGACTGGCTCATCCACAAGCCCCGCGCCCGCCGTCAGCGTGTCTTCAAAGTGCGACTGAATCGTGTCCTGTTCGTCGAACACACCCGCAATCCCGCCCTGAGCCCACGCGGTATTGGTGTGCTTGAAGTCGCCCTTCGCAAGCACAATGACTTCGCCGTGCTTTGCTGCTGAAACCGCCGCACGCAACCCCGCGACGCCCGCACCGATCACCAATGTGTCCGTGAAAATCTGTGGCAGCAGGCTGCTGCGAAAGGGGATCAGGTAGCGGCGTTGATGAAAAATCGAGTCCATGAGGTCGCAACTGCCGCGTGAGAGTCCCAATATCAGGCCCAATCACGTTTGCTTCGCCATCAACGGTACACCGTTACTCGCGGAGTCGCTTAGTGCTTGCATCCACAACCGCCGCCACCCCCACCACTCGACCCTCCACCGCAACATCCGCCCGCCTCTTCAACTTCATGCGGAATGCCCATGAGGTCCAGCTTCTGCGTCAGGAACTTCGCGTGATGCTCGACATGCCATGTGTTGAGCGCAACGTACTTGCGAAGACTCACCGCCCCTCGCTGCGGATGCATCATCGTGCGATCCCACGCCGACTCATCCAGTGACATCAGCCACTGACACGACCACTGCCGCAGCGTGTGAATCACGGCCATGGACCCGCCCAGCGCGTGCATGACGCGTGCGTGATCGGAGTCGGCGTTGTCGGCGTACTGCTTGGGCGCGTTCTGATAGAGATTCGCGTCGACAAACGAATCCTCATCCCAGCCACTCACGACAGGATTGTCTTCGCCCACGATGCGGCGCATGCGATGCACCGCTGCGACTTCCGCGTCCGCCAGGTGACCAATCAGCACACGAATCGGCCAGCGTCCGACATTCGCACTCGGCAAAAAAGCCTGATCAATCTGCGACTCCGTCAATTGAAACACTCGCTGATCCAGGTGCTCAATCCCTTTCTTCGCACGCATCAACATGTGCAGCGTCGGCAGCGCGGCTATCTCGTCCGCCGTCAACCCGGGCTTGAACGCGTCAGCCATTGCGTTCTTGTTGCTCGTCTTGCAGCACTCGCTCGCAGGCTTGTTGCTGCAGCAACCACCACCCCCGCCCCCGCCCTGCGATGCAACCGAACTTCCCGAAGCCTGTTCCGCCTGTTGATGAGACATGAGATACTCCTATGTGTCGATTGTACGTGTGAAAAGTGGCTTTGTTGGCCGCGAGCGGCGGCAACAGCGGAGGCATCGATA
>CAZEZV010000148.1:0-9708 GCA_964516725.1 uncultured Phycisphaeraceae bacterium
CGTGTCTTCATCCGGCGGGCGCTCATCTTGCTGGACGTAAAGGACCCGGCTACCGCACCTTCAGCGAAGCCAGCCCCAGCACCACGAGGATGATGGTGACGATCCACAGGCGCACGACGATCTGCTGCTCGGGCCAGAGGACAGAGCCGTCAAGATTTCTATTGAGATGATGATGAAACGGTGCGCAGCGGAAGACGCGTTTGCCGCCCGTCATCTTGAAGTAGTAGCGCTGAATGATGACCGACGCGATTTCCGCGACGAAGACGCCTGACATCAGGAGCACCACTAACTCCTGCCGGATGGCCACGGCGCAGTAGCCCATGATGCCGCCCAGCGCGAGCGCGCCGGTGTCGCCCATGAACACATGCGCGGGGCTGCAGTTCCACCAAAGAAAACCCAGCGCCGCTCCAGCAGTTGCGCCTGCGATCACGGCGAGTTCGCCAGAGCCTGGCAAGTGAGGCACAAGCAGGTACTTCGCGGCGTCCTCATCGCCCGCGATCAGCGCGAGCACAAAGATACCCAGCGCAACAACGCCAGAAATGCCGCTTGCCAGGCCATCCATCCCGTCGGTGATGTTGACGGCGTTGCTCATGCCCGAAATCATGAGCGCGGCGATCGGGATGAAGAGCCAGAGCGGAAGATACCAGAGAGACGGATTCGCAATCCAACTCGGCTCGCGCAGTGATGGCGTCTGATCGGCGCTGGGAATGCGAGTCGGTTGCGTTGGTTGGCTTTGCGGCTCTGCAGGAGTCGGGGCGCGCTCGGCGCGGACGTAGGTCTTTTGCAGCGGCAGTGTCAGCACGTGGGACATGGACTGCTGCGAGGTCGTGGCCGAATCAGGTGAAAGTCCGGTGGGGAGTGCCGGCCGCGAAAACAGGAAGTAGCCCACGACAAGGCCGATGCCCAGTTGAAAGATGAGTTTTTCCCACTCCTGCAGGCCCTGGCGGCCGCTGCCGCGCTGCTTGGCGGTGAGTTTCAGCCAATCGTCCGCGAGGCCCACGGCGGCGAGCCAGACGGTGACAATGAGGCCAAGTTGGACAAATCGTTCGGAGAGGTCGGCGAGCAGCAACGTCGAAACACAGATCGCGCCGACGATCAGGATGCCGCCCATGGTGGGCGTGTTGGCCTTGCTCTCGCTGGTGGCGCGGAGGAGTTCGGTATCAGACTGCCCCGTATCGCCGATTTTCTTGCGGGCTAGCCATGCGATGGTGCGCGGGCCCATGAGGATGACGACAAGAAACGACAGCGCGGCGGACGCGAGGGCGCGGAACTGAATCTGATCAAGGACGCTGAAGACCCAGTAGATGTTGTGGTCAATCAGCCATTGCTTGGTGAGTTGGAGGAGCAGGTAGAGCATTCAGGAGTGGACGGAGGTTCAGACGAGGTGTTGTCGGAAGCGTGTGGAAGAGTCGATTACCACAGAGACACAGAGGGGGAAAGAGATAGGGTGAAAGTGAAGAGTGATGGGTTCATGGGTTTGTCACTTTCTCCAATCATCACACCGCCATCTCTCATTCTCCCTCCCTTTCTATCTCTGTGCCGCTGTGGTGAAATCGAACTACCCGTTGTGACTGACTGGCGCGTTTTCCGGCTTGAGTTCAACGCGCGCCGCGGGGAAAATCCGCTGCGCCGAGGCGAGCACGCGCTCAACCCCCATCGACCGCGAGCCTTTGAGAAGCACACAATCTCCGGGCATTAGTTCGCGGGCGATGTGGTCCGCGCCAGCGTCAGGACCTTGGTCCGAGAGCGTCGGAACAAGGCTTACTTTGAGCGCTCCGGCGAGCTTGGGAGAGAAGGTTTCCCAAGTTGACTTCCAGATTGGGCCGACGAGGTAGATCGCGTCGGCGACGTCGGCCCTGAGCAGCGCCTCGAGGACTTCGTGGTGCAGGGCGGGGCCATTCGGGCCTAGTTCAAGCATGTCGCCAAGGACGACGACCCCCCGCCCAGATCCGCGAGTGCCGGACAGCGACTTCACGACTTCTGTGAAGGTCGCAAACGCCGCGATCATGGATTCTGGGTTGGCGTTGTATGCGTCATTGACGAAGCGGATGGGGTGGGTAGAAGTTGGAACGTCCACACGTTGCAGTCGCATAGGCGCGGGGCTGGTGTTGGCAAGGCCTTGCGCGATTTCCTGGTCCGTGAGGCCAAGCCGTCGGGCGATGGTGATCGCGCCGGCGGCGTTGGTGGCGTTATGAGCACCCAGGAGCGGGATGAAAAACGCTGCGCGATGGCGATTTCCAGAAAAACCCGACGAAAGCACGAACTCTGTGCCCGTGACGGATTGCTTGATGTCACTGACATGAACATCAGCCGTGTGTGACGTGCCGAAGGTGATGATGTTGACTGTTCGACCTGATTTGGCAGCGAGATCGACTTCTTCAGTCGCCGCGTCGAGCAGTTCGGGCGAGTCGGCGTTGATGACAACAGTGCCGCAATCGCGCATGCCACGGATCAGCGACGCTTCCTCACGCGCCACGCCTTGGAGTGATCCAAGACCCTCAAGATGTTCGCGGCCCAGGCTCGTGATGATGGCGAGGTCTGGCTCGACGAGTTCCGCAAGGGGCGCGAGTTCATCCGGGGCGTTGGTGCCGACTTCGCAGATGACGCACTCGGCATCCGCAGGCGAGCCGAGGATCGTGAGCGGCACGCCAACGCTGTTGTTGAAACTCTTCTGGCTGCTGTGGGTGCGGCGAGCGGGATATGAGGGCGCCGACTGGCCCGCGAGTGCCGCGTGCAGGAGCCGGACTGTGGACGTCTTGCCATTGCTCCCGCCGACGCAGATGAACTTTGCGGGATGGCCGCGGCGGTATGAACCCGCGAGGTCGAGGAGAGCGATGGCCGTGTCTTGGACGAGTACGACGGCAACGCGCTCGGCGCCGTGCGTGTTGCGTGCCGCATGCCAAGCGCGTTCGTCGCTCACGATGAGGGTGGAGGCTCCGCGCAAGATTGCTTGGGCGAGGAATTCGTGTCCGTCGAACTTGTCGCCCTTCAAGGCGAGGAATACTTGCCTCTGTTCAACTGCACGAGAGTCCGTCGAAAGCCCCCTGAGTGTCGCCGCTCGCAGCGATTTGCCGGGCATCGAAATCCACGACCCGCGGACATGGGCGGCCAGGCTGTCCAGGTTCCAGAAGTGCATGGGAGCGTCCTTGCAAGTGCGCGGTGCGAACAACGTTTGGGGTCGGGGGCCGTCCGTGGCTTTGCTGAGTTTATGGCGGTTTGGTTGTGTGAAGCGCGCGGGCGCTGCACAAAAGCGGTCATTTTATGATGGTTTAGAAGCGCACGCGGGGCGAGGCCAATGGCTGACCGGTCACAGGCGAGGACGCCTGTGCCACCATGTCAGCGAGTTTCAGCCGCGAGAACTGCCAACACTTCGCCCGGCTTGAGCAGGAGTTTGGCGATGTCATTTGGCGCGAGCATCTTTGGAATACACACCGCGAGCGATGTTGGCCCCGTGATGATCGAGTAGTTGTGCCCGGGCTGAGCCAGCAGCCATTCGCGGAGGCTGGGCACGAGGAAGTTCGCTGCGGTGTCGTGGTCGGGTGATTCCACGCGGAACTTCTTGTCAAAGACTTCGTCGCCCAGCGGAATGCTGTGCTTTCCAAACAGCGCGGCGAACTTATCACCCAGCGTTCGCTCACGAACGAGCAGCGAAGGCAGGCCCTTCATGTTCGTGATCGCCGCGAGGGTGTGATAGTGAACTTGGCGCGACTTGCCCGACCCGGTGCTGTACTGATGCTCAAAGAGCAGCAGCGGAACGCCGTTGAGCGTGCCGCGCGCGATCCACTGAATGCCCGAGTCCGCAACCTTCCAATGAGGCGGCGTGACGACTTCGCTGAAAGCCTCAAACTTCTCGGCGGAGGTCGGCTTGAGGGTCACGACGAAGCCGAGGGTGGTGAGTTCGGTGTTGATTTTCTTGCGGCGGACAATCGCGCCCACAATCACGAGCGCGATGACCAGAATAACAAATGCAAAGAATGCAACAGGGATGATCCAGGGGGGCATTGAGGACATATCGGCTCGGGAAGTTGCGGGGTTGCAAAGGGACAGCGATGCAACTGGACAGCGACGCAGCGAAGCACATCGTTGGTGGCTCGATCCATGCCGGGAGGCGTACGCAAGGGGCTACAGCGCGAAAGAGCGAAGCAGGATCGAGAGGATTATTCGGGCGTACCGCGAGTTCTTCCTTGATGAATGGAGGGAATTCTTCGGCGCGTCATTCAAGGAAAGTCAACAGCACGACGACGCTTCGAGCCGTGGCGATTCGTGTGCTCAAAGACTTTGTGCAGGTCGATCTTGAAGATGGCCGGCGATTGAGCACGCCAATTTCATTTTTCCCGACTTTGGAAGGAGCCACGCCAAAGCAACGCGGCACGATGACCTTCTTGGGCAACGGCACGGGCGTCGAGTGGACGCTCCTGGACCTGCTCCTGTCGCCTGAGAGCATCGTCAGCGGGCGAAGAGAAGCCGTGCCGTCACGAGATTGGAAGGCGGGCGCGCCGGCACGGCTGGACGCATTTCAGAAACGCAACGCAATCAAGTCTTGAACGCGACTCACAGCAGCGTGATTGTGCATGGTGCTTTTTTCACCTACCCTTCGCACATGGCGAATGCACGAGTATGTTTGGTTGGACCCGTGTCGATTGGCGAAGGGCGGCCCTTGGCGATCATCGCCGGGCCGTGCCTCTTTGAATCGCTCGAAATGGGCCTGGAAATCGGTCGAATTGTGCGGGACGCGTGCAAGGCGTCGGGGCTCCAGTACATTTTCAAGGCGAGCTTCGACAAAGCAAATCGCTCGTCGATCAAGTCTGCACGCGGCCCCGGGCCTGCGAAGGGCATGGAGTGGTTTCAAGTCGTAAAGCGAGAGTTGGGAGTACCGGTAACGACCGACGTACACGAGCCATCGCAAGCTGATGGTGTGGCGAACGTTGTTGATCTCTTGCAGGTGCCCGCGTTCCTGTGTCGGCAGACAGACCTGCTTCGTGCGTGCGGCGAAGCGGCGAAGAAGTTTGGGCGGGGCGTGAATGTGAAGAAGGGCCAGTTCCTCGCGCCCCACGAAATGAGCGGCCCAGTTCGCAAACTCGAAGAAGCGGGGTGCGACAACATCCTCCTCACCGAGCGTGGCACGACCTTCGGCTACGGGCGACTCGTCAATGACTTCCTCGGTCTTGGCGACATGATGGAACTCAGGCTGCCCCACAATCCCAAGGGCCTGCCGCCACCCGTGTGCTTTGACGCGACGCATAGCACGCAGCTACCCGGCGCAGGCGAAACCACAGGCGGCAGACCGGAACGCGCGCCGCTCCTCGCGCGAGCAGCAGTCGGAGCGGGCGTGCATGCGGTGTTCATGGAGTGCCATCAGAACCCGGCAAAGGCGCAGAGCGATGCGAGCACGATGTTGACGCTGGAGAGCGTGCCGGGGTTGGTGCGGCAGTTGGCGGCAATACGGAAGGCTCTGTAACAAGAGCCGAGCGGCGCGCCCCCGAAGCCACCGGGAGGGCTTTCGAAAAAAGCTGATCGCAGAGAAGCGGTGAAGAGCGGTGGAACGCGGAGGGATCTTCTGGATTTTTTCCGGGTTTCTCATTGTTCCTCTGCGGACGCCGCGATCGTGTGTTAGGAAGCCCGGGAGCTTGTTACTGCATCAAGACCCGCATGAAAACAGCGGCTTTCGCAAGCGTTTCCGCCCATTCCTCTCTCGGGTTTGAATCTGCGACGATGCCGGCACCGACCCACCAGTCAACGGTGCCGTCGACGATGTGCGAAGCCGTGCCACTCGTGCGGGTGCCGGTGATGCACGCCGTGCGGATGGCGATGTTGAGCGATGCCGAGCCGTCTGTGTTCCACAAGCCGACTGAGCCGCAGTACGGGCCGCGACGCGCTCCGGTCGCGTTTCGATCTGTCTCGAGTTCTTCGATGATCTGCATCGCGCGGATTTTCGGTGCACCGGTGATACTGCCCCCGGGGAAAGTCGCGGCGAGGATGTCGGGCCATAGTGCGCTCGTGCGGAGCGAGCCGGCAATAGTGGCCGTGGTTTGAAGAAGTTGTGCGTCGTGCGAGCCGTGGGTTTCTAATTGACGAGGGGTTTCGACGCGAACAGACGCGAGGTCGCAGACTTTGCCCAAGTCGTTGCACATGAGGTCAACGATCATGGCGAGCTCGGCCTGGTCTTTCGCTGAGGCGAGGAGTTCGGCGGCGGCGTGCGGCATGGCTCGCGTGCCTTTCATGGGGCGAGTGCGCAGTGTTCGCGCCTGTGCGTTGTAGTCGAGGAAGAGTTCCGGGCTTGCACTGGCGACGATGAGGGCTGTATCACCATCGGCGTGTTCGAGGTATGCGCCATGCGCCGGATCGGCGACATCAGCAATCGCCGCGAAGAACGCGCGGGGGCAACCCTGAAACGGCGCGGAGAATCGATGCGCGAGGTTCACCTGGTAGATGTCGCCCCCGCGGATGTATTCCAACGCTCGCTCGACAGCATGCTCAAACGCGTCCTGACGTGTGTTAGAGGAGGGTGTCCCGATGCGAAAGGTGATGGGCGCAGGGTTGCGCAGCGATGACGACGCTCGCTGCGGCGGAACTGGGTCGCTCGACGGATGAAGCGACGCGGCAACCGCGAGAGGCCAAAGGCGATCCGCTTTGCGCGGCTTTCGAGAGAGCATTGCCGCCGGCTCGAGAACTGCCCCGAGGTCGTACGAGAGATACGCGAGTGTGGGCACTGTGCGCGGCATGTCGAATCGCGCGAGCCACGAACGAGCCTCGTCTGGCTGCAACAGCGTGGAAGGGTTGTCGAGTTGGCCGACCTGCCACGACAAACCACGAAACGCGCCGATGGGCACGTTTTTGGGGAAGGCAAGCAACTGGCGTGCAGGGCTGGACAAGGAGGGATGGTTGTAGGGCAACGCGCGAGGGGGAACGAAGCCTAAAGCTCTTGGCGGGACAATCGTGAGAGTGCTTCGACATGACTTAAGCCAAAAAGTCGCTTGTAATCGCCTGTC
The DNA here is from genome assembly GCA_964516725.1 of uncultured Phycisphaeraceae bacterium. Taxonomy (GTDB): domain Bacteria; phylum Planctomycetota; class Phycisphaerae; order Phycisphaerales; family UBA1924; genus BJHL01. The sequence continues at coordinate 6,990 of CAZEZV010000148.1, forward strand.
AATAAACGCGTTGTGTGTGAGACGCGCACACAGCCAGGCCTGGATGTGCCAGTTTGTGGCGTTGCGCAACCCCCGACCCCGCCAAAATCGCTCAAAACTCGCCGGTTTTGCTTGGGGATTTTGGCAGCAAAGGCACCTAAACTAGCAGTCCCATGGATGTTGTGTCGTTCCGGGCTGTTTTTTTGGCCGGTTTGATGGCAGGCTGGCACGCGGGTCTGGCATGGCAGTGGGCGTTTTGATGGCGGCTTCAGGCTTGAGCCTGGTGCGGCCCAAGCGAGAAAAGTGCGGCGAGCCAAGGTAACGCCTTTGGGCGTGGTCGGGTGTTTGCCGAGATGCGGAAAGGTTTGCAATGTCTAAGGCTGTCAAAAGCAAGTCCGTCAGTGTTGGGTCGCCGGTGGTTCACAAGGCCGGAAAAGGAGATACGGGTTTGAGCAAGGTCATCAAGAAGATTGACGTTCCTGCGGCGGGGGCTGGTAGCGGGGTTGGTGGGCCGTCAATGCGCGCCAAGCCGGGGAAGATGGTCTATTACTTCGGCAAGACCAAGTGCGAGGGCGACCCCTCCATGAAGATGCTGCTGGGCGGCAAGGGCGCAAACCTTGCGGACATGGTGAGCATCGGCCTCCCGGTGCCCCCGGGTTTCACGATCACCACTGACACGTGCGCGGCGTACTACCGCAATGGCCAGCGCCTCCCGCACGGTTTGATGAACGAAGTCCACAAGAACATTTCGTATCTTGAGGCGGAGACGGGCAAGAAGTTTGGCGACAACCACAATCCGCTGCTGGTGTCCGTGCGTTCGGGCGCAGCCGTCAGCATGCCGGGCATGATGGACACGATTTTGAATCTTGGTCTGACCGACCTGTCCGTCGTGGGTCTCGCAAACAGCACGAAGAACCCGCGCTTCGCGTACGACGCGTACCGCCGACTCATCAATATGTTCGGCGATGTCGTGATGGGCGTTGACCATCACTATTTCGAGGACGCGTTCAACCGCATCAAGAGCAAGTACAAGGCGACGCTCGACACCGAAGTGCCCGAGCAGGGCATGATCGAGCTCTGCGAAGCATACAAGAGCGTGTATCAGAAGTACGTGGGCGAAGTCTTCCCGCAGAACCCGTTCAAGCAGCTTGAGCTTGCCATCGAAGCCGTGTTCAAGAGCTGGAATGGCGATCGCGCGATTTCGTATCGACGTATCCAGGGCATCCAGGGTCTGAATGGCACCGCCGTGAACATCCAGACGATGGCCTACGGCAACATGGGCGAAGACTCGGGCACGGGCGTGGCCTTCACGCGCAATCCGGCGACGGGCGAGAACGCGTTCTATGGCGAGTATCTCGTCAACGCACAGGGCGAAGATGTCGTCGCTGGCATTCGCACGCCGCTGCAAGTCGATCAAATGCCCAAGTGGAACAAGGACGTCCACAAGCAACTCATCGACATCAAGAACAAACTCGAAAAGCACTACAAGGACATGCAGGACATCGAGTTCACGATCGAGCGCGGCAAGCTCTACATGCTCCAGACGCGCACGGGCAAGCGCTCAGGCCCTGCATCAGTCCGCGTCGCGTGCGACATGGTGCGTGAAAAGCTTATCGACGAAAAGACCGCAATCCTGCGAATCCCGGCGTCGGACTTGACGCAACTGCTCCTCCCAAGTTTCGACAACAGCAAAAAGAAAAACGCCGACGTCCTCACCCGCGGCATCCCCGCCAGCCCCGGCGCAGCCGTCGGCAAACTCGCGTTCACGGCTCACGAAGCCGTGGAGCGTGCGCAGAAGGGTGAAAAAGTCATCCTCTGCCGCAAGGAAACCAGCCCCGAGGACGTTGAGGGCATGCACTCTGCCGCGGGCATTTTGACGAGCACGGGCGGCCGCACCAGTCACGCCGCAGTCGTCGCGTGCGGCTGGGGCAAGTGCTGCGTCGTCGGCGCAGGCGAACTCGAAATCGACCCCAAGGCCGGCACCATGACCGTCCGTGGCAAGAAGTTCGGGCGCGATGATGTCATCAGCATCGACGGCAGCACAGGCGAAGTGATCGTGGGCAGCGTCCCAACCGTTGAGCCAAAGCTCGGCGGCGACTTCAGCCAGGTGATGAAGTGGGCCGACAAGTATCGCACGCTGGGCATTCGCGCCAACGCCGACACGCCCGACGACGCCGAACGCGCCCGCGACTTCGGCGCCGAAGGCATTGGCCTGTGCCGCACCGAGCACATGTTCTTTGAGGGCGACCGCATCCGCGCGATGCGTCAGATGATCCTGTCGGAAAGCCAGCCCGAGCGCGTCAAGGCGCTCGACAAGCTGCTCCCCTATCAGCGCGACGACTTCATCGGTTTGTTCAAGGCGATGAAGGGCATGCCTGTCACGATTCGCTTGATCGACCCGCCGCTGCACGAATTCGTGCCGCACGAAGAAGCGCAGCAAGCCGAACTCGCGAAGATCATGGGCATCCCGCTGGCCAAGGTGAAGAGCCGCGTCAACCAGTTGCACGAAGCCAACCCCATGCTGGGCCATCGTGGCTGCCGCCTCTGCGTCACATATCCGGAAATCCTGGACATGCAGGTCCGCGCAATTGTCGAAGCCGCGATCGACTGCCTGCGCAGCAACATCAAGGCCCTGCCCGAGATCATGATCCCGCTGGTGGGCACGAAGAAGGAACTGCTGCACCTGCGCACGCAGGTCGAAGCGACGATCGCCCGCGTCAAGGAATCCGAAGACTACAAG
>CAZEZV010000149.1:0-9699 GCA_964516725.1 uncultured Phycisphaeraceae bacterium
CCACGTCGCTGCCAGCTTCCGTCGCGTGAAAGTCAAGGCCATGCCCCGCGGCCCAGAAGTATGTGTCGCCCAGCGGGCTTTCGCGCCGTTCGTACTTGTCGATCAAGCCGTGGACGTTCATCGGGCAGACGCGGATGGGCGGCATCATCGTCGGATCGTCGTGTGCTGCGGCGGGTGAAGGGTCGAAGCGGCCTCGCTCTTGCGGGCGCGAGCCGGACCAGCCCGATCCCCCACTGTCGCCTTTGCCTCGCTCTTCGGTTGCGGGGATGTTGATGCTGAGGATTTCGTAGGGCTTCGGACCACCGTTCGCAAGCACCGCGTCGAGCGCGTAGCGCGCCCGCGCTGCGGCGAGGTCCCAGCGGACTTTGCCTCGGCCTAATCGCAGGCTGAGCGCAATGGAAGGAATGCCGAGGAACGCGCCTTCGATCGCGGCGGCGACTGTGCCGCTGTAGATCACGTTGATGCCGCAGTTGGCGCCGGCGTTGATGCCGCTGATGAGCAGGTCGGGCCTTGCGCCATTGCCAAACTTCTGCGGCCACACGCTGGACACGGCGAGTTTCACGCAGTCGGCGGGGCGGCCGTCGACACCAACGCCGATGGTGTTTTCGCGCGTGCCTGGAAGGTCCTGCAGATGCGGCAGCGTTTCTTCGCGCATCATCAGCGGCGTGTGGAACGTGATGCCATGGCTGGTGGCGGATTGGACTGTCAATGGCGCGACGACGAGGCAGGTTGGCGCGTTGGTATTGTTTGGCGAGCGAAGTGGGCCGGGTGCTTTGAGCGTGCCGCGCGTGATGGCGTCGTGGACTGCGAGGATGCCGGGGGCTCGAATGCCGTCGTCGTTAGTAAGGAGAATTCGCACGGCGGAGGGTAGCGGCAATACATGCAGCCCGACCGTAAGGGAGCGGCTTGCGGGAGAGTAACGGTGCATCGAAGTTGAGACGGTGAGGATCGCAATTGAGTACTCAGTGACGATCCACACTTCACCACAAAGGCACAAAGAGCACAATGAAGAGGGACGAGTCGGAAAGAGGGATGCAGTGTCGATGTGATCACGCCCACTTCTGACCAAAAAGCTCCCAGTCAAAATATTGAAACCGCCCGGGTGTGTGTTCTCCCTTCCCTCTTTCTTTCTCTTTGTGCTCTTCGTGTCTTTGTGGTGACATCCTCTTCTAAAACAAAACGACCAGCATCGCCGGTCGTTCGTTACTCGAAGAGGATGGCACGATTGCTCAGCCCAGCGCCTTCACTTCCGCATCCGTCAGCGTGCGGGCCTTCGTGATCACAATTGGGGTTACGGGCACATCGCCATGGTGGCCTTTGTTGCCGGTCTTCACGACACGGATCTGGTCAACCACTTCCATGCCCTTTACAACATTGCCGAACGCGGCGTACGCGGCGCCGTCGGGTTGGGGCTGATCGAGGAACGCGTTGTCCTTGACGTTGATGAAGAACTGGCTGCTGGCGCTGTCGGGGTTGCCGCCCAGGCGAGCCATCGCAACGCTGCCTCGCTTGTTCTTGAGGCCGTTTCGCCATTCGTTCTTGATGGTGGCGCGGGTGGACTTTTGCTGCATGTCGGTGGTGAATCCACCACCCTGAATCATGAAGTTGTCAATGACGCGATGGAAGATCGTGCCGTCGTAGTGGCCAGCGGCGACATACTCGAGGAAGTTCTTGGTGGAAATCGGGGCTCGCTCTGCGTCGAGAACAATCGTGATAGAACCCAGAGTTGTGACAAGTTCGACAGCGGCTGCGGCATGAGGCGTTGATGGCATAGTGGCTCCTGTGGCGGAGGGTAGCTGGTTGAAAGGGCGGAATATTTGATTGAGGCCAAGCTTCGGTTGGCTGGCTGGAGCCCAGAATCAACTCCATGCGAACACCCTCCTAGCGTGGCTCGCCTGAGCTGGACGAGCGAAGCGAGTTGCACAAAATGTCGTCGTCAGGTAGAATGTCTCGCATGAGCTCGCCACACGCTCATCCCCATCGTGCGAACGGGCCCGTCTCCGGGGCGCGAAAGAAACCTGTCCTGAAGTTCATCGGAATCTTTGCGCTCGTCGTCGGTACATTTTACTTCGCGACATCCTTTCCCTGGTTCACGCATCATGCGTATCCCGCAATCACTCACGCGACCGCGCGAGTGCATGGCGCGTTTCTGGACTTGTTCGGCGAGCGAACGGTCGTACAAGGAGCGGAGGTGATGGGCAAGAGCTTTACCCTTTCTGTTCGGCGCGGGTGCGACGCCGTCGAGCCGATCGCGCTGATCACCGCCGGCATTCTTGCATTTCCAGCGTCCCTGCGGCATCGAGCCTGGGGCATCGCGGTGTGCGCCGTGTTCCTGCTGGTTGCCAACCAAGTCCGCCTTGCCAGCCTCTACTGGACCGGCGTCGTACGGCCGACGTGGTTTGACTTCATGCACGTGCAGGTGTGGCAGACCCTTTTCCTTGTGCTCGTCGTCGCGTCCTGGGTCGGCTGGGCGTGGTGGACCACGCGTGCTGCGCCGCTCAAAGTGTCCCATGCCTCACGCCCCGCACAATCGTGACATGCGAGACACGCATGACTCACGCGCTCCCCACTGGTCGCGCTGTGTTTGGTTTCTATTGATGGGAATCGCCGTGTTTTCAGCGATTTGGATTCCCTCGCCCCTCGCTTCGGCCTGCCAGCACACTCTTGAGTCGTGCGCCGCCGGGGTGAGCTCGATCGTGTTGAAGGGAACCGTTGACTTTGCGGCTCCGCGAGCCACGCCGGGTAGCACGGCTGATCGGGCTGTCCGATTCACGCCTGCGGGGTCGCCGCGCCGACTGAATGTGCCGCTTGATATCCGCAGGGTTGCGCTGCTGCCCGCCGCGCTGCTGATTGCGCTTGTGCTGGCGACGCCACTGGGGTGGCGACGCGTTGCGTGGGCTGGCGCGTTGAGCGTCGTTCCGCTGGTGCTCTTCGTGACGCTCCGTGTTTTGATCGCACTCTGGTGGACGGGCAGCACAAACACTGCGGTTCAATTTTTCTCCTTTTCGCCGCCCACCTCTCGTCTGCTTCAGACCGCGAGGGACATTTTCTTGGAAGCGCCCACATCCGAGTTTCTCTTCGCGTCCATCACGTGGGTTGCGACCACGTTTCGCGCCGGGGACTGGTCGCTCGTTGCGTTGCCGATGTTCGCGCCGCGCGAAAAACCGAAACACAAGCGATTCGGAACAAGCAAGAGCAAGTAACCCTGACGCGATCGCATGATGTGTTCGACATTGCGTGCGCTCATGTGCCCCATTCAGGCTAAGCGTGCCCGATGTGGGTTACAAACAAAGCACCATCAGCACGATGGTCAAAGAAAAATGGGGTCGATTTTCACGTTTATCGCGCTTGCGGTACTCCCTGCTATCTGGTAGCATCGGTGCTTCACGGCGGCTCTTCGTGTCGTCACGATGGCCTGTACTCCGCGACGCACGCGGGAAGCAAAATCCTCCCCGGTGTGGTTCCGAGCGTTTCCTCACGCTCGCTGTGTGCGCATCAGTTGTGCGAAGAAAGGACTTTCTATGCGTTCCATCTTGTTCGTTGTTGCCACGACCTGGGCTGTTTCCGCTCAGGCACTCGCACAAACGGCGGGGTCTATGAAAGGCAAGGAGACAATCGCGGTGGGGCAGGGCGTGACTGTCATTGAAATCATCCGGAAAAATGGCACACTGCGCGACATCTGCGATTTCAACTTTGAGTTCAATCGTGGCGACGGCGCGCAGCGCAACATCGTTTCCGTCAAGGTCACTTCAACACAAGACAATGGACCAGTTGGACCGGACGCCTCAGATGGTTGCGGCGACTGGGATGTTGACGACGATGAAGACAAAACAGAACAAGAGGCTGGCGAGCGAGACGACGGCGACAGCAGCGCTGGCCAAAAGACCCGAGTCGACAGGAGCGGAAACGGAAGGGACGGCAACCCCGGCAATCCCGAGCCAGCACCCCAGAACAACGCGGGGCAGTGCATCCGCAAGGACAGCGAGTTCACCATCACCGTGACGCTCAGCGGTGCAACCACTGGTGCGGGAACGCTGAGCGTTCAGCCCACCGGCACCGTCGAGCAGGCTCTCTGCTCGGCCGCGTTCCCCGACGACAGGATCAACGGAGCGACCCTGTGCACCATCGAGAACGGCCCGATGTTCCCGCCACCTTCCATGGGATTCGGCACCAACAACGGACTGACGCAGCCCATCGGGGCACTTCAAATCGAGCGCCTTGACGGCGGTCCGCTCGGCAATGTTTTCGAGGTCAACGGGTTCGGCGAGGGAGTGCTCAACACCCTCAACTGCGGTGGCGGCGCGGCGTGTACGCTGCTGTTGACATCGCCTGTTCCGCCTGGTGGCAGACTCGCGGTCGACATCGAGCTGATTTCTCTGTCCCTTACCGGAACCACTGAAGTCCTGGTGACTCCGATTCCGTTGACCAATCCTGTGCCGGCACTAGGCCCGGTGGGCATTGTGCTCGCGGGCGGCAGCGTCGCGGGGGCTGGTTGGTGGATGCTCAGGCGCAGAGCGAAAGCCGCGAGCGCGTGAGGAAGGTGAGCGCAACCGCCGGGGGCGTGCTCATCGTGGTGCAGACTGACACGGTGTGAGTTTCGCCCATCGCAGTTGCCAAACTGCAAAGACGAAAGCCCGGCGTCCGGGGAATCGGACGCCGGGCCTTGAAAGTTCCGAGGCATATGGCCTGGAAGGCCATGCTACTCACTTGATCAGTTTCTTCGCGTCTTCTTCCGTCAAGCGCGACGCCTTGGTGACCTCGACTGGTTCAACCGGCTTCGAGGGCTCGCCCCGCATGTCGGGAACCACCTTCGCGTCCTTGATCGCATCGACAACATCCATGCCCGCGACAACTTTGCCGAAGACTGCGTAGGCCGCGCCGCCGTTGGGGCGATCAAGGCTGGCGTTGTCCTGCACGTTGATGAAGAACTGGCTGGTAGCCGAATCAGGAATGGCGGTGCGAGCCATAGCAATCGTGCCGCGAAGATTCTTCAGGCCGTTCTGCCATTCATTCTTGATCGGGGCTTCGGTGGCCTTGGGTGTGCCGTCCTTGGTGAAGCCGCCGCCCTGGATCATGAAGTTGGGGATGACGCGATGAAACACGGTCCCGGCGTAGTGACCCTTATCAACGTACTTGAGGAAGTTCGCCGTCGAGATCGGAGCCTTCTCGTTGTTGAGTTCGATGACGATGTTGCCCTTGGTGGTCTCGAGTTGGACGTAGTAGACCTTCGCGGCGGCGGGGGCTGGAGCAGTTGTTTCGGTCTTTTTCTCCGCTGGCGCGGCGGGTGTGGCTGGAGTGGTGCCTGCGGGGGTGACGGTGGTTGCGGGCTGCGCTGGCTTCGTCTCGACGGGCTTGGTTTCAGCCGGCTTCTCGGCTGGTTTGGTTTCGACCGGCTTTGTTTCCGCTGGCTTGGGTTGCTCAGCGGGCTTGGTCGCGGGCTGAGTGGCGGGAGCTTCCGCGGGCTTGGTTTCGGCGGGCTTAGTTTCTGCCGGCTTTGATTCGACTGGCTTGGTTTCAGCCGGAGTGGTCACAGCGGGCTTGGTGACAGGCGGCGTCGTGTTGGCCTGCTCACAGGCGACAAGCGGGAGTGTGAGGAGGATTGCTGCAAAGAGTTTGTTCATAGTCGTTTCCTTGTGACTGGAATTCCAATGTGGAACTCCGTGATTCAGTGTCTTTCATGGATCAAGTGATTTGGCGTGAAACAAGCCCTCCCCAACGGTCGGGCTACATGTTAAACACAGCGTCCCACCACCGCGCGATGCAATGTCCAAACGAAAAAGCCCCAAGGGGGTCCCTTGGGGCTTATCGTCGGAAGTGGAGGCAAGGGGACTCGAACCCCTGACCTCATCCATGCCATGGATGCGCTCTACCAACTGAGCTATGCCCCCAGGATTCCCCCCCGATTCCCACCCGACCAAAAATGGTCCTAAGGTCCACAAATTCCGTGTCGACAAGCCGACCGGTTGAGTATAGGTTGAGGTGCTTGATTTATCCAAATGTGCGACGCAAACGAGTACGACCAAACAAACCCCTCTCAAACAGGGCGGCGTATTGAACACCCCGGACCTGAATGAGTCCGGGAGCGGAGGTCCGGGTATACCCGCCGTGTTTCAACGGCAATCGGAACACACAGACGACACTGCGCCAGCAGCCTTTGCGCTCTGAACTTTCGATTCCTGTTCCGGTGAGGCGTCGTCAAACAAAACGACCGATGACACACCGATCGCTCGCGCGGAGTCAGCGTTGGCTGGCTTGCGCGCGGTTGCTGCGCCTGTTGTTTCTCATGTCTCAAACCCCGCACCAACTGCTGCAAGAAACCCTGCGCATCGCGCAGCGCGCGGCGGACCCGACGGCGGCGATCGAGCGGAGCTGGCCCAAGGCCCTGCCGGGCAGTATGTCGATTCTGGCGATTGGCAAAGCATCCACGACGATGCTCGCCGCGGCGCTGGAGCGAATGCAGAAGTACGGGCAGCGCGTTCCTGCGCCCGAGCATGTGTTTGTGACCGCGCCGCCGGAACTCACAGCCAAGTGCGTAAGCCAGCCTTGGAGTCAGCGCGTGTTTGCGTGCGATCATCCGCTGCCGACGCAACGGAACATCGACGCCGCGAACGCGTGTTTGGAATGGGTTGGATCAAGACCCAGGGATCATGTACTCATCGTGCTGCTGTCCGGAGGTGGCAGTGCGCACTTGTGTTTACCCAGTGAAGGGCTGAGCCTTGATGATGTTGTGCGCGTGACGCGTGAACTGCAGCGCAGCGGCGCGGACATCAACGACCTCAACGGCGTGCGCAAGCACATCGAGCAACTGAAAGGCGGCAGGCTCGCGCAGGCGTGTACGGCGAAGCAGGTCTTTGTGCTCGTGCTGTCGGACGTGCTGGGTGATCCTCTTGATGTGATTTCGTCCGGGCCGTTCACGCCTGATCCGACGACATTTGCAGATGCTGCCGCGGTGGTCGCTCAATTGTCAAAGCCGAACTTGGAACCTGCGTCCGCCCATGCGATTGATCGCGTCCACACGCATCTTGCAAGCAACACATCTCGCAAGTCCGCAGAAACGCCCAAGGGTCAGCATGAGTTGCCGTGCCCGGTCACGCATCGCGTTCTTGCAAACAACCAGGGGGTTGTCGAGGCCGTGAGCGATCACCTGCAGTCGCTGGGCATTGATGTGTTTGCGACGACATCGGGCGCGGGCGGCGATGCGATGAACGCCGCGAGAGAACTCGCCGAGCGGATGGCTCCGGAAGCCGCGAAGCGCGGGTATGGATCAAGCGAGCCGTTTGCGTGGGTCATTGGCGGCGAGTGGACCGTGTCGGCATCAGGCTCGACAGGCGTTGGCGGCCCGAGTCAGGAAATGGCCCTCGCGTTCGCAATGTTCGCCGCGAAGCATGCCGCGACCGGAGAGCGATGGTCGTTGCTTGCGTATTCGACGGATGGCGTTGATGGGCCGCCGCCATCGGACGCGGCGGGGGCGATTGTGGACAATCGCACGGTTGAGCGACTGAAGGAAGTCGGAATTGATGCGCATGCCGCACTAACGAATCATGATTCGTACACAGCGCTTTCGAAAGTCGGTGCACTGATCAAAACCGGGCCAACCGGAACGAATGTGAACCATGTGGTGGTTGGCTTGTGGACGCCGGATGTACCGGGGTAGCGCATCAGCCTAGAAAGAAAAACGACCGGCGTTGCGCCGGTCGATTGCACACTCTTCAATCGAATGTCTCTTACTGCTTCGCGGGCTCAACGGGCTGCGCATCCGTTGCGGGAGCCGGAGCCGGCGTCACGGGCGCGACGTTCTCGATGTTCAGCACGTCGATCGCGTAGAACAGGGTTGCGTTGGGCGGGATGTTGGCGCTTTCGCGGCCGGCCGCGCCGTAGCCGAGATCGCCGGGAATGACGAGACGGCGCTTGAGGCCCTTCTGCGCGTCCGCAACGCCGCGGAGCCAGCCCTGGATCAGGCGCCGACCATAGTTGTACACGAAGGGTGAGTTGCGCTGATAGCTGCTGTCAACGACATATCCATTGTCGAGGCAGCCGACGTAGTGCAGCGTGATCTGATCGCCCTCGGCAAATGTCTTGCCTTCGAGCTTGCTCGGGTAGGTCAGCATCACAAGGCCGTCGGGGCTTGCGTCGACCTTAATCGGGTTTTCGATTTTCTGGAACGCGTAGCTCTCGCCCGCCGCGGGACCCCAGACGACTTGGCCGTCGGCACCGAAGCCGCGATCCGCGCTCTGGAAGCGGCCCGGACCAAACGCGATCTCGCTGGTCATTTCGCTTGCACCGCCCGCGCTGGTCGGATACGGATGTGGCGTCGCGCCCTTATAGCCGTCGCCCTCCGCCGTGAACTCGATATCAAGCGTCGTGACGAGATCGTTCATCGTAACGCTCTTGGGGAACGCCTGAGGCGCGGCCCATAGTCCGATGATGCTGAGCAACTCGCCCTTGGGGCGGCGGATCTCCATCGTCTTCATGCGAATCTTGCCCTTGACGCGGTGCAGTTGCAGCACGATCTGGCGATAGGGGCGATCAAGCGCGTCGCCGCGAGCGACTTCGCCGTAGAAGGCGTTGGGGACATCGGAGATTGCGACGGGCGCGAAGCTTGTGACGACCTCGAAGGAATCAGCACCGACTTTGACGGGGGCCGCGCTCTTCCACGTGCCGGAGATCATGCCGGCGATTTTGGAGAACTCGGGGTCGGTGAAGACCGGAGCCTGCGAAGCAGACTGCCCGGGCGCTTCCTGAGCCTGAACGACATTCACGCCCATTGCGCCCATCACAAGCGCCATCGCGCCCACTCGAATCGACCGACCGAACAACTTCGTGCAAACCATACGTTTCTTCCCTTCGATCCCGAGCAGTCGCAGCAATGCTGGCTGGCCGGGCTATGTGCAAACTATCCACCTAATTGTACGTTGCGGAAACCGGGCTTATGCAACCTCCGGCACGACCTTCTGGGTGACTGCAATCAGGTCGCGCACGTGGCTGATGCTCTCGTTCATGGACTTCTGTTCTTCGTCGTTCATCTTGAACGACAGCACCTTCTCAACACCCTTCGCACCCAAGACGCAGGGCACACCGACGAACAGGCCCTTGCCCTTCTGACCGGGCGCAATGCCGTACTCATCTTCGCAGTACGCGGCACACGCGATCACGCGCTTTTTGTCGCGCACGATGGCCTCCACCATTTCGATGGTGCCCGCGCTGGGCGCGTACCAAGCGCTTGTGCCCATGAGCTTGACAACTTCTCCGCCGCCCACCTTGGCGCGCTCAACGCACGCCGTGATCTTTTCCTTGGACAGCAGGTCGCTGACCGGAATGCCGTTCACGCTGGTGAGGCGGGGCAGCGGCACCATGTCGTCGCCGTGACCGCCGAGCAGGATGCCCTGGATGTCTTCCGCCGAAACGCCTAATTCCATTGCCAAGAAGGCTTTATAGCGAGCGACGTCGAGGGCGCCAGCTTGGCCCATGACCCTGTGAGCCGGGAACCCGGTGATCTTCCACATGACGTACACCATCGCGTCCAGCGGGTTGCTGACGACGATGACGATGGCGTTGGGGGCGTACTGCTTGATGTTTTGGGCCACGTTCTTGACGATGCCCGCGTTGATCGAAACAAGGTCGTCGCGGCTTTGGCCGGGCTTGCGGGGAACGCCAGCCGTAACGACGACGACGTCGCTGCCCTCGCTGTATGCCAGCCTG
>CAZEZV010000150.1:0-9692 GCA_964516725.1 uncultured Phycisphaeraceae bacterium
TACACGGCGGAGTTGATTCGCGCGGCGGTGCGCGAGGACACGATCCTCGTCAGCATCATGTGGGCGAACAACGAGATCGGGACGATCAACGAGATTCGTGAGTTCGGTAAGCTCTGCTAAGAGAAGAACATCATCTTCCACGTCGACGGCACGCAGTGGGTTGGGAAGATGCCGACGGATGTCGAGAAAGACAACATTGATCTGCTGAGTTTCAGCGGGCACAAGATGTATGGGCCCAAGGGCGTGGGCGCGTTGTATGTGAGGCGGAAGAAGCCGCGGGTGCGGTTGCAGGCACTTGTCGATGGCGGCGGGCAGGAACGCGGGTTCCGCAGCGGAACGCTCAACGTCACGGGCATCGTTGGACTGGGCAAGGCGTGCGAGATTGCGATGAACGAGATGGACAAGGACGCCGCGCGGCTGTTCAAGCTTCGCAAACACATGGAAGACACGCTGCTCAAGAATCTGGATTACAGCGCGGTGAACGGGCACAAGGACAAGCGGCTGCCTCACATCGCGAACATCAGCTTTGGGTTTGTGGAAGGCGAAGGGCTGATGATGGCGGTGAAGGACATCGCGTGCAGCAGCGGGAGTGCGTGTACGAGTGCGAGCCTTGAACCCAGCTATGTGCTCAAGGGCTTGGGCGTGGGCGATGAACTGGCGCACAGCTCGCTGAGGCTGAGCATGGGGCGATGGACGACGCAGCAGGAAGTGGATTTTGCGATTGAAAAAATTACGTTCGCGGTGAAGCGGCTGCGTGAGATGAGTCCGTTGTATGACATGCACAAAGAGGGCATTGATATCAGCAAGGTGGAGTGGGCGCAGCATTGAAATGGCCAAATTTCCAATTGGCTAAATGGCCAAATGTTGGTGATCAGGACCGAGGGGTGAAGTATGGGGAAAGGAAGGCTGAGGCCGGAGTTTGTGGAGCGAGTGGAGGTTTTCAGTGATCGGTGCGTTGCCGTTGCTGAACAGTTGGCAGAGGATCGACGGTTTCCTCGGCTCGTTGAACAGATTGCGGCTTCTGGCTCTTCGGTTGGTGCGAATGTTGCGGAAGCGGATGAAGCGATGAGTGTTGCCGACTTTCGCAAGTGTTTAGGAATTTCGATGAAGGAACTGGTGGAGACAAGATTCCGATTGAGATTGGCGATTCGCAGAGGTTGGCTCACTGAAAAGCGATTGGAATCGCTGCTCGCAGAATTGCAGGAAATCAAGTTGGTGATCGGCTCAATACTGACGAAGACCAAAAAGAGTTGAAGATCGAGTGTGACGCAGAAACAAAACATTTGGCCATTTGGACATTTGGCCCTTTAGACATTTGGAGTTCCCATGGCATACGGACCAAAAATCATCGACCACTACGAAAACCCCCGCAACGTCGGCTCGTTCGGCACACAGGCGGACATCAAGGCGCGCAAGGACATTGGCGTCGGGCTCGTCGGCGCGCCCGAGTGCGGCGACGTGATGCAGTTGCAGATCAAGGTCGGCAAGGACGGCCTGATCGAGGACGCGAAGTTCAAGACGTTTGGCTGCGGCAGTGCGATCGCGTCGTCGTCGCTCGCGACCGAGTGGCTCCGCGGGAAGACGCTCGACCAAGCCGAGGCGATCAAGAACACGCAGATCGTGGAAGAACTGTCGCTGCCGCCGGTGAAGATTCACTGCTCGGTGCTGGCGGAGGATGCGATTCGCGCGGCGTTGGCGGATTATAAGAAGAAGAATGGGATTGCGGAAACGAAGGAAGCGGCGGCGCACTGAGTGCGTGCTCCCAGCATGCAATCCAACCGTCAGGAAGGGCTTGCTTGGTGCGGCGAAACTCGTTCAACACTGGAAACACTCATGAAGAAGTTTGATCGCAACTACTTCGAGACACTTGCCAGGTGGAAGATTCGCGCAAAGCCGCCAACTCCAAAGGGGGCCGTCTGGGATGCGTACGAATGTGTACTCAGCGAATTGGGAGATGTTGTCTATTCTGACGGATACGGCACTAAGCGTTTCGATAAGAAACTTACCGTTAATCAGCGGCACGCACTTCGCCTCGTGGAGTGTTTTCGATCGATTCAGAACGACGGACTTGTCATTGGCGTGCTGGTCAATGATCCAAGCCTTTTTCTTGCAATCGAAGGTGTTGCGAAGTCTGCAAAGTCGAAACCGCTCGCACACATGGCAAAGCACGTGCGCGGATTGCTACCCGCGCGTTACTTCTCTATGAAAAACAACGATGCGCAATTCGCCTGGTTTGAGAAGAACGAAGCGAAGGCAAACAAAATCGAAAGCTACACAGACAAGAAGGCCGGAGAAGCGGCTCAACAGGAAATGCTGCGTCTCGCCGTTATTATTACGCTCGACCATCCTGACGAGTTTTTCAAGGCCGCATAACGCAATTCGCAAGCAAACCAACACGCAAAACCATTCGTATAGTTTCTGAAGGAGTATTCGCTAAGATGTCCACCACACACACCCACGACCACCCCTCGAGCACCCAACCCCCCACCACCGGCGTCATCCTTTCGGAGACCGCCGCGAAGGAAGTGAAGAAGATTGTTGCTGAGCAGGAGCTTGATGCGGACAAGGTTCGCTTGCGCATCGGCGTCAAGGGCGGCGGGTGTAGCGGGTTTAGCTACATTCTGGACCTGACCGAGACGCAGAAGGACACGGACGAAGAGTTTGAACAGCATGGGGTCAAGATCATTGTTGATCCCAAGAGTTTGCTGTACTTGAACGGCGTGACTGTCGACTTCCGCGATGAGATCATGGGACGCGGGTTTGTGTTCAACAATCCGAACGCGAGTTCGTCGTGCGGGTGTGGGAGTAGTTTTAGCGTGTGAGGCAAACGCTGATGGGCACGAGACGCAAAACACATGAGCAACTCTGACCAACCAATGTCTTCCAAGTGCTTCAAGCATGGATGGCCAAAGTCGAGCGATCAATCACCGTTTCTTGCGACAAAGGGCGGCTCCCCGTCTTTTCGAGGCACGCCGCCCTTGTGAATCCAACGCGAGTTGTTCTTTATGTGCGTCAGGTCCTTTGGTGACTGACCTAGATTGAGCACGAGAGTGAGCGTCTCGCCTGAACCCATGATCACGCACGCGTGTCCGGGATTTCCGGCTCTCCAAACGACTGCAACAGGCTGGTCTTTGATTTTCAGGTCACCCAAGCGATGCGACCAAGTTGCATCATCGATGTTGAAGTCGATCATGACCTTATCAAATCTGCTTCCGAATTCAGCGGCATTCCATTCGTCATCAAGAAACCCCAGGAGGTCGACTTTCTGCCCCATCATGACGGCGGACGCATAGCTGTGCATCGCACCGTCACAAAACGCTAAGAGGGGCGGTTGTGCATCAAGCACAACGGACTTCGCGGTTTCACCGCTTTCAAGCGCAGCGACAGTGACAGCGTTGCGTGTGGCAAGCACGTACCACTTTACAGAACCCAAGGCAACTGCGAACAGAGCAAGGCACAGCAGCAGAGTTTGCCACAAGTTGTGGGAGGCAACAGCTTTCAATCCACTTATGATTCGGGAGAATACATACTTGCTATCACCATGCTCCCGGCCAAATACAGGTGATGAGTCGCGGCGTGTCGGCATAAACGTGCCAGATGACGCAGACTGGCCCCCATGAGTTATCCGCAAGAGGTTCATGCTCGGCTCCCATATTCCACTGTTGCAGTACTCACTTGCTCAAAAAGAAACAGAACCAACCCATGAACCACAGGTGATGTCATGATAGCCCTGGTCATGGCTGCACCTCAAACCGGTACTCGGTGGCAACTCCATTGGAGGTATCCGAACTGAAACTTACCCGCAGGTGACTCTCCAGCCACTCAACCTTGACTCTGTAGAGAATGATCGTTCGACCGGGAAAAAGCCTCGCCCACACTGACCCGAACTGTCTCGCGTTGCTCTGGTGATCCTCTGAGTGAACGTCGAGTTCGCAAGCAGAAATCTCGAGCGTGCCGTCCGACTTCAATCGTTTGCTGAGCCCAACCAAAGAGGAAAGTGCGGCTAGTTCCTGCCGTTCTTTTCGGCTTCGCTTCACCCACCATTCCTTGTTTTCGATGTCGGCCTTGGTCACGCGTTTGCCGGTCGAGTTGGCGGAGGTCGTCCAAGTGAGCGCTTGCCCGATGAGCGGTAGGCTCCACGCCTGCACCCGGAACGGGAGTTGATCGGGTGATTCTGGTGAGAATTCAGCACGAAAGTCCACACCGAGATATGCACTGGGAATCTTGGACTTCTCTTCTTTTTCTTGAGCCGGTGCCGAACTGCGTGTTGCAGGGTCGGCATTTGGTCTATCGTGTTGATGGGGGTAATCTGCGCGTCGGTTGCTCAACGGATCAGACAAGAGGCCACCATGTCCGCTGATCGTAATCACCGCACACTCTTCGGGAAAACCCCAGACATTCTGTGAAAATTGAAAGTGCTCAAGTGGCGTCTTGCGAATCGAAGGTGCCCAAACATCGTCCCACTCCAGATCAATGATGTACTTTCGATCCAGATCGGGAACCTTGTACAAACGACTGGTGTGCGTTGCTGCAACGATGTCGTCCACGAGCGTTGACATTCTTCGGTTGAACACGATCGGATTGTCGTCAGAGAATCCCATGGAGCGACGGTACTCGACAGCGAATTCAAACTGCTCTGGCGTGATCGTCGGACCCTTTGGCTCGACATCCATACTCAACAGGTCTGGCTCATTGTCCTTTGTTCTGTTTTCGACGACACCGGTCGGAAAGTGCCGCGACTTCGCACATGCGTACACCAGATATGACAGCGAGCCAACCGCTGCGAAGCACAGGATGGTTATCACAATTACTTTGAACAAGCGCAAAGCACGCACAAACATCGCCCGCGCTGCCGTGCGCGGGCGCGTAGTTTCGCCATTTTTTTCCTGACCGTTAGGATGCCCCACGCAACGTTCCTTGTAAGTGTGAGCACGAAATGAGTTTGGTCTATAGGATAGCGACTTATTTACTTGCTTGCGCAGTAGGCGGTGAGGATGTCTCTCGCTGCGAACAGGTCTTTCTTGTCAATCATTTCCGTGACGGTGTGGATGTAACGAGTACCCACGGTGATGCCGACTGCTCGTGCGCCTGCCGCGGCTTGTTGGGCAGCGGCGCCGTCTTGGCCGCCGGCGGCGAGGATGGTGCGTTGGTAAGGGATTTTGTTCTTCTTCGCGAGGTTCTCGACTTCTTCGGTGAGTTTGTAGTCGCTGATGAAGCTGCTGTCTTTGATGTGGAGACCGAAACCTGCGCCGTGCTTGGTGACGGTTTCTTCGGGGGGCACGCCGGGCGTGTCGCACGCGAGCGTCACGTCGATGCCGAAGCCGATGTCGGGTTCGACGGCGTGGCTGGCGGTCTTTGCGCCGCGCAGGCCGACTTCTTCTTGAGTGGTGAACGCGACGATGACTTCGCAGGTGTGCTGGGCTTTGCTCTTTTCGAGTTTGCGAACGCTTTCGATGCCCAGCCAGCACGCGACGCGGTTGTCGAGGGCTTTGCTCACGAACTTGTCGCCGATTTCCATGGCGGGTTCGTCCATGACGACGTAGTCGCCGATCTTGAACTTCTTCTTGACCTTGTCGGCGCTCATGCCGGTGTCGACGCAGAACTCCTTCACTTCCGGAATCTTCTCGCGGTCCTTGGGGCTTGAGATGTGGATGGGCCGACCACCCGGGTTCATCACGCCTTTGTAATCGCCGTCAGCAGCGACAACGAGGACGCGGCGCGAAAACAGGTTGCGGGTGTCAAAGCCGCCGGCGGGGTTCATCCAGAGGAAGCCTTTGTCATCAATAGCTGTGACGTAGAAACCGATCTCGTCCATGTGGCAGAGTTGCATGACGCGGAGGGGGCCGCCGTGCTTGGTTTTTTCTGTGCCTTTCTTGGCCTTGCCGCGAGGGTTTCGGCGGCAGATGAGATTGCCCATCGCGTCGGTCTCGACGGAGTCGAAGAGGCCTTTGACTTCGGATTCGATGAGGGCACGGACGCGTTCTTCGCGGCCGGGGACGCCAGGGGTTTCGCAGAGACGCTTCAAGAGGGCGAGGTTTTCCATAGGGGGATTCTAGAACGGTTACTGGTAGGCGATTTTGGGCGTGTTTGAGGCTCTATGACCACAGAGTCACAGAGGGGGAAAGAGAGAGTGGGTTGTGTGCTGTCGTATCCACTCTTTGTTTTTCTCTTCCGCTCTCTGTGACACTGTGGTGAGCGAACTGCGAGAGACGCGGGATGATCAAAACCTCCGCGAGTTTCAATGGCAGGATTGGCCACAAAGGCACGAAGTGGGAACGGGAACGGCGGTGTTGAGTTTGCTTGGAGTTGCTGGCAATGTTGCATGGAAGCAGGGCCTTTCGTCAAGGTCGGACTACGTGCAAAGTACAAAGCCCTCCCTCACGGTCGGGCTGCTTGCAGGAAGTACCCGGTGAGGCGGGGCCTTGTTGCGCGTGTGGTTACATGCCGTGGGTGTTGGTTGTGAGTAATTTGGGGAAGTTTGGTGCAGTTTGCTATGCGTGTTGGAACGCGCATCATCGGCCTGGAAGTGGCGAAAACGCCCTAGTCGGGGCGTGCTTGATCGTGCGTCTTGCTCGGGCGGCAACCCAATTGTGGCTTTATTCGCTGAATCCAGCGGCGGACCCTTGACGGAATTGGCAAACTTGGTAACTTGTAGAAGGCTTGTTTCGCGCCCAATTTCTGTATGGGGGTGTGTGATGAGTAGTGATCGTGGCGGTTCTGATCGTGTGCATCTCGAAAGCATCGAAGGCAAAGTGAAGTGGTTTGATCCACGCAAGGGCTTCGGGTTCATCGTCGGACCCGAGGGCCAGGATATCTTCGTGCACTTTTCTGTGGTGCAGGGAGAGGGCTTCCGAGTGCTCAAAGACGGTAGCACGGTGCTGTACTCCGCCGACAAAACCGAGAAGGGGTGGAAGGCGACGGCGTGCTCGCGCGTGGAGCAGGTCGAGGTGGCGGACCCGGCGAAGAAGGCGGGGTATTCGAGGTCGCCGAGGCGGTGAGGGAACCCAAGCAATCGAGGTCATGGCAATCGGTACGCCGAGGCCTTGTTCTTTGCACACTCGCGCGATGGACTTGGAGAAGCGGGCTGTGGTTGAGACAACGCTGATGGTGCAGACGCGGGAGGAATCGAACGCTGTGGGGCCGATGAGGCGGGTTGTTTTGTAAGCTATTCCATGAAGTGTTTTTGGAGGTCGTGTTCGATCAGTTCGAAGGCGTGGAAGGCGCGTTCAACGATTGCTCGCGGTTCGGGCCGGTGAGGCCCCCCGCCCCCCGCCCCCCCTCCGCACACGTCTCTATAAACTCTCGTCAGTTGCCAAGATTCGCGCCGTTGGTTTCTGTGACGCCACGATACCAGAGTGCCGAATCCTTCAGAATGCGCTGCTGTGTCGCGTAATCAACGTAGATCAATCCGAATCGTTCGCGATATCCAACAGCCCACTCGAAGTTGTCCATCAGTGACCAGTGGAAGTAGCCGCGGACGTCGACACCGTCTTCGCACGCGCGGCGGAGTTCACGCAGATAGCGCGTTGTGAAGTCAATGCGTTGGACGTCGTGGACCTTCCCGTCGAGGGCGGGCCAGTCCATGCTCGAGAGGCCATTCTCGGTGATGATGATGGGGAGTTTGTATCGCTCGTGCATGAAGCGCGGGCCCCAATAGAGGCTCTTCGGCTCGACGGGCCACTTGAAGGCTGTCAGCGGGTGACCATCGGCGCGTTTGACGTATTCAACGCCGCCGCCGGCTGTCGCGCGAACGGGCTGGCCTTCATAAATGTTCACACCCAGGAAGTCAACCGGCTGCTTGATGATGTCAAAGTCGCTTGCAGCGAACTTGGGCACGTCGCTGCCGTAGAGCGCGAGCAGCTCGGCGGGATAGTGGCCGAAGACAAGCGGATCGTTGTACCAAGAGTTGTTCCAGAGATCGCGCACGGTCGGCACCGCAGCGCACCCGAACGTGAGCGCACGCGCGGCTTCGATATCAGCGGGCGTATCTGTCGCCGGGTATCGCACGACGCAGACAGGTGCCCAGCCGATGGTCGCTTTCTTCCTCGCGTGGGCACGAATGACCTGTGTGGCTCTGCCGTGCGCGATCAGCGCGTTATGCACCATCAGCAGTTGATCGTGCAAGGGCAACTTCTGGCCCGGCGCGTTGATGCCGTCGCCATAGCCAAACTTGATAAACACCTGCGGCTCGTTGAGCGTCATCCAGTGTGCGACACGATCGCCGATCTTGTCAACGACGACCTTGGTGTATTCTGCGAACCACTCGCTGGATTCACGGTTCGTCCAACCGCCACGCACCCCGAGCGCATGCAGCGCCGACGGATAATCCCAGTGAAACATCGTGCAATACGGCGTGATTCCTGCCGCGAGCAGTTGATCCACAAGCCGCGAGTAAAAATCCAACCCCTTCGCGTTCACTGCCCCGACACCCTGCGGCATGACCCGCGGCCATGACACGCTGAAGCGATACGCCTTCAGCCCCAGTTGCTTCATCAGCGCAACGTCCGATTCCATCCGCCGATAGTGATCGCACGCGACATCGCCCGTGCCGTCGCCCCAAATCGTGCTGCCGTTGCGGGACTGCTTGCAGAAGTCGTCCCAGATGGACGGCCCCTTGCCGTCGGCAGTGGACGCGCCTTCGATTTGGAAGGACGAGGTCGCGGAACCCCAGATGAAGTTTGGAGGGAAGGGCATGGGGGGCAAGCGTACGGCGCGCGGGCTCGTGCCATCGAAGTCGGCGGTTTTGAGCCGACTTCGATGTGAGGAGCGACGAATTGCAACAGGCGGCGCGTTACAGGTCGTTCGCATCGAAGTCGCTCAAAGCCGCGACTTCGATGGCACGGGCCGATGCACGTCACTTCAACTTCCACTCCGCCTTCACTGGCCACGACTTCACAACCACATCCTCTCCGACGGCCGCCTCCGGCTTCTTCAACACGAATCCCCCAGGCGGCATCGCCTCACTCGTGCCCTCGATGCTCGCCGTCACAATGTCACCCTCACGCCGCATCGACAGCGTGATCTTCCCGAACTGCGTATGCAGGTTCGTCAGCCCAGTCGCCTCGCCCGAATCAATCCACGCCTTCGGTATCCCCGCGAAGCATACCAACTGCGTACCACCCGCCGTCTCCTGCGTGTACGCGAACATGTTCAGTACGCCGTTGAGAAAGTCACTCCCGCACCAAGTGTGCGGCATGTCACCCAGGAACTTCGGCGTCTTTGGATCATTCCACACGACTTCCGCCCAGTGATACCAGCCTTGCGGGCGCTGATGCAGGCGGAACCACTGAAGCAATTCGTACGCGCGCTCGCGCCAGCCTAATCGCACGAACGCGCCGACGTGGCGGAGTTCGTAGGGCGTGTAGGCTTCCCAGGGTTTGTCGGCGAATTGGCCAGTGCCGTCGCGGCGGTCTTTGAAGAACTGCCAGTAGCGTTCGAAGGTTGCCTCGAGTGCGCCCTGCGGCGTGCTCACGACTTCGTCGCAGGGGAAGAGCGATATGGTCGTCGATGTAGAATCGAAGTCGCCGAGTTCGACGCAGCCGGGGATGTAGTTGATGTTGTGTTTCTGCTGTGTGAGTGTGATGGAAGACAACAGGCACTTCTGGAAGTCTCTATATTCGACATCGAAGGCTTCTGCTTTCTCAGTGTCGCCGGCTTCGTATCGACCACAGTGATCACGCTTATCACCTGGT
>CAZEZV010000151.1:0-9690 GCA_964516725.1 uncultured Phycisphaeraceae bacterium
GGGTTCGCGAGTGGGCGAAACGTCCTTGAGCGACAGCAAAGTGATCTCGGTTAGCTGATCCTGCTCAAAGATAGCACGCAGTTCCTCGACTTTGTGCGGATTGCCGGTCGCCAGCAGGATATTGATTGCTTTGCCCATGTGCAAAGGTAGAGCCTATTCACCAAGGCGATGTTGACCACAACGACACATAGAGCACAAGGACGAAAGTGCTTGAAAACGCATGAGAATGCGAGGATCAAGGATTGTGATCGCGTTGATTCATCGGTTTCAGACAGCCTCTACTGTTGCACATGCGTCAGTACTTTGCGTTGCGTCATTCTGAAAGTGGTTCGGATGGGTTTTCGATTGGGAGTGTGAACGACACACACAACCCGAGTTTGAAGTCATGGCACGCACCGGCGAACGACCCTGCGACGGAATTTCCGATTCAGAACTTGCCGCTGTGCGCGTTCATTACGCCCGATGACGAGCCGACGCTTGGGACGCGTATCGGCGACAGCCTCGTCGACCTTGGCTTGCTCGCGGAAGCCAAACTCATTACCGACGATCACGGCCAGCACGATCATCACCATCACCACAGCATCTTTGATGATGTCGTGACCAATCACGTACTGAGTCATGGCACGGACATGCTCGCAGGGATTCGTCGGCAGTTGCAGGACTTTCTGCGAGATGGTCCGCCCGGCGGGCAGCAAGTTCGCCGCCTGCGTGAGAAGGCGTTGTATGACGTACACGAGTGTGATGTCCTGCCACCCGCCGCGGTCATGAACTACACCGACTTCTACGCCAGCATTCATCACGCGACGACCGTGGGCAGCATGTTCAGGCCCGACAATCCGCTGCTGCCAAACTACAAGCATGTGCCGATCGGCTACCACGGGCGTGCGTCGAGCATCGTGGAGTCGGGAACGCCCGTGATTCGCCCGCATGGGCAGCAGCCACCGCCTGACCATGATCCCAAAGCTGGCCCGAAGTTCGGCCCTTGCACGATGCTCGACTATGAGTTGGAAGTGGGGGCGTTTGTCAGCAGGCACAATGAGCTTGGGCATCCGATTTCGATCCATAACGCGATGAATCACATCGCGGGGCTCGTTCTCGTGAATGACTGGTCAGCCCGCGATATTCAAAAGTGGGAGTACCAGCCGCTGGGGCCGTTCCTGGCGAAGAACTTCGCAACGACGATCTCGCCGTACATCGTGACGCTGGAGGCGCTCGCGCCGTTCCGAACGACGGCCTTCAGACGTGCGGAAGGCGATCCAACGCCCTTGCCATACTTGATGGATGAGTTCGATCAGAAGTCTGGTGCCTTTGACATCACGCTCGAAGTGTGGCTGTCGAGCGTGGCGATGCGGGACAAGGGATTGTCGCCGATCCGCATCTCAAAGTCCAACGCGTTCAAGGACATGTACTGGACCATCGCGCAACTGCTCGCACACCACACCAGCAATGGCTGCAACATGCAGCCAGGCGACCTCTTCGCAAGCGGCACGATTTCAGGCAAGGACCAGGACACACGTGGCTGCCTGCTCGAACTGACGTGGCAAGGCAACGGCCCGGACGGCAAGCCCCTGCCCAGAAAGCCAATCGCGCTGCCAAGCGGCGAGTCACGCATATTCCTCGCAGACGGCGACGAAGTCATCATGCGCGGCTGGTGCGAGCGAGCGGGTTTTCGCAAGATTGGCTTCGGCGAATGTCGAGGAGTGATTGAACAAGCAGCCCGACCGTGAGGGAGGGCTTCGGTGGCCGTGAGACAGCGATAACACGGTGAAACGGTGAAGAATGAGCCCAACGCGGTTGATGGTTGATTCGTGAATGAACGCGCATGCGTGTCAGCGCAACCCATTGCTCTCCTAATGAAACTCAACCTCCTCAACCTGCTCTCGATGCTCGTGCTCCTCGGGCTGGCTGTTGTCTTTGGTCTCTCGTCCGTGATGAAGGCGATGGATGTCAGTTCGTTTGAAACCATCATCGAAGCCCACGGCGTACTGCCAAATAAGATCGTGCCAGCGGCGTCTATCACCGTGATCGGCGTGGAAGCATTACTCACCGTGCTGTGCATCGGCGCGGTACTGCTTGAGCTAACGACATCAAAGCCAATTGTCGAGGTTTCGGCGGGCCATAAGGGCAAACCGTCCGCTGGATTGACTGCCGCGAAGCGCACGAAGTTGAACAGGTTGACGTTGGGGGCCCTTGTCAGCGCGGGCTGCCTCCTGACCCTGTTCACGATCTACGCACTCTCGCTCGCGATTCTCACAAAGGAGCCAGTCGAGTGCGGGTGCAGCGTATTCGGAAAGTCGGTCGTTCTACCCAAGTGGATCGCGATTCGCAACGCAATCGCCGCGGCACTCGTGTTTGCAACCGCCATTGCGATGTTCAAGCGACGAGGCTCGACTCCGTAGGACGGGCGTCTCGCTGGGCCTACGCGTTACAGGTTTGACGCGCCTAACAATGCGGCATGAAAA
Source organism: uncultured Phycisphaeraceae bacterium (assembly GCA_964516725.1). GTDB lineage: Bacteria > Planctomycetota > Phycisphaerae > Phycisphaerales > UBA1924 > BJHL01. The sequence continues at coordinate 2,463 of CAZEZV010000151.1, forward strand.
CCAAGTCTCTCGTTGCGGTCCTGTCCATTGGCCTTCCCATCGCATTGCTCGCCTCGTGCGCCACGACGCGTGAACTCGACAAGAATGGCGCAGCGGAGGATGCGGCGGAGATTGCGAGCGTTGAAAAGGCTCGTGATGCGTTCCTTGCGTCGTGGACCAAGACTGAGGGGAAAACGTTCACGACAGATGCGTTGAGCAAGTCGGTTGACAACTCAAACATCTTCCTCTCCTTCGACGGCATGTCGCAAGGCAAGACCGTGATTCAAGGCTGGAACGAATACGCCGCAATGTGGGGCCCCGGCATGAACGGCTTCACCAAGGCCTCGCTGACGCAAACCAAAAGCCTGCGCGTCTGGGCCGATGACGACGTCGCCGCGACTTGCTCCATCGTCCGCATCTACGGCGAAATGCCTAACGGCCAGAAACTCGACATGCCTGGACACTTGACACTTGTCTTCCATCGCGAGGGAGATGACAAGCCGTGGAAGGTTGTGCATGAGCACATGTCGCTGAATGTGAAGGAGTGAAGAAGGCACTTGGGATCGGGCATTTTGCATTGGGTTGAGTGACTGGAGTGTTTCTTATGCAGCAAATGACACGCCGCAGCGCGATTTCAGCAATTGGTCTCACGGGGGCGTCTCTCGCACTCGTGAAAAGCGCGAGAGCGGCAACACCAGCGGTGGCACCTACATCACCGATGCAAGCGGCGACCACCGACCCCCAGCAAGGCAGCGGCTTCTACCGCTTCCAAGTCGGAACTGGTGAGAATGCGATCAAGTGTTTTTCGATCGGCGATGGTCAGGGCCAAATGCCTCCCTATCCGATCTGGGGTTCCAACGCGACGCAGGGTGAAGTCGAGGACGTGCTTGATTCATACGTGTTGTCAAAGAGCCAAGTGCTGATGCACTTCAACGTGCTCTGCTTCAAGGTGGGAAGCGAAACGTGGCTTGTCGACGCCGGCAACGGCCCGGGTCAGCGTGGCGGCAAGTTGATGACGCACCTCGCAACGCTCGGCATCAAGCCCGCCGACGTCTCCGGCATCGTCGTCAGCCACCTCCACGGCGATCACTTCGGCGGATTCTTCGACGGCGAAGGCAATCTCGCTTTTCCAAACGCAAAGTACTTCATCAACAAGGCAGAGAAAGAGTTCTGGGGCGGTTCGCCCGACCTTTCTAAGTGCAAACTGCCGGAAGAAAGCAAGAAAGGTGCGATTGAGCGAGCGGCGAAGACGATCGCATCGATTGAGAAGTCCGGCAAGTTGCAAGTCGTTGGCGATGGCGACACCTTGACAACCGGTGTGTCAGTGACGCAAACTGGCGGTCACACGCCTGGTCATCAAACCGTGACGCTCGAATCCGGCGTCGACAAGTTCACGATGCTCGTGGACGCAGTCCATCACTACGTTCTCAGCTTTGGCAAGCCCGAATGGCACCTTGCGTTCGATTACGACGCGGAGGCCGGGGCAAAGACACGCCGCAAGGTGCTGGAAGGCATCGCGGCGGACCGAACGCTCGTCATGGGGTATCACACGCCGTGGCCCGGCGTTGGGCATGTGAGAGCACGTGACGGCGGGTTTGAGTGGCTGCCTGTGCCGTGGAGTTGGTAACTCAAAGATGCTGTCACCAGTGGATTGTTGCAGAAAGAACTGCTCGCCTACTAGGGCATTTTCTTTGAGTTTTTCGTGTCTTTGTGGTGAACCAAGTCTTGGGACGGGCTTTCGGTTTCGGTTTGCCGGTCTCACAGATTTCTGCTGCCGTGGAATCCGCCCACGCGATTTGCCGAATAACGTGCTGCGTGAAAGGCGGCGATTCAACTCCGCGGGAACCTGCATCGAGCACCGGAGCAAGTGCCGGCGATAGGTTTGCCCCTTCGGATCTGCCAGGGGCTGAACGGCAGAGTATCACGAGTCCGTTCGGGTATGCACAACCGGACTCAGCGTCCTCGCGGCTTCACCAAGCAGACCGGGTGCTTGCAGCGTTGATACACGTCGGCCCCGCGATGCTAGTCTTTGCCACGATCGCATCCAGCGGATTTCTCGCTCCGTTGCCACTTGCGGTTGTGTGGATTGTGTGGCTCTTGACGCGCAACAGGTCGGTGTTTCTTGACGATCACGGGCGAGAGTCCATGAACTTTCAGATATCGATTGGAATCTATGCGTTTGTCGTGCTGGTCGCCGGAGTTCCAACGTGCAGCACTGCATGGTGGGTCGGGTTTCCGATGCTCAGCGTGCTGGCGCTCGTTGGCTGCATTCTTGCGACGCGAGCGTCTCTGCTCGGTCGGCCTTATCGCTACCCGACGACGATCCGGCTCATCAGCCCCGCGCTCTGAATCAGCACATTGCATACGTTCCTTCCCATGAGGACTTTCATCTTTGCGATTGGTGTGGCCGTGATTCTCGTCTTCGTTGCTGGCTGTAAGGCACGAGCGACACCGAATTATCCCGCAACCACTCCCGCGTTTCATCAGGGAACGGAACAACGCCATGAGCGGTGCAACGCGATTTCGAAGGAGGGCAAGGCGCAGCTTGTGTTCCTGGGCGACTCGATCACACAGGGCTGGGAAGGCGAGGGCAAGGACGCATGGAAGACGTACTTTGAGCGGTATAACGCCGCAAACTTCGGCATCAGCGGCGATCGCACCGAGCACGTCCTCTGGCGCCTCGACAACGGCAACTTCGATGGACTCTCACCAAAGTTGATCGTCCTCATGATCGGCACCAACAACACCGGTGCCCGCCAAGACCCGCCGGAGCAGACAGCGGCGGGCATAGAGGCGATTGTTCAGCGACTTCGTGTGAAGTGCCCCAAAGCAAAGATACTGCTCCTCGCGATTTTTCCTCGCGGCGCGAACAAGGACGACGCATTGCGGCTGATCAACGACAAGATCAACGCGCTGCTGCCCAAGTTGAGCAATTCGCAGGTTCGATTCCGCGACATCGGGGGCGAGTTTCTGACAGCGGGAGGAGAGTTGTCAAGGGACGTCATGCCGGACTTGCTGCACCTGAGTTCAAAGGGGTATGAACTGTGGGCAAAGGCGATTGAGGGAGATGTTGCTGAGATGATGAAGTGAAGGCCCACACCACACCACACCACAGCACATGTCGGCAGCACTTGTCATATCGATACCAGTTGCATTCCTCGCCTATCAGGCCTTGGATGTATGCGGGTGGCGATGGCGTCCTCGCCTGTGACGGGAGTGCAGGGATGCTCGCTCACAGGCGAGAACGCCCACGACTGTGCCGCCAACGCGTACTTTGCAAATAGAACCCGTATCAGTTCACCCGGGTAACCACCCGCTTTGTTGTACCGGAACACTCAACCTCGACCACAAAGTGCACGCAGATCGGCGTGTCGAGCAAGCCGCGAGAGGCACGCAGGTCTGTAGTAAATACGTGCAGAATCGGGTCTGGCTGAATTGCCGGCATGTTGGGGGCCGCGAGACGGAGAAGGTCGGCGTGCGACCTGAGCCAGGTTGCAACGATGAGCAGTTGAGTCGGGCCTGATATGCAGTCAGCCGTGAGCAAGTGAAAGATCGAGCCGGTGGACTTCGCTTCGATCGCGATTTCGACGCTTGGGGCGTAGGGGCAGGTGATGGGAAGTGGCTCAACGCCGGCGATGTTGCGGCTCAGATTGTCCGTTGGCAATTGATTGCTGACGGGCAGCGAGCGGGCGGGGTTGGCTGTCTTTGGTTCTTGTGCTTCTTGGTGTGCCGTGGCTTTGTGGTCAGATTCGGCATGTTCCAATGCGCGGCAAAGCGTCGAAAGCAACTCGCTCGGCGTGTGTGCGTTCATGGCTGACTGATACACCAGCGTGCAGTTGCCCGGGCAGATCTTTTCAATGCGGGCGACGTGGTCGAGGGAGAGGCCCAGGAACGTCAGCGAGCCGCGGCGGAGTTTTTCTTCGGCGGTGCCGGACTTGGAGTCGTCGGAGCCGAGTATGGCAACGCGGAGAGCGGGGCGGGCGGGGGGAGTGGTTGCCGATGCGAGGGACTTGAGGGTGCGGTAGGATGACACGAGGGCGGCGTCGTCGGCACCGGTGAGCAGAGTTGTTGTCTTTGCCAGCGGCGTAGCGGACCAATCGGTGTCGGGAACGCCGTCAATGCGAAAGAGCCAGACGCCGACGTCGGGTTTGATGGCTTTGATGGAGTCCTCAAGCGATTGTGCGTTTGTAGACGTGGGGGCAGAGCCGCGTGAAGCGCCGGTGGGGCGGATGAGTTCGATTGAGGTGACGCCTTCGATCATGCGGACGAGCGCGACGGTACAGTGCTCTGTCGATGCGACATGCTTGGCGTATTGCGCGGTCCAAGCTCCGGCGAGAACTGGCAAGTTGCCCACGATGATGCGCTCGACGCGATTGTTGGACTTGGCTGGTTGGTCGGTGTGGGGCGCAAGTGGGATGGGGTCGGAGGGAGTCGGGGTAGCGGTGGGGTGCAGACGGAGGGCAGGGCCACCTTCGCTTGAAGCGAAGGGCGGTGTGACATGATTCGCGGTGGACGAGTGAGCTCGGGGCGAGCCGTTGCTTGTTGGTTGTGGCACGGCGTGCGCCGCCTGCGAGAGCAGGTTGCGTGCATCGTCATGAGACAGGAAGAGATCGGCGAGGGCGTCGTATTCGTTTTGGGGCGAATGGTCGTCGTTTCGCTGAGTGAAGTAGCCGTTGACAGGTCCGATGTGTCCCATTGCCCTCTCCATGGTCTTTGGGTGTACGTAAGTTTGGTCGTGGACGGTGCGTGCAGGTTGATTTGCGGTGGCGTGAGGCGGTGCTGCGTGAAAGGTGTTGGCAAACTCGCCTCGGGATTCGGCGAGGCGCAGGGCGCAGAGGGCGTCGTTTTCTCCACCGAAGCCTTGCGACAGTTTGATAGCAAAATCAGTCGGCGGCGCATCGGCGGCGTCCATTGACGCATGACTTGCCGTGCTTGCAGGCTTTGTCTCGCTCACGCGGTATCCTCTTGGGACTGATCAAATGCAACTTCACCACATAGACACGCAGGGCACGAAGAAAAAAGCGAACGGAGAGCTGAGAACGTCAACCCGAGGGCACTTTGCTTTGGAAACTCTCGTGCCTAAGAACCTTTCTCTTTTTTCAACTCTTTGTTTCTCTTTGCTTTTCTTTGTGCTCTTCGTGCCTTTGTGGTGAACTCCGTTCAAGTCGGGGCACTTACCTCGCGCCGACATAGCCGATATTGTTGACTTCGCCGAAGGGGTTGGGTTCGGTGTTGGGGTTGTAGGGGTCGTTCTGCCACACGCCGTCGACGACGATTCGGTATTGAAACTTGCCGGCGGGGAGCCGGAGGCAGAGTTCGAAAATACCCAGCGACTGGTTGCGTTTCATGACGTGCGACGTTGCGGACCAGTTGTTGAACGAGCCAGCGATGGAGATGGTCTTGCCGGCGGTCATGGGTTGCACGAACAGCACGCCCTGGCTGGTTTCGCGCAGGCCTAGAAGACGCTGGGTGCTGGGGAGGATTGGTTGATGCGTGATTGTCTCTTCTTCGAGGCGCAGGACCTGGCGAGAGGGCTTGATGGCGACAACGTTGTTTGGGAGGGTTTCGGCACCGTGGGGTGAGAGGGCTTGGGTTGCCGTCACGGCGGTTGCGACTTGTGCGACGGCTGATGAGTTCGCGCCCAGCGCTGAGGTAACAGCCGCGCTTGCTTGTGATGTTGCTTCGGGCGAAGGCGTGCGACCCAACGCGATGCGGCGCAGGAATTCCTGAGCGCGGCGTGCGACATCTTCGGCACGAGAAACCGGCTTCAATTCGGAAGCGTTTTCTGCTGTTGCCATCGTCGCGACGCCGCCATTGTCGTGGCCCGCGCCGTAGTGTGCGAACGACTTGTTGGGCGATGGGCTGGGGGTCGTTGGACTGAGCGAGACGCCTCCGATGAAACTTTCCGTGCCAGCGACAACGGTTTCGATCTGGTCGGCGGGCAGCGCTGCGCGGGCCTTGAGATTCTCGAGTGTCCAGATACCAAGACGCCCGTAGTCCTCGGCGCCGATGGAGCCGGGGGCGTAATCAATCACTGATTGACCGAAACTCGCTGCTTCACGAAGGCGGACGTCGTGTCGGACGACGACGCTCACGACGCGCTCATTGAAGCGGCGGTTGAGTTCATCGAGCAGGTCTGCGGCGACGGTATTGCGAGCATCGTGCAGGGTGGGCAACAGCCACACGGGAATGTTGACACCGATGCGCTTGCTCAGAGTCTTGACGGTGTTCACTTGGCGGGTCGCGCCTTGCAGCGAGAAGAATCCCGTCTCGACCGGGATAATCACCATGTCGGCGCACGCGAGTGCGTTGAAGGTGAGGATGCCGATGCTGGGTGGGCAGTCGACAACAGCGATATCGTACTCGTTGCCGAACTTTTCAATGACCTGCGAGAGCCGGCGCTCTTTGTCTGGCAAGTCGGCAAGGCCGCCGCGTGGAGCTTCGAGGCCGGCGAGTTTCATGCGGGCGGGGGCCAGATCAAGATTTCGCGCGACGCGCCAGAGGAGCTTCGACGGGTCGAGTGGCTTGCTCCCCACAGTGAGCATCGCATCGCCAATATCGAGTTCGATGCGTTGCTCTGGGATCCCAAGGCCCGCGGCGCAGTGGCCCTGCGGGTCCATGTCGATGAGAAGAACTTTCTTTCCAGCTCGTGCAAGCACGGCGGAGAGATTGATCGCGGAGGTGGTCTTGCCACAGCCGCCCTTTTGATTGATGATCGCGATTGCGCGCATCGTGTGCCCTCGTGGGGAATGACCCGGCAAAAGAACCCGCTTGTGCGAAGCCTGCACAGGCTTCACTCAGCGTGGGCAATATCGGACGGAGAAGGAATTTGGCATGAAACTAGAGGGAGTGAAGTAAACAACTCGTGCCACCGACTTCGGCTTTGCGTAGTCGGTGGCACGAGTCACAATGACGGAGTCAAAACTACCGCGACGTGCTGGCGAGGTCGCCAAAGGCCTCTTCGAAGTCAAAGACAGCGCGGAAGTCTTCGGCGGAGTCTTCTTCGGTCTTGGCGAGGATCTTCGCTTCGATCATGGCGAAGACGATCTTGCCGAAGTCGTCGGTGCTGTGGATGTGCCATTTGGCGAGGACGGTGCGCGCGAGGCGACCGTACTGGCGGAGAGCGAAGTCACGCAGGCCAAGGCAAAGTTCTTCGCCAGAGATGTGGCGACGTTCGCTCTCGCCCGCGACGGTCTTGCAGGTGTGATCGAGGCCATGCTTCACGAATTCATACGCGGCAACGGGATAT
>CAZEZV010000152.1:0-9670 GCA_964516725.1 uncultured Phycisphaeraceae bacterium
AGGGTCCGTCGCTCGCTCGTCACTTCATCGCGCAGCACCGCATGGCGCGTCGTGAAGGTGCCGCGCCGAGAATCCTGCCCCGACAACCGAACGGGCGTGCCCTCAAGCAGCAATGTCCCGATCGCAATCTGCTCCGCGTCCGCGTGACTGAGTTTCTTCGTTGTCGGCAATGCCGCCCGCGCCGCGAGCATCGCCCGCAGCTTCGGATGCACATTGAAGCCATCCGGCGCAGTCCCCATCGCTTGGCACACGCGAGCAATCGTCTTTGCATCCACGGCCGTTGACGGCGATTCAAACGAATACTCGCCCTGAAGCCCTTCCCACGACGCCTTGCCCGCGGGCGGCACCGGATCAATCGGACTCGCCTTCGACGCTGCTTGCGCATCGTCGAGTAGCTGGGTCTCGCGATCAATCATCCCTGTCGCAACCGCTTCCGAAATCGTGCCACGCGCAAGCAACTTCTGGCGGTACGTTTCAGGCGTCCCCGGATGTGCCTTCACCAACGCCGTCAGCGCAGGCTGCGTATACCCCGGCTCATCCTGTTCATTGTGCCCGTACCGACGAAGCACACGATGTCCACGAAAATGTCCTTGTGGAATGTGTGTCGATAGTCCGCCGCGAGCATTGCCGCCCACACCACCGCCTCCGGATCATCACCATTCACGTGAATCGCCGGGCAGTTGACCATCTTCCCGATGTCCGTGCAATACTCCGTGCTGCGATCATCCGCCGGATCGGTCGTAAATCCAACGAGGTTGTTGATCACAACGTGAATCGTCCCGCCGACCGTGTACCCCTCAAGCAAACTCATGTTGAGGCATTCCGCAACAACACCCTGCCCCGTCACCGCCGCGTCGCCGTGAATCAGCAGACTGATGCACCGCTCGCGCTTGCTGTCGCCGATCCGATCCTGCTTGCTTCGGCACTTGCCCAGCACCAAGCCATTCACAGCCTCCAGGTGACTGGGATTATTCATCATCGAAATATGCACGCTGCGATTCGAGCCGGTCAGCTGCTGATCGCCCGAAAAGCCGCGGTGATACTTGACGTCGCCAACTCCCTGATACCCACCCTCTGTCCACGAATCTTCAAACTCCGTGAACACGCGAGCAAGATCCTTGCCCACGTAATTACGAAGCACAGACAACCGCCCACGGTGTGCCATGCCCGCGATGATCTCTTCGGTCCCCAGTTCACCCACCCGCTGCGTCATCCACTTCAAAAACGGAATGATGCTCTCGCCGCCCTCAAGGCTGAATCGCTTCTTGCCCTGATACCGCTTCCCAAGGAACTTGTCGAACACTTCCGCCCCCGTGAGTTGTTCCAATATCAACTTCTGCTGCTCTGCCGAAAAGGTCGGCGTGCCGTGCGGCTCCATCTTGCTCAAGAACCACGCGCGTTCTTCTTCATCGGGAATGTGCATGAACTCCGCGCCCACCGACGCGCAATAAATCTTCTCCAGCCGTTGCACCAGCTCCGCCACACTCATATGCCCGAAAGGTGTCTCCACGCTCGCCGACATTTCAGCGCTCGTGATGCCATGCGAAGCAGGCGACAACTGCTCAGGCCGCTTGCGCTCGCGCCCAAACGGATCGATCTTCGCCGCCAGATGCCCGCGCGCGCGGAACGCCTCAACCAAATCGCTCACGCGATAATCAAGCGATCCAACGACCTGCGTCTTCGCGTCAGCGCCGCTCGCCGAGCCGCCCGTCCCCGACAACCCAAGCTCAAACCCCTGAAAGAATTGCCGCAGGTCATCCGGCACGCTGGTCGCATCAGCCAAAAACCGCTGATACTCCGCGTCCATGTACTCCGCGCTCCAGCCGTTCACGCTGGTTCGATTGGCCCGCACACCCTGTCCAGCTCCGCGTTGTCGTTGGTCTTCAGTCATAAAAACGCCTTCGTCCGGCAGTCAAACTCACAAAAACTCGCCCCGAAAGAATCGTTCGCCCCAAGTCTTCGACGCCCGCCAAGCACGTTAGTATCGGCAAGCCGGGCACGTCGTCGACACACCGCCAAGACCGAACGAATTCCGATCAGTCGTGGCGAATCTGTACGAGATGGTAGGCGATTTTGCCAACGAAGGTGCGTTCTGCACATCACGATTCACAATGGAATGTCACACAGAATCAGTCTGATTTTCGCGCATCGCCTGCGCGGCGAACGACCAAAGTGGTTTCTCGGATTCATGCCAACCGCCGTGCCACCGACTGGCAAGCCGGTCGGTGCCCAGTTGCGATTCGTCAATCAGTTCAAAAACACACCGACCGGCTTCGCCAGTCGGTGCCACGATAGTGATCGATATGCAACGCGTTCAGAACGGAATGTCATCCGGATTCATCGCGGGCACATCAGGCTCTGGCGAACGGGGCGCACCGCGAGAGGGCGCGGGATTCCGTGAAGGCTGCGGCCGAACTTGTACTTCGCCGTCGCTGCCACCGGAGTAATTGCCGCCACCACCGCCACCCCCCGCACCCGCCTTGCTATCAATGAACTGAAACGACTCAACCACAACCTTCATCTTGCTGCGTTTCTGGCCCGTTTCCTTGTCGTCCCATGTATCCTGGCGCAAACGTCCTTCGACGTAGACTGGTTTGCCCTTGCTCAAGTACTTCGCCATGATCTCCGCCGTCTTGCCCCACGCGTCGCAATCAACGAACGTCACTTCCTCACGCTTCTCGCCGTCCTGACCCGTCCAACTGCGATTGACCGCGATCGCAAACACTCCGACGGATTGCCCGCTGGGCAACGTGCGCAGCTCGACATCGCGAGTAAGGTTCCCCATAAGCATGACTTTGTTCAGATTGGGCATGACAGCATCTCCGAAGCGAGGTGTTGCTTCCGGCGTGTGCATGCATGCACGTGGGGCAACTCCGCCCGTAACGCCGGCACCTTGACAAAAGCAGTGTAGCCGCGATCGCTCAACACGCCGAACACGTTCCTATCGAACCCGACGTGCGTGCTTCCAGCCCGTTTCAGCACGGCCTTCAAGGCCATGCTGCTCAGAAACATGGCCCTTCGCCGTACACGCTCAAGAACGCTGCGATATCCATCGGGTCGTAGAAACTGCCATCGTTGTTGAAGTCAATCGAGTCGCAATCAGTCCCGATCGGCAGGCACGGCCCTTGGCTATACACGCTGAGGAATGCGTTGATATCCATGGGATCAAAGAGCGCGCTGTCGTTGTTGAAGTCGATGGAGTTGCAGATGCGCCCTGCGACCGGATGCAGCAGCACCGCGCGATTGACCTGCTGACCGTTGATCGTGATGCGTGCGATCGCCGCGATCTGCCCGCTGTCGTTGATGTCGCTGGCGTCGATGATCTGATGGCCGTTGGGGCTGTTGAGCTGGTTGTTGATGTCGACCATGCCGAACTGGCTTGACCAGACGAATGCGCGATCGTTGCTGCGCCCGACAACGACGCCGTTGTTGTTGATGGCGTTCGCGTAGCTCTGATGTGCAATTGACAGTGCGCCGATGCTTGTCGGCGTCGTGCTGCCCGGCTGCCACACACACGCACGCATCGGAATCGGAAACGAATAACCGCAGATCATGCCGGCGTTGTTGATGTCGATCGCCCAACTGCCACCGATGGTGCCCAGCGGCAGCGTGCCAAGGTTGGTCGCCACGCCCGAAGCAGACCAGCGCGTTGCGCGCCGGTCTGAGCCGATGAACGCGTTGCCTACGACGACATTGTTGTCGTTGATGCCGGTTGCAGAACTGCCCGCATCGCCGCCCGGCAATTGACCAAGCTCCGTCATGCCCGAGCCTGAGATCCACTGAAATCCAGCATAGCGAATAGGGTTGTAGACGCGAATCGCTGATTCGCCGACGACGCGGCCTGCGCTGTTGATGCCCACCGCAGTGCTGAATCCGTCGTTGCCGGACGCGAGTGTGCCGAAGAGCGTGGGGAGCGATGTCGGCGATGTCCATACGCAGCCGTGCGTCACTTGTCCGCAGCAGGGCGAGAGTCGGAAGTAATTACCCGTGATGACGCCGCTGTCGTTGATCTTGTTGGCGATGACTGGCATGTTGTAGACGTTTGGATCGGGCAGCCCTTGCAACAGTTGAATGCCCGTCGACGCGCGCCAGACGAACGGCCGTTGATAATCCCACTCACCGACGATCGCGCCGAAGTTGTTGATGCCCAGTGCCCGAGACTTCTTGTTTGGATTCGCCGGATCGTTGAATGTCGCGCCCAGGATCGTCATGTCGTACCGGGGTGCCTGCGCAAGCGCTTCGCTTGAAAATGCACCCACGACAATGCTCGTGAGCGAGAGAACAATTGTGTCTCTGATTCGTGCCGTGTAAGAATGGAACATTGACTTCATGCCTTGGGTTCCGACTTTCTCCCGCCGAGAAACCTGGCTCGCCGCGTACATGCATGCGAACCATCCGGACCACTGACGTTTTACACCGTCGGCTCAACATCTCAGCCGTCACAACAACTTCACCCGCACTGTCGCATGCCTCGTGACAAGCGACCCACTGCCTGGGCCGCGATGATTTTTCAGTGCGTCTTGCGTGCCTCATGCTTGGTCAAGCGATTCTTCGCCCAACCCTTGTCAGCACGCCTACCCCAATCAGCGCGCGAACCAAAGTTCTTGCACGCCCCTGTCCTTGCCTCTCCGCGATTTCCTAAGCTGGTCGCGGCATTGCAGAAAGGTACTGGAAAACATACGTTTCGTCAATGGAATCTATCGCCCCTTCTCACTGTTTTCCCGCAAAGGCGCGAATATTGCTCGTAAACCCTGCCTGTGAATATGGGGAATATGCGTTTGCATTGCCGACGCGCAAATGACAACCGCCCGGCGTGAACCGGGCGGTGTCCTTGAAAACTGAAAACTTTGAGGAGCAGATGCTCCAATCAAACTTCGCCCGATTAGGCGAGTTCGATCGTGGCGCCGGCCTCTTCGAGTTGCTTCTTGAGCTTCTCGGCTTCGGCCTTGTCCACGCCCTGCTTGATGGGCTTGCCCGGGACATCGACCAGCGCCTTGGCTTCCGCCAGGCCCAGGCCGGTGATTTCGCGGACGACCTTGATGCAGCCGATCTTCTTGGCAGCATCCACGGCCTTCAGGACCACGTCAAAGGAGTCCTTGACGGCAGCGGCAGCCGCGGGAGCAGCAGCAGCGGCCATCATGACGCCGCCACCAGCCGCGGCTTCGATGCCGTACTTGTCTTTCATGTACTTGCCGAGTTCGACCGCATCCTTGAGGGCCAGACCAGCAAGAGCATCACCGAGTTGTTCAACAGTCATCGACATAATAAAACCTTCCAAAGCTGGGACAGTCCCAGCAACCTGCCACTCCAGAGGCACCCGGGACGCCCGGGTATTTCATTCACGCGGTGGTGAACCAGTGGGGTGTGCGGATATCAAACGGGTAGGCACTGGGGACTGGGCACTAGGCACTGGCAAAGACTCTCGAAAACTCAAACAACCTTTGCCAGTGCCCAGTGCCTAGCCCCCAGTGCCTTTCATTCACTTCTTCGCGATCGCTTCGCCCTTTTCCAGCTTCGTTTCGATGGCCTTGATGATGCCAGCGACGCTGCTGCCCGGGCCCTTGATCTGGCCGAGCAGTTTGCGACCGGGGCTGACGACCAGCGTGACCGAATTCGCGATGGCTTCGTCGCGCGTCGGGAACTTGCTCAGTTCTTCGACGCCGGCCTTGCCTTTGTAGAGCGTGCCATCGAGGACCGCGCCCTTGAGTTCAAGAGCGGGGAACTTGGCGATGCTCTCCGTGAGAGCACGGGCGACTTGCACGACGCTTTCAGAGCCGTATGCGAGTGCGCTTGCGCCGCTGAGCACATCCGTGAGAGCAGCGAGGCTGCTGCCGCCGAATGCCTTGCGGGCGAGGCTGTTGCGGATCACGGTGATCTTGATGTTCTTCTTGGCGAGGTTGCCGCGGAGCTTGGTCGTGTCGACCGCCTTCACGCCGCGGATGCTGATGAGCACCGCGTCTTGCGGCTTGCCTTCGCTGCCTGCAACGCGAGACGTGTAGTCCCGCATGATGATGTTCTTGATTGCTTTGGACATGAGTTCGTCCTTCTTTCTTCAGCGGCTTTTGCAAACTGCAAGAGCCGCGGTACATTGCTTTTTCAACTACGTCACTTCGTTACTTCGTTACTTCGTCACTTCTGTCGGGGGGCTTATTCCTTCACCACTTCTTCGTGCACGTACAGCACAGGCACGCTGGGCGTCATCGCGCCGGCGATGTGGATGCTCTTGATGAACTGCCCCTTGACGGTGCTGGGACGGCTCTTTTCGATGTTCTTGATGAAGAAGTCCAGGTTCTCCGTGAGGTTGCCGTCGGGGAAGCTCATCTTGCCGATGATGGCGTGAATGTTGCCGCCCGTGTCGGCGCGATACTCAACCTTACCGGCTGAGTATTCCTTCACGCCCTGCGGAATGTTCGTCGTCACGGTGCCGGCCTTGGGGCTGGGCATGAGGCCCTTGGGTCCCAAGACCTTACCGAGCTTGCTGACGACGCGCATCATGTCCGGAGAAGCGAGCACGACGTCAAAGTCCATGAAGCCCTTCTCAACTTCCTGAACAAGTTCTTCGCCGCCGGCCTTCACAGCGCCCGCTTCGAGCGCGAGCTTTGCAACGTCGCTCTGGCAGAACGCGATGACCTTCTTGGTTTTGCCGATGCCCTTAGGCAGGCTGACTGCGCCACGGAGGGCTTGGTCGGCCTGTTTGGTGTCGATGTTGAGGTGGAGGACGACGTTGACCGTCTGGTCAAACTTCGGTGCCTTGTACTTCTTCAGGGCCTTGATTGCCTCGGGCGTTGCGAGGGGAGTGTTGACCTTCAACCCTTCGTTTGCCTTCTGGCGCTTTGTGACTCGAATTGCCATTGGTGTTCCTTTTCTGCCGTAGGCCCGGCGTCTCGCCGAGCACCGGATTGTGTTTCATTTCCAAAATCGGTTCGCCGCTCCCCCCGATCCCGTTCGCGGCTCGCCACAAACTCACGCCGAAATCGTCACGCCCATCGAGCGTGCCGTACCTTCAACAACGCGCATCGCTGCTTCGATGCTGTGCGAGTTGAGGTCCTGCAACTTCGACTCCGCGATCTTCTTAACCTGCGCCTTGGTGAGTTTGCCCACCTTGTTCTTGTTCGGAACGCCAGAGCCCTTCTCGATCTTGGCCTCGTCCTTGATCATGACGCTGACCGGGCTGCTCTTGATTTCGAGTTCAAAGCTCTTGTCGGAGTACACCGTGACGATGCAACCCACGACCTTGCCCTTGACGTTCTGCGTCGCGGCATTGAACTTTTGCACGAACTGGCCCGGGTTGACACCCTTTGAGCCCAGAACGGGACCCAGAGGTGGTGCGGGAGTCGCCGCGCCACCTGTGGCCATGATTTTGAAAATATTAGTGACTTCCTTCTTACCCATTGAAGCTAACCTCCCACCGCCCGGCGATGTGAATCGCATTGCGAGGTTCGGAAAAGCCCTCGCGCAGGTCGGTAGTACGTGCGGTCCGAAATGTGTCTGCCCGTAAAGGCAGAAAGCAAATATAGCGGCTGCGTTGACTGAATTCAACCCACCATAACCACCACCATCTTCCTTCCAAGTACCGAACAAGCACGTGCGCTTGTGCAAATGGCCGAAAAATCGCTGGCACGCATTGCTCGATCGATTAGAATGAAGTTCTGACCTATTCGCCATCCATTCGAGGTACAGGAGGATTCTTGGCCCGGTTGCACCAATCAATGCGACTTCTTCAAGCCAGCATTGCAACATTGCCAACAGAAAATCCGTCGATTGTCGCTAATGGGTGCTCGCGAGTTTTTTTCAAGCTTGCCGCGCTTCTGTTCGCACTCATATGCAACTTGCAAACCCGCGCACAAGACTTGTCTTGGGCCCAGCGTTATCCGTCGCCTCGATATGACATCAGCCAGGTGTACGACTCCACCCGCGGTGTTCATGTCATTGTCGGAGGGTTTATCGACGATCCAACTGCAACCTACTTCAGCGAGACTTGGCAACGCTTCGGAAGCGGCGCCTGGATCCATCGAGACGTGAGCGGCCCGTCCGCAAGAGTTGGTGGCGCGATGGCGTATGACGCAGGCCGCGGTGTGACGGTCTACTTTGGAGGCCAACGCGGTACGACATATTACAACGACACGTGGGAATGGGATGGCACGTCATGGACCCAGCGCACTACCAGCGGACCTTCTGCGAGATCGTATCATGCGATGGCATATGACTCGGTGCGCGGCGTTACCGTGCTCTTCGGTGGACTGGCTGGCGGGTCGAATTCTGCTGAAACTTGGGAGTGGGATGGTGAGTCCTGGTCACAGCGCATCGTGAGCGGCCCAGTTGCGAGATCAGAGCATGCAATGGCGTACGACGCAGCGCGTGGGATAACCGTACTCTTCGGCGGAAGAATTGGCGCTGCCGAAACTTGGGAATGGAATGGTGTCGTTTGGACGCAGCGAGTCGTCAGCGGACCGTTGGGGCGATTCAGGCACGCAATGGCGTACGACTCAACGCGAAACGTAACCGTGCTCTTTGGTGGGAGTAACGGTGGAGGTCGGTACTCGGACACATGGGAGTGGAACGGTACGTTGTGGACGCAGCGACAAGTGACTGGTCCTTCAGGACGATCATCGCACGGAATGTCCTTTGATGCACAACGTGGCGTTATCACCATTTTCGGAGGTGTAGCGTCCAGCAGCAATGGTCCCGGTGCAACAGCACAACTCTGGGAGTGGGATGGAACCGTGTGGACCGAACGAACCACGCCCGCTCCGCTTACACGACACAGTCACGCGATGGCTCACGATTCAGCGCGAGGCGTGACTGTGTTGTATGGCGGGTTCGATCTCAATTTACCCTCATTAGCAGATACGTGGGAATGGAATGGAGTTGGTTGGATGCAGCGTTTCGTCAGCGGCCCTTCAACAAGAAGCGGGCACGCAATGGCGTACGACTCAGCGCGGGGAATGACCGTCTTGTTTGGAGGATCGAACTCTGCAGATACGTGGGAATGGAATGGATTCACATGGATGCAACAAGCAGTCAGCGGCCCCTCGCCTAGGGCCAATCACGCCATGGCGTTTGACTCAATAAGAGGTGTCGTTGTTCTCTTCGGTGGAAATGATCGCACAACCAACCAACCCAAAGCGGATACTTGGGAATGGAACGGAACTACATGGAACCAACGAATCGTCAGCGGGCCATCGGCGCGTGGCGGACACTCAATGTCCTTTGACATGGCACGGGGAGTAACCGTGCTCTTCGGATCCACTGAGTCCGGAGCGGCTGCATCTGAAACATGGGAGTGGGACGGAACTGATTGGGTACAGCGATTGGTCGTTGGCCCGCCGCGACGCGGCGGTCATGCTCTGGCCTATGACGCAGATCGCGGACAAACAATACTTTTTGGCGGGACTACTAGCGCTGGCGTTCTCTACTCAGATTCTTGGGAATGGAATGGAACAACTTGGACGCAAAGAGCAGTTCCCGGTCCAACAAGTCGACGCGAACATAGCATGGTGTACGACGGTGCCCGACGCAAGATCGTTTTGTTTGGTGGACTGAGCCTTATCAACACTCGAAATGCAGATACTTGGGAATTTGGTGCCGTTGGTCCAACCTGCGACCCAATCGACTTCAACAACGACACCAGCCTCTTCGACCCCCAGGACATAGAAGCCTTCCTCTCCGT
>CAZEZV010000153.1:0-9626 GCA_964516725.1 uncultured Phycisphaeraceae bacterium
ACGGTGTAGTTGATGCTGCTGGACCATGCGGACTGCGAGCCATCGTAGTCCACGCCCATGCCGCCACCGATGTCGAGCATGGTGAGGCCCGCGCCGAGGCGGACGAGTTCGCAATAAATGTGCGAGAGCTCGTTCACGGCGTTCTTGAAGACACGGATGTCGTACAACTGGCTGCCGACGTGGCAGTGCAGAAGCTTGAGGCAATCCAGCATGTCGTGCTTCTTGAGGTACTCGACTGCTTGCAGCAGTTCACTCACGAACAGCCCGAACTTGCTGCGCACGCCCGCAGAGGACTCCCATCGCCCCGCGCCCTTGCTCGACAATTTCACACGCAGCCCGATCTTGGGCTTGACGCCATACGCCTTCGCGTGCTTGACGATGAGTTCAAGCTCCGTCCACTTTTCGACGACCGGAATGATGTTCCGCCCCAGCTTGGTCGCCAGAATCACCGTCTCGATGAACTCGTCGTCTTTGAAGCCGTTGCAGATGATCGGCATGCCGTTCACGCCGGGACCGCCCGCCGTGGCTGAAAGACCCAGCACCGCCAGCAATTCTGGCTTGCTGCCCGCCTCCAAACCAAAGTCCAATTCCACAGCCAGCCCCGCGATCTGCTCGCAGATATGCCGCTGCTGATTCACCTTGATCGGATACACGCACGAATACCCGCCGGCGTAGCCCTGATCCTTCATCGCATCGTCAAACGAGCGGCGGATCTCGCGCAGGCGGTGATTCAGTATGTCGTTGAAGCGCAAAAGCACGGGCGTGTGAATGCCCCGCTCCTTGAGTCCCTGCACGATCTCGTGCAAGTCCACCTGCTTCCCAGGCTCCTTCGTCGGCATCACGCAGACGTTGCCCAGGCTGTTCACGCTCACATAGCCCTTGCCCCAGTCGGGCACGCCATAGAGATGAGCGGAATCTGAAACACTCCATTGTCCGTGAACAAACGCGCTGCGGGTTGCTATCGTGGCCATCGAGGGCAAGTCTTTCCCGAACTTCGGGCAGTGCCGCGGCGAGGAGCGAACGGGTTTCGGTTTCAGCAGGCGGTCACGCGGGCGCCAACCAAAGCGGGTGAGAGCAACAACTCCCGAGCGTTCCCGCTCGCAAAAAGTGCAACCACCGTACAAAAGATAACGATTCTGCGCAAAATAGCAAGTGCTGTGACAAGGATTTATGAAGTTGATGTCTGTCGCGCCGCCCGATGCGTCTTCATCTGGCATGCAACTATTGGGGCGCACTGTTCCGGGTGCACGTCCGCGAAAGTCCCTTCATGTCAACTGCCAGCACCGCCACAACCTGGGCACCTTCCTTTCACAACGAACGCGAACACGCCGAAAGCCTTTCCCGAGCCGTCAGCCTCTCGGTTCTTGAGATCGACGCCGACACGCGCACGCTCATACCCGCGTTCTTGCTCGCGAACCTGATGTCTCCCGCCATCTGGGCCTGGCGCACCGAAAAACGTGCGTTGACCCCGCAAGGAACGCCCCTAAGCCCTAAGTCTCGGCTCGATCAACTCCAACGCTTCTTTCACCGCTACACCTTCACCATCATGCCCAACCTCCCGGGCGGAGACGTCTGGGGCCTGCTCAACTTCGCAGAAGAAGCGTCCCGCTTCCCGCCAGGCTTCGTCTCCTCCATCCGCACGGAATACGACGCCACGCTTCGCAAGCTCCTCGTCGAGACCCCCGAATCACAGTTCGGGCAGATCGTCACCCAGCCCTATTACCAACAGGGGTATTTCCCCCGACTGAAGAACGAAACTGTCGAAGTCATGAACGCCATGGCCGCCATCAACCACGAGTGCAAGCGGTCGGGCAAGTGCATCGGCCTCAGCATGCTCTGGGCCGCCGCACTGGTCGTCTGGGGACGTTTTCCCCTCGACAAAATCATCATCGCGGGCAATCGTGCTCACATGTTTGTGTATCTGGACGTCGAAGATGGTCACTTGCTTAATAACACCAAGTGGTTCAGCAGCACCCGCATCGACAATGGGAGCGAGCTTTCTGAGTTTGCCAAAGCTGTCGCCTCGGGCACAGAAACCACCTTCTTCTACAACCCCGCCATGGGCATGTGCCACTGCACAACCCACACCTGTCAGATCCCCCGAGACCATATCACGGCTCTCTACAACCGCATCGGCGACTTCGTCTCCAATCCCCTGAAACACCCAAATCCGGACAACGTGACGTTCGTAAGCCAGGCAAAGCCCATTCCTGATCCATCTGAGTACGACTCCGCCGAGGACTATCAACGCGCGATCTCCACTCTCGCAAAGGCAAACCCCGGCTCGATCTTTGAACACGCACTCTTCGCCTTCCGAAGCCTGAACACCGCACGTCTCCACGCCTACGCCATCGCCGCCACGCGAGACTGGAACACGCGCGAACTCGCCAAGAGCATCAACAATCTCGACGATGCACTCTCCGTTGTGGGCCGCGTCGCGTCGAACGACTCCATCTTTGGCTCCCGCGATCGCATCGCCATGCCCGACGAAGTCCTGCTCTTTGGCACAGGCACCGACCGCGACCGTGCTCTGCTTCTCTACACCATTCTCAACCAATCACCCTTCGCGGACAAGTCCAGCCGGATCGGCTTCGCTCACTACGCCAGCTTCGTCAAGTTCCGCGACGTCTGGATCAACTCGCAAACACTCACTCCCGCGACGCCCTTGAATCTCCTCGTCACGTTTGACTCGCATGAAACCCTTCACCTTCCGCTTATCCCTCCCGGTGCACGCGGCGAATGATTGATCGCCCAATGCCCCAACAACGCCACCGACACCTCCTCGAAGCCCACGCACACCTCCCCCACCTCGCGCGCTCCCTCTCGATGGTTGACCTGTCTGCCTGCACAAGCGTCGAGGAAGTCCTCGAAACCCTCCGCCTCGCCGCGAAAAATCTCGCAAACTCTGGCTCGTCTCGTTCAGCAGCACACTCCAACCCCGCAAGACGCTGGCTAGTCGCCCAAGGAATGCGCATCGAAGGCTTTCGCGATCCGCGTTGGCCCACTCGCGAAGAATTGAACACCGCGCTTGCTGCCAGCGGCTCACCTCCCCGCCCAGTGGTCGCCCTGAGTTTTGATTACCACTCCCTCGTCGCCAACGAACTCGCCTTCGCCGCCGCGAACATCAAGGACACCGACCCCGACCCGCCCGCCGACTTTGGCGTCATCGAACGCGATGCCAAGGGTGCCCCAACCGGCCTCCTCTTGGAAGGCATGGCCCGCAAAGTCCGCGACACAATCCCCGACTTCGCGCCCGACGAACGTCCGCAAGCGATCCTCTGCGCCCTGAAACACCTACACGCACTGGGCTTCTCCGAAGTCCACGACATGCTCGCCACCCCGTGGCTGGGCGACACCCTCGCCCATCTCCACGACACCAACAACCTCCCGCTCCGCGTCGGGCTCTACGCCGAAGTCGACATCCTGAACGATCAAGTCGCCGCCGCCAGGCGTTACTCACGCCCGGGCCACGTCGAACTCCTCGGCGGCAAAATCTTCGTGGACGGCACCCTCAACGCCCGCACCGCGTGGATGCTCCACCCCTTCGCCGACCCCATCCCCGATCACCCCTGTGGCACGCCGCTCATGACACGCAATCAAATCGCCGCGGCGATGCGGTTGTGCGCGAGTCATGGCTTGGGCCTCGCCACGCACGCGATTGGTGATGGAGCGGTACGGGCGGTTTTGGATGCGAGAGAATCCATGGAGCCGAAGACGCGAGACCTCGGGACATCGAGCGCCGCTCTCGCCTCAACCACTCCGAGTCTCCATCTCTCCGTCTCTTCGTCTCTTCGCATCGAACACGCCGAACTCATCGACGAGGCCGACATCCCCCGCTTCGCAAAGCTCAACGTCATCGCCAGCGTCCAACCCTGCCACCTGCTCTACGACATCGAAGTCCTGGAGCGACAATGCGCAACCCGCCTCAGTCGCGTCCTCCCCCTCCGCGATCTCATTCAATCCGGCCTCACCCCGGGCCAAACCCTCCTCTTTGGCAGCGACGCCCCAATCGTCCGCGCCAACCCACAAGACAGCATCAACGCCGCCGTGCATCGCAACCGCATCTCCAACTCTCCGGGCGGCCCGCCGACGTCACGCGCCATAGCGCCGTCACAGGCGCTTACAGAACCGGAGGCGTGGGCTTGTTTCCGAGATGCGTCGTAATAGCACAGGCGTGCCCGCCCCTCTGTGGAAATCCTCTTAACTTTTTCTGAAAGGGCGCTTGACTGGGGTGATGAATCTCATTGAGCAGGATGCTCCGCGGTCGAGGTTTGATGGGATGTCGGCGTTGGCGGTGCGATTGGCTGTTCGCCGTGTCGCGGCGCATGACAGCAAGTTCAGCCGAACGGACTTCACGCGTCCGCAGTTGCTGGCGTGTCTGGCGCTCAAGTGCGCGCTTGGTCTGACGTGCCGCGGAGTGTGCGATCTGCTTCGCGCGGGCCGCACGTCACGTCGCTGGAGAGCTGCGTCAACTCGTGCGACATGCAGCTCGCTAGTCGAGCAGGCCGCGCAGCGCACGACGCTGAGTCATCTGTACGCCGACGCCGGCTACGACAGCGAACGTCTGCATGGGTTGTGCCGCGATCGTCACGGCATCGAGAGATTTATTCCGCCGGTCATCAGAACGCGCGACGGGAACATCGGCACCAAGTACCGGACACGGATGCGCCGCCTGCCCGTGCGATACCGAAGGCGCAGCCACGCCGAACTATTCTTCAGCGCCCTCAAACGCACCACCGGCCCAAGCCTCCGTGCCAAAGGCCGCACCGCCCTCCTCGCCTACGCAATCGGCCGCTCACATCAAAGGCGGAGACGCCTGTGCTACCACCCCGCACGCTTCAAGTAGAATCCATATCACTTGTGTTCCAAGGTCGCCTTGCCTTCGCTTGCCTTGGGCACAACTTTCTCGTTCGCCAACCACGCCTTCGCCTCTTCGCTGTCCTTCAGATACGCATCCAGCATCGCGAGCGTCGTCGCGTTGGTCAACCGGACGATCATTTCGATGTCCGGGACGTCGCCCTCGCCCAACAGGCGGCTTGTCTGTTTGCCTGCGTAGCTGCTGTGCGTCGCCCCTTCGATCCACAGCAGGTACGCGGGCTTCCCGCCCTTCGCCACGCCCGGCGAGTACACATACGGATGCTTGCGGCTTTCGGGTGTCTCGTCGCTCGCCGGCGATGTGTCCTTGCTGCCCGTGATCACCAGAATCGGCACCGGCACGTCCTTCCACGACTCGGCGGTGAACATCCGGCTTGTCGTTCCCTGCCCGCTGATGATCAGCCCGACGTCGATGCGGCTGTCGCCGACGCTGCGTAGTTTGAGCCGCTCTCGCAGGGTCAAGTCTTTGTCATCAATCCCCCGCAGCCCTCGCACGTGCACGCCGCTGGCCATTTGCGTCGTCATCGCGCCGGCCGAATGCCCCGCCATGCCGACCCGCTCGCGGTCAATGCGCAGCACATGCTGTCTCGCTTCGGGCAGCTCTTCGATTGTGTTCATGGAGTCGAGTATGAACTTAATGTCGTCCAGCCGATCGACGGGTTGTACGCGCGACGTGTACGCCTTTGGATTTTTCACGAAGTCGGCCGCCGCGTTCTTGTTTTCTCGCCGTTGCAACTCCACCGAGTCAGAGTGTGTCGGACAGACGACGACGTAGCCGTGGCTGGCCCAGAACTCGGTCGTTTCTGCAAAGGCCTTTCGCGAACCGCCCATGCCGTGGGAGAAGACGACGATGGGGAAGGGACCGAAGTTGTCATGAACGACGCCGTGTGGCGTTGCGGCGGCTTTCTTTGGAAAGCGAATCGTGACTTCAAGGTCCTTTTCGCGGGACTTGTCTCTCAGCAAGACGAGATCAAGCGTCATGACGTCGTATGGACCGGGCTTCGCGTCCTCACGAATCGCGGATGGTTTCTTTGTGTTCGCAACAGGCTTTTCCGCAGCAGGCGTTGCCTGGGCGAATGCGGCCCCACAGACAGAACCAACCAGCCCGGCAAGCACAACACCGTGAAAAAAACTCTGGCAACGCGTGCGCATGGCGAACCTCCGGACAGTAAGACGCACAAGTCCACGCTTTGTTGCAGGTGCCTTGTCGCGAATCGGTTATGCGACGGCGGGTGCCCGCGAGCGCTGCTCAAGGTCCGTGAGCAGCGCGACAAACTCTGGATCTGTGCCAACCCGCGTCTCGACCGTCTTCACGGCGTGCATCACCGTCGTGTGATCACGCCCGCCAAAGAACCCGCCGATTTCCTCGAGCGACAATCGTGTGCACTTGCGTGCAAGATACATGCACACATGCCGGGGCAGCGCGATCGAGCGCTGGCGCACCTTGCTCTGCATGTCCGACAGCTTGATCTGATAGAAGTCCGTCACAACGCCGATGATGCTCTGGATCGTGGGCTCCTGCACGTCCACGCGAACCTTTTCAGAAATCGACCGCTTCGCCAGGTCCAGCGACAGCGGCGCGTTGTCCACCAATGACTGCAACTGCATCTTCGTGATCGCGCCCTCGATTTCACGGATGTTCTTGTCCACGTGCTGCGCGATGTACGCCGCGGCATCGTCGGGAATCGCAATGCCGCGCAGACGCCCCTTGGACTTCACGATCTCGATGCGCGTTTCATAGTCGGGCGCGGCGATATGCGCCACCAGCCCCCACTTGAAGCGCGAGACCAATCGCTCTTCGAGATCGGGAATTTCTTCGGGCGGAGCGTCCGACGACAGAATCATCTGCTTCTGCCCCTGAATCAGGCTGTTGAAGGTGTGGAAGAACTCCTCCTGGCTGCGATCGCGTTTGGTCAGGAAGTGAATGTCGTCGATGATCAACACGTCAACGTCGCGGAAGCGATGGCGGAACTGGCTCATCTCGCCGATCGCAACGCTGTCGAGATACTGCGTGACAAAGCTCTCGCAGCTCGTGTAGTACAGCACGCTGCTGGGGCTGACCTCGACGATCTTCATGCAGATGGCTTGGAGCAAGTGCGTTTTGCCAAGCCCGACACCACCGTGAATGAACAGCGGGTTGTACGCGCGGCCGGGATTGTCCGACACAGCCTTCGCGCCCGCGAGTGCAAGCCGGTTGTTGGGCCCTATCACAAAGTTGTCAAACGAGTAGTCGGGATTGACGACCAGCGTTTCATACCGGGGTGGTGGCTCGTGCACAGTGAGAGCCGACTTTCGTGGTGGGATCACTTCGTACGACGTTTGAGGCTCGGGCAGGACAGTTGGCTCCACCACCACGGGCTTTGATGGTTGAACATTGGTCGTGTGAGAATGATTGCGTGAACTGTCGAGCGCGTGTTCAGCGGTGTGGGTCTGAAATTCCGCCGTCGCGGGCACGACGACAGGGGACGCACCAGTGATCGAAAGCCCAGCGTCCGCGCCGCTCGTGTCGTCTGGACCGAGGAAACGAATCGAGAGCAGAAAGCGAGAAACAGTGCGCGACGCATCATTGAACGCATCCGCGCACTGCCGACGCAGATAGTCGCGGTGCAGGTTGGACTTGGCGCGCAGTTCCATCGCCCCGCCAAAGATTCCGAGCGGGCGCAACTCATCAAACCACTGCCGGCACAGCGTCGGGTAGTTGAGCTTCAAGTGCTTGCGCATCCCGTCCCAGATCGCCTGCGGACTGTCAGCCTGATCACGACGAGACGCGCCGACCGCTTTGCTCACTGTTCGCGCCGCTGCGCGATCACCTCCACCTGCGCTACCACCCGCGCCTCTGAGAGCGTTTGCGGGAGCAGTTCCACGACTGGAACTGCTCGAAGGTGACGATGCATACCGCCCCGCCTTGCGGGACGACAGATCGGTTTCTCGCACTGCCCACCTCACCCATTCACCGCGCCTTGCAGTCGGCGCGGAATTGATCAACCCATTGCTCTAGTCATCCCGCCACACAGCCCGACGGGGTCCACAAACGCAACCAACACAAGATGTTCTATCGCATTGCAGTCATCATCAATCGAGCCGTTCCCACAACCGCTCTGAGCGAAACGTATGCCCTGAGCACGCTTGTGGTTCGCGCTGCGTTCGTTTCCACCGGAACGCCGCGCGGTGAGCGCGTCTGACTTGCAGAAAATACAGCGCACTTCACAATCTGTCAACCGACTTCAAGAGATTTCCTCAAAGGAAAACAAAGATTGTGACGCGAGTGCGTGACACGCGTTCCTTGTTGCGCGCGAAAGAAAAAAATCCGCGCGCGAAAAATCCCGACATTCACAGTGGTTGCGCAACAAATGAAAAATTGGGACGTTAGTCCGCGTCAGAAGGGCTTGACACCGGCGCATTGTGCGCTTTCGCGCTGCGAGGTGCGTCGTCGCGATGGGGTTTGCCTGCGCGACCGCCGCCTCCGGCGCCGCCCGTTGGTGGTGCCTGCTTCACTGAGCGAGGAGGCTCGCCCGCCGCGACCAGTTGCGCGTCGTAACGCGCGTTGTTGATCTTGTAGTCCATGAGGAACAGGACTCGCTCGACAGCCTTCGCGCCCGCGACCTTCGCGATGCGATCTCGTGCGTACTGCATGTCCGTGCGTCGCGACACGTGCGTCAGGATCATCCACTGGCACTCGCAGATGCGCAGCCACTCCGCAACGTCGTCAAGGTGCATGTGCATGCCGACCTTCGCGCGCTCCTTGTGCTCGGGCTCAAAGAACGTACACTCGGAAATCAGAATCTGGCTCTTGCGGATAGGTTCTTCCAAGAGGTGCGGGCCAGGGGCCGTGTCGCCCGTGAACGTCACCAACGGAATCTCGAACGAGCGTGTGATTTCAATGCCCCGCTCCTTCAATTCCTTGAGCTTTTCCTGCGGGAAGTCGTGGTATTCGGGCTTGAGCTTCGTTCGCCGCTCGCTGACGGTGTACCCAAAGCTTGGGCACGTGTGCTCAGTCTCAAAGCCGCGGAGCAGGATGTTGTTTTTGATTTCAAGCGGTTGCCCCGGCGCGAGCGGAATAATGTCAAACGGCGTGCGTTGGCGCTCCAACTCAACATATCCCTCCATCATCCGCTTGATCGCTCCCGCGATGCGCTCGTCGCAGACGATCTTCGCCGTGCCCATGCCCTGAAAGCGCCGCTGGCTGCAGAAGTACGCGAGGCCGCCGATGTGGTCCATGTGCCCGTGCGTGATCGCGAGGTGCTTCGCGGGCAAAATCGCACGCGGGCAACTGCCCACGTCAAAGCCCAGGTCAAGTTCAGGGATAAGCAGACAAGTGGATTCGCCCGCGACTGATTCGCCGTAAATGCGGAACGGCGGGCAATACAAAAACCCCAGGCTCTGCTCGCGGGGCGGTGGTTTTGGCAACATACAGCGAACACTCCTCGCACGCGCGGCTGTCGCCAACACGGGAAGCATCGATTGTTCTACACGCGAACGTTTCGGCTTCGCGCGCCAGGAACGTCCTGACACATCATGGTAGCACGGGCGTCCCGCCCGTGCGCGTGCCGGTTGGGTTGAAGGCGATGCGCCGCTTCTCAAACGTCTTCTTCAACGTCACTCGCTTCAACGCACTTCGACACTCGAAGCCCTCCCTCACGGTCGGGCTGCATGCTTTGTCCGGCGGACCTCTCATCGGCGCAGACCGTCGATGAAGACGGATCGGAGGGTGGCTGGGGACCGCCAATCTACGAACTACACCGGCCGCTTCC
>CAZEZV010000154.1:0-9620 GCA_964516725.1 uncultured Phycisphaeraceae bacterium
CCGCGTCTGTGCTTCATCAACAAGATGGACAAGATCGGCGCGAGCTTTGAGTTCAGCTACCAAACCATCAAGACCCGCCTCGGCGCCAACGGCGTGCCGCTGCAGATTCCGATCGGCCTCGGTCACCAGCACCGCGGCGTCGTCGATCTCATGACGATGAAGGCGTACTTGTTCGAGGGCGAGCACGGCGAAAAGATGGTCGAAGCCGCGATTCCTGAAGAGGAACAGGAAATGGCCGACAAGTATCATGCCATCATGGTCGAAAAAATCGCTGAACTCGATGATGATCTGGCATCAAAGTTCCTTGAAGGCCAGAAGTTGGGCGTTGATGAAATGAAAGCGGCACTTCGCAAAGCCACGGTTTCGCGCCGTTGCTACCCAGTCCTTTGCGGCGCCGCCCTCAAGAACATCGGCATCCAGTTGCTGCTCGACTGCGTGTGCGAATACCTCCCCAGCCCCACTGAAAAGCCGCCCGTCACCGGCACGGACGTCAACGACAAGAACGTTGCGATGTCTCGCCCGCACGATCCAGACGCACCGTTCAGCGCGCTCGTCTTCAAGGTCGTCAGCGACATGCACGGCGATCTGACGTACATCCGCGTGTACTCGGGCAAGCTTGGCAAGGGCACGCGTATTTTGAACCCCGGCAACGGCAAGACGGAAAACGCGTCGCGCATCTTTGAGATGCACGCCCAGAACCGAATCCCGCTCGACGAAGTCACGGCGGGCAACATCGTCGCCATCGTCGGCATCAAGAACTCCTACACGGGCGACACACTCTGCGACATGGACAAGCCCATCCTGCTCGAGCGCATGCACTTCCCAGAGCCCGTCATCGCGATGGCCATCGAACCCAAGAGCCAGGACGACAAGCGCAAGCTGTCCGAAGCTCTGGGCGTCATCCGCCGCGAAGACCCGAGCTTCCGAAGCCAGTTCGACGAAGAAACCGGTCAGACCATCATCATGGGCATGGGCGAGTTGCACCTTGAGATCATCCGCAACAAACTCATCCGCGACATGAAGATCAACGTCGAGACGGGCAAGCCCAAGGTCTCGTACCGCGAGGCAATCTCCAAGAAGGTCACGGACGTTCGCGGCTTGCATAAGAAGCAATCAGGCGGTCGCGGTCAGTTCGGCGATTGCATGATCACGCTCGAACCCTTCACTGCGGCACAGGCCGAAGCCGAAGAACTCGACTTTACGGACAACGTCGCGTTCGAGAACGAAATCGTCGGCGGCGTCATTCCCAAGGAATTCATCCCGTCGATCGAATACGGCGTGCGCCAGCAGGCCAAGACGGGCGTGAAGTTCGGCTATCCGCTTATCAACGTCAAAGTCACACTCACCTACGGCTCCTACCACGACGTCGACTCCAGTCAGATCGCGTTCGAACTTGCAGGCATGGAAGCGATGAAGCTGGCTGTCGACAAGGCAGGCCCGCAGTTGCTCGAGCCCATCATGAAGGTCGTCATCACGGTGCCCAACGACTACCTGGGCAACATCACGGGCGACGTCGCCAGCCGCCGCGGCATGATCATCGACACCGAAGACCGCGACCCGGTCAAGATGGTCACTTCCGAAATTCCGCTCAGCGAACTCTTTGGCTACACGACCGCGATCCGCGGCATGAGCCAGGGGCGTGCGAGCGCGACGATGGAGTTCCTTGAGTATCGCCCGATGCCCGCGGGCATGATGAAGGAGATGCTTGAGGAGAAGGCGGGCGGGAAGGCGAAGAAGTAAATCGAGGGTACAACTGAGTGTTCATCAACCGGCTGCCGAAAGGAAGCCGGTTTTTCATTGGATGACGTGCGGCTGACTGCTGCTTTGAGCGGTCAGTGCCGCGCGTACCGAGTGCGCCGAACTCGTCACAGCACTCTTGATCCATCTGAGATTCGAGCGATCTACAGACCGTGTCACTTTGTGAAACCCCGCACCGACCGCTCAAAGCAGCAGTCGGTGGCAGAAGATTGGTTATTCCGCGGCATCCGCATCGCTCCCCCCAATCACCCGTCGAATCGATCTTCCCGCTGCGTCGATCACAAACTTCGCGAATGCCTGCACGCGCCCAACGTTGGCCTCTTCGAGCGCCGCGAGATACTCGCCCATCGCTCAACTCTCACATCTCTATTTGCAACCCAAAAAAGATGAAGGGCCGGTCCGATCGAGGGCACTCCTCCAGCCCGATCAAGATTCCGGCCCTTCAGTTACCGCCCCGTGAGCGGAAAATCAGCGGGGCTTCAAAGGCGACACGGGATGTCCGACAATCACTCACCGTTCGATGGAACACTTAGCACGGCGAGGCATATCGATTTTGTCGTCACTCGATCATTGACCACGACTTCCGCCGCGTCATCGAACTACATCAGACTACACGAAACCTTTGCGCTGTCAAGGCAATTTGACAGTTTGTCGCTTGCACGCAATGACTTTGAACCCTTTCATGGTGTCAGGGAATCCACTCACTCCGCAGACTCGGCGAACGCCGGAAGAGCAATCGTCGGCAGGCGGACTACTCGGCAGTTGGCGAACGAGGCACCAGGATGCGATGCTGCACGGGGGAAGCCCCGGCACCGACGACGTTTCCAGGAACTGACAACGCGTCGATGCGATACCGCAGGAAAGATGGGGCTTCGATGCCGGTCACAACTTTCCAGAAGGCTTCGCCCTGTCCATCATCAAACCAGCTTTGGAACTGGCCGCGAGGGTCGTCGGCGTAGACGTCGAGGATCGAAGAACCGACAAGGACCACGCGATGAATCATCAGCAAGTCATCAGTCACAAACTCGGCTTCTGCGGAGACGCCAGCGAACGCGTCGATGATCCTGCCGAAGAGCTTGCTGTCCGCCTTGAGCAGCACATCTGCGTCGTGCCACACATAGAAGCGGAACTTGGACTGACTTCGGCCGTGAAAACTTGGGCGTTCGCGCAACAGGTTGACAATACTTGATGGGCCGGAAATGCGGCGCTCGAGGGCCGGCCCGGGAATTGCGCGTTCGAGCTGATAGCAGAAACTTTCGAGGTCGGTGATGAACTTGCCGTAGAGGACGCAAACTTCGGCGTCCTTCAAACTTCCCAGGAACTGGCCGAGCTGCACGGCGAACTGAGTTCTGCGTTGGGCGAATTCGCTCCAAGCGATGAGGTGTGCCTCGTCGAGCAACTGTGTCACATCGCCCTGCCATTCAGGGACGATCAGCGACATCTCAGGCTTTCGTGGAAGCGCACCCATAAGTACCTACGTCAACCCTCTGTCCAAGCAACAACAAGTGCCGGGACCGGTGAAGTCTCGTGAACCACATCGAGAGGGGCGGAATGCTCCCGCGGCAAGTCATTTGCCTAACAAGTTACGACTACAAACGCAAAGCCATAGCGAGTCAGGTCGAGTGCACCGAGAATCGTTGCAACACCAGACACAACCCACACAAGCCCGACCCTGCCAACACTCTTCTCGACCGACAAGAATGTGCAACATCCTGCGCGAAAAACCAGAAGAATGCGCCAAAATGTCGTAATAAAGCGCACAAGGGGTACGTATTTGGGTGTTTTTTGGACGTAGCGACAGGTTGCCCAGATTGACAATAGAGCGATTGCACGCAAATGAGGGGGCTGGTAGAGTTTCGGGTAAGATCAGAACCACTCGGGGGAATCGGGATGACGGGCGAGGCGATCCCATCATCCCATCTTCTACATTCATCCTGAGCTCTGTGTCTCTGTGCTGAAAGCGAATCCGTTTGCCGCACGCGGTATGATCGGCGCGTGCAACCTGCGGCGTCTTCGATTTTGATTGTTCGGCCCAGTGCGCTGGGGGACGTGGCGCGATCGGTGCCGGTGCTTGCGAGTTTGCGGGCGGCCTATCCGGCGGCGCGGATTGATTGGTTGGTGCGGGATAGTTTTGCGCCAATCATCGCGGCGCAT
The DNA here is from genome assembly GCA_964516725.1 of uncultured Phycisphaeraceae bacterium. Lineage (GTDB taxonomy): Bacteria > Planctomycetota > Phycisphaerae > Phycisphaerales > UBA1924 > BJHL01. Next base: position 3,913 of record CAZEZV010000154.1, read on the forward strand.
CCGGGGTTGAGCAACGTTGTGCCGTTTCCGCGGAAGGAGTTGTCGAAGTGGATACGGACATTTCGGTGGGGCAAGGTGCGGGAGTATTTTGGCTCGCTGCGTGTACCGAAGTATGACTTGGTGTTTGATTGTCAGGGGCTAGCGCGGAGTGCGTTGTTGGCGCGGGCGACTGGGGCGAAGATGCGCGTTGGGTTACGCGACGCGCGCGAGCTTGGGTGGCTGCCACTGACGCATCGCGTCAAGACGCCCAGGGTCATTCACACGGTGGACAAGATGCTTGCGCTGCTGGAGGCGGTACAGATTCCGGTGCTCAAGACGGCGGATGCGAGTCGGTTGTACACGAGCGCGGCGGATCGGGCGTGGCTTGCGACTGAGTCGTTTGCGAAGCATCGGTATGTGGTGATTGCACCGACGAGTGCTTGGCTTGCAAAGGAGTGGCCGGCGGAGCGGTTTGCGGAGGTGGCGAAGCACGTTGCGTCGCGCGGTGTGGCGGTTCTTGTTGTCGGCGGGCCGAGCGAGCGGGGGCGGATTGGGCCGCTGATTGAGTTGTCGCGGCGAAATCCGATGGTGATTGATCGCGTGGGGCTCACGACGGTTGGGCAGTTGATGGCGGTGATTGAAGGGTCGATCGGGGTGTTGTCGAACGACTCGGCGTCGCTGCATATTGGGGTTGGATTTTTTCGACCTGTGGTTGCGCTTTTTGGGCCGACGGATATGAGGCTTGCCGCGCCGTATGGAAGGACGGCGGTGGTGTTGCAGCATGTGAAGGATGGGGATGAATTCTACTTTCGGGATGATCGCAGCAGCGGGATGATTCGGCGGATTGAGGTTGGGGAAGTCTTGGAGGCGGTGGAGAAGTGGCTGTGAGTTGAACTGATGAGACGTGGGTGCGGGGGGAAAGGTCCGAGTGGCGTGACTGAGAAAGCACGGTTCCTTCGCCCTCTTCGAGGGCTCATGACTTCGAAACGACAACACCACTGGTTGAAGCCGGTGGCAACCAACCGGCGCCCGCGTCGCAGGCTGGAAAACGGAGGACATGTGGTTGATCGATTGTGGTTGCAATGCTGTTGCCTAGTAGTGGCAAAGGCGTCCTCGCCTGTGACGGGAGTGCAGGTATGACCGATCACAGGCGAGGGCGCCCAACAACGCGCTCGGATCAAGCGGAATCCGCATCAAAGAAAGCTCGTGTTGGCACGGTCGGGATTCGTTCGTTGCGAAAACGTGCTCTTGGCGCGTCGGTTAGGATATTGGTGTGAGTGGCGGGCCTTTTGAAAACCCCGGTGGCGACGCATCGGCGCAACCTGCGACGCGTGGCGACATTACGCTGGCGTTTGTTGCCATCGAGATGGGCGACAGGCGGGCGCGGGAGCGATTGCTGGAAATGGTGTACGACGACCTGCGTGCGATGGCGCGTGCGAAGATGGCGCACGAGCCGGCGGGGCACACGTTGCAGCCGACGGCACTGGTGCACGAGGCGTTTGTTCGATTGGTTGGTGACGGCGCGGCGTGGCAGAGCCGGGCGCAGTTTTTCGCGGCGGCTTCGCTTGCGATGCGCCGAATTCTGGTTGATCGGGCGCGGCGAGTGAAGTCAAAGAAGCGCGGGGGCGGGTCGGCGTTGCAGGAGAGCGTGTGGGATTCGACACCGGTGCTGCGAGATGAGAAGGATGCGAGCGAGGACGCGCTTGACCTTGAAGTGCTCGACGACGCATTGACGAGGCTTGATCGGATCGACGCGAGGTTGTCGCGGATTGTGCATCTACGGTTTTTCGCGGGGCTGACAAATGAGCAGATCGCGGAGATGATGGAGACCAGCGAGCGAACCGTGAAGAGAGATTGGGCGTTCGCGCGGGCGTGGCTGCATCAGGAAGTTGCGGGGAAGAGTTGCGATGAGTGACACGAGTCTTTCGCAGTTACGCGCGTTGTTTGATGAGGTGTGCGACTTGCCCGCCCAGCAGCGTGCGCGCGTGCTTGAAGCACGCGGGTTGCCAACTGAAGTGCGGCATTCGTTGGACAAGTTGCTGGCGTCGCATGACTCGGTGGGCGAGTTCATGGAGAAGCCTGCGGGCGAAGTGCCCCATGACCTCCATGAGGACTTTGGGCGGGTGATGTCGGAGCGGGATGCGAAGGGGTCGCGATCAGGGCGAGAGCACGATCCGCTGGTTGGCTTCACACTTGGTGGTTATCGCATCACGCAAGTCTTGGGTGAGGGCGGGATGGGTGTGGTGTATGAGGCGCAGCAGGAGCAGCCTTCGCGCACCGTTGCGTTGAAAGTGATGCGGTGGTCATTGCCTTCGGAGCGATTGCGGAAGCGGTTTGCGCATGAGGCGCAGGCGCTGGGGCGTCTGCAGCATCCGGGGATTGCGCAGATATTTGAAGCAGGGTCCGCGCCGGGGCCTGATGGGCGGGCGTTGCCGTTCTTTGCGATGGAGTTTGTGGCGGGGACTCCACTGCTTGAGTATGCGCGGGCGCAGGGGCTTGATGCGAGAGAGAAGGCGGAGTTGATGGCGGGGGTCGCGGAAGCAGTGCAGCATGCGCATCAGAAGGGGGTGATTCACCGCGACCTTAAGCCTGCGAATATTCTGGTAGAGAATGAAGGGTCGCGCGGAGGAACTCGTGCGTCTGGAACGGCGGGCGGGCCGCGGCCACGCGTGCTGGACTTTGGCATTGCACGCTTAACGGAGCCGCAGAGTGAGGGGACAGTGGGGACTGGGGACGGCCAGGGGGCGCGAGCGGCGGGCGGATTTGGAGCGCCGAGCGGGGGGTCGTTGGTGACTGACACAGGGCAATTGTTGGGCACGGTTGCGTACATGAGCCCGGAGCAAGTGCGGGGCGATGCCGGTGCGATTGATACCCGCAGCGATGTGTATGCGATGGGTGTGGTGTTGTTTGAGTTGCTCACGGGGCAGTTGCCGTATGACGTGCGGAACAAGCCGATCACGCAGGCGGCGGCGGTGATTGCGGGGACTGAGGCGAAGTTTGATCGGGGGCGCGATGGCGCAATCGCGAGTGAATTGCGGACGATCGTGCTGAAGGCGCTTGAGAAGGAGCCGGAGCGGCGCTACGCGAGCGCGGGCGATCTTGCGGCGGACCTGCGGCGGTATCTGGAAGACCTGCCGATTTCGGCGAGGCCCCCCACTACTTTGTATCACGTCCGCAAGTTTGCAAAGCGCAATCGAGCGCTGGTCGCGGGGCTTGCGGCGGCGTTTTTGATGCTCGTGCTGGGAGTTGTGGGGACGTCGATGGGGTTGGTGCGTGCGAGAGAAGCGCAGAGGCTTTCGGAAACTCGCCTGGTTGACGCAAAGCTCGCGGCGAAGACGGCTGAGAGCTCGGAAGCGTTTTTGATGTCGATCCTGACGGCGGCGAATCCGGTTGTCGCCAAGAACCGCGAACTTACGGTGCGAGAATTGCTCGATGAAGCGGCGGTGCGGCTTGATACGGAGTTGTCGTCTGAGCAAGCGGTGGCGCTGCGGTCGCGGCTTGCGCTCGCGAAGACGTATGTGAGCATCGCGGCGTATGACCAGGCGGACGCGCAGATCAGCAAGGCGGATGCGTATGCGATCGAGCACTTTGGTGAGGGGAGCGTCGAACATTCGCTGGTAATGGCGCAGCGATGCGAGTTGTATCAGAGCCGCTCGATGATCGCGGATGCGCTGCCACTGGCTCGAAAGTGCCTTGACACGAGGTTGGCGAAGTTACCGGCGGATGATGTGCTTGTGGGGCGGGCGGAGTATGCGCTTGGACGGCTGCTTGCGAACTCGGCCAAGTTCGCCGAGGGAGCTGCGCATCTGCGGAGGGCGGTCGCGATCGTTGAGCCGCACGGCGGGACCGATCCGATTCTCTATGCGACGGAGCTCGCGTCGGTGCTGCGCCGGACGCGCGTGGTTGCGGATCGCGAGGAGGCGATTGGAATCCTTGAGGCGAACCTGAGGCGGGCGCAGGGGATTGGCGGGCAAGGGTTTTTGCTGGCGTCGCATGTGCTGATGAACCTGTCTGAGATCAGCGCAATTCGCAATGACTTTCCGAAGATGGTGGAGCAGTTGACGGAAGCAGTCACGCTGCGAGAATCGGTGTACCCAAAGGAGCACCCGCATGTTCTCTATGCAAAGATGTCACTCGCCCGGGCGAAGCGCCTGGCGGGCGACTACGCGGGTTCGAAAGCGATGGCGGACTCGATTATCGAGCCCGTGCAGCGTGTGCTCGGGAAGAATGCGCCGATGCTGCGGGATATTTATGAGGAGTACGCTCGCTGCTGCATCGATGAGGGGAATCTTGACTGCGCGAAGGAAAAGTCGCTTCAAGCAACGGCGCTGCTCAACGACAAGATGCCGTTTGTGTTCCAGATCACGACGTTGACGACGCTGGTTGAGGTGTGCCTTGCCCGCAAGGACTTTGACGAGGCGGTCGAGTATTGCGATCGGATGCTGGAGATGGCCAATCAGCGCAAGGTGTCCTCGATCACGATGCACGTCAGCTACGTGTATCGCATTCGGGGGCTCCTGGGCCTTGCGAAGTTTGACGAAGCGCTCAGGGGCGTCGACGAAGTGCTCGCGGGGTTGCCCGAGGTGGAACAGACGCTCGACGCGCGGCTCGAAACCCGCACGCTGAAGGCCGAGGTGCTTTCCGCGATGAAGCGGTACGACGAATCGCACGCGATGTTTGCGGACATCATCAAGACGCTGGAGCCGACAGACCCGGGGTGGGCGGCGGAGGTGCTTGAGAAGTTGGCCCAGAGCTTGGACGCGGCGGGCGAGCAGTCTCGGGCCGATGAATCTCGGGCGCGTGCGGCGGAACTCCTCAAAGTACCTGCCTTCGCAAAGTAGGGTTGTCGTTGACGAGTGCGCTGAAACGGCGTGTTTTTCAGCCCAGACGTTCATTTATTGCATTTTGTGGCCCTCTTCGCGGTCTTGTCCGCGTGAATGGTGGCCGCTTGCGCGAGCGGCTTTCCTGCAAGTTGCGGGAGTGTGGAAAGTGCCAAGCCAATCCAGAGCGTGCGAAGGAGTGGCGGGTGAAGTCGAGTTTGGGCACGCAGAACGGAAGAGGATCATGTTTGGGTTTGCAAAGAGCGTGATGAACAGGCATTTGGCGATGCAGTTGGCGGCGGCAGCGGGCGGAGTGATGGCCGTGAGTGCGCAGGGGGCGATTGTCAATTGGGCTAGTGCTGTGAGCGGCACAGCGAGTACAGCAGCACGATGGAACCCGGCGGTGGTGCCGGTCGCGGCGGATGACCTCGTGTTCAACGCGACGGCGGGTGCGCAGGCGTTCAGCGTGACGTTTGACGCGACGACGGCGACGAGCAGGACGATGGAGTTCAATCAGGACACGGTGACGCTCTCGATGTCGAGCCCGCACACCACTACGAATGGGTTCACCATTGCTGACGGGGCGACTGATGTCGCTGTGGTCACGCTTGCGAGCGGCACCTGGACGAGCGCGCTGAGCAGCACGACTGCTTTCAATATTGGAAACGTGTCCGGGGCAGTTGGTACGTTGAATGTGACCGACGACAGCGCGGACTTGGTCTTGACCGGTGCTGGATCGCGCATCCGCGTCGGCAACAACGGTACGGGCACGCTTTCAATCACGCGCGGCGGACGCGTCGAGGCGGGGGAGATCAACTCGGCGACTGGCATTGCTGCTTCGAATGGCACGCTCACGATCAGTGGCGCGCAGGCGGTATCACCATTCCAGCGGTCCACACTCGTCAGCAC
>CAZEZV010000155.1:0-9572 GCA_964516725.1 uncultured Phycisphaeraceae bacterium
TTCTTATCTCGCACGTTTCCTCGTTGGAACCCCGTGCGAAAATAGGAGCTTTAGTCATGTTCGCTCGCTCTGGTCGTACCGCTTCAATGACTTCAACTCACGGAGTTCTTGCCGCAGCTGCCCTCACCCTGACCTTCGTCGGCACAACCCTCGCCGGCCCGCATCCCATGCAGGGCTCCAAGCCCGTACGAGTCAGCGATGGATGCGAAGTCGACAGTCGGCGTGACAACCGCGGCTCGCGCTGGGGCGGCGGCTGGAAGATCGAGATTCCCCGCCGCGAAGAACGCAAGCGTTCGCTCGATGGCTCATGCCTTGAAACCTGCGTGCGCATTGACGGCCACGAAGTGAACGTCCACGTCTCTATCACCCGCGACCGCCGCGGCGAACTGAACGCGAAGCTCACCCTCTCAACCAAAGATGATTGCGTCCCGGACATCGACGCCGTCACCCTCAAAGTCACAGCACACGGCGAGGAGTGGAAAGAAACGCTTGACGAGTGCAACTCCCGCGCTCACGAAGAACTCACCTTCGAAAGCAAAGACGGCTCACGCATCAAGGCGTGCGACGACTTCAAAGTGAGCCTGCGAATCTACACCGAAAGCGACGACGTCGACACCGCGTCCTGGCGCGACGTAGAAATCAAGTAATGAAGAACGGGAGCCACTAGGCTCCCGTTTTTTTTCTCCGAACCCTGCACGCCAGCGAAGGCAGCCGGCAATTGCTCTGTTCTTGCAAGCGACGAATTGCCTCCGCTCGCTGCTGATTCCTCACGGGTTCGGGCCATCAGTCAATGGCGACTCTCCCCGCCAGATCCTCTGCCCGCTCCCTGTCCTGACCACGCGCTTCACAAACGCCTTGTACGACGCGTCAAGCTCCCGCGTCGGCACACCCGTGTACACGCTCAGCACATCCACGCCGCGCCGACGCGCGTTGTGAACGCTCGCGGCACGCGAGCCCAGGCGATCGGAAATCCTGCGATTGAGCGACCCAGACGCGGCGTCCTGCAGCAACTGCCGCAGCGGCTCGCGATAAATCCCATTCTCACCTTCCATCAGGAAGTGAACGAGCGCCCAGACCTGCGCGTAGTAATCGAGCGCGCCCTGCGTGCCCTGGCTCATGAGTTCCTGAGGTGACGACAGCAGCAGCAAGTCGATGTCAAGCACACGCTCGCCCGCGACGGCGTCGCGCAGTTGCCCGAAGCGTTCGCCGTTCGCCCACGGCATGAACGTGGGCAGCGATTCTTCGCGCCGATTCCAGCGGAAGCCTTCCATGTATGTCGCCATGCCTTCTTCGAGCGCAATCGGAAGCGCGTCTCGGAAGGCTCGCTGCGTGTAGAGGTGCCAGCCTTCGTGCGCCGCGATCGAAAACGTGTCGCGCCGCCCGATGTCCCACAGAATGCTCTTGGATCGCGCGGTGAACCCGCCTCGCTCGATGCGCAGATACGTCCCCGCTTCGTCGCCCATGACCTTCTGCGTCAGGCGCTCCCACTGCGGGCGGTTTGCCATCATGTACAATTCAAGCGACCCGCCGGGCGGAGGCAGCACTGCGATCGCCGACGTGTAATGCGCCAGCGCGGCTTCCATGAACACGGGCACGCGCTCAGCAAGGTCTGCATTGGTCGTCGTCGTGAACACCCGGAAGTTGCGGCTCGTGAGCAACTTACCAGCCACGGGCGGCGTCGAGTCAAAGAGCCAGTCATCAATCTGAACCGCGGCTTGAGCGCCCTCGCTCTCTTCCCACGTCGTCGTCGGCACACCAACAACGCCAGTACTCGCCGAGTTGCTCGGCGCCTGCGGCACACCCATCGACGTCGGCGAACCAGACTGTCCCACGCACCCGTGAAAACTCAAGCCGAGCAACAGCAAAGCCGCCCCGCCGCAAACCGTTCGTCCAATCTTCGGTGCTGCATAGCCCATGCACGTCCCTTTGCAAAAAGAAGGATCGCGTTCGCTGCCGCCACTTACGAGTCAACTGCAGCAGCGTATGCAGATGCCGCAAACCGCCCTGCGATTCATCTCGCACACAGAGTCGTCTCTACGCACGCCGCACGCGCGAGTTCGAGGTCTTTCTCATGAACCGCCCAGCCCAACGCGTCCCCGGCGCCGAGTGACACAAACGCCTGATTCGTTCCTCGGGGCGACAGCAAGCCAAGTGATACAGAAAGCGATCCTGAATTCGCGTGCTGATCCGAGCACGTCATCAAGACAGGTCGCGACGCCGCGCGATGGCACCCACCCAGCGCAACGCACGTCGCCATCGCCAATGCAGCACAAACGTTTCTTGTTCGTTTCATAGCACGCTCCTGCCCCGCACTTGCCCATCGACCAACCCGCGGCGGCACTCAAGATCAACGCCCGAAAACTCTTCACAAAGCCCCTCTCCCGCCAACCTTTGAGGTAAACGACTGACAGCCAACTTCCAGTTCCCACAACAAATGCCTCAGCAAATTCCGGCCTTTCGCCCTCCGCCCGATCCTCACACCGCCTGTCCCCTTGGCGTATCCTCCTCCGCACGCATCGCGCAGCATCCGCGCGTCGCGTACCCCGGCTGGTTAGGCTTTGGGAATAGAGAGGGATCGCGATGTCCGTCACGAGGAGGATCCTCAGACTACTTGGCAGTGCCGCCGCGACAGCACCGGCGCTCGCGCTGCCCGTGTTCGCTGTCGCCCCGTGTGTACACGCCCAATCAGACCCATCCGGCGCGAGCGCGCCGCCCGCCGAACACCAAGCTGCACTCGTGCCCGGCTCCCTCGAACTCGACGGCGAGCAGCGCCTCCTCAGTTCTATCGAACTTGCCTACTCGCGTGAGAACGATTCGCTCCCCGATGCCTCTGAACTTCTCGACGCGACGCTGACTCTCGCCATCGTCAACGACGCATGGTGCGCCCCGCACGAAGGTTTAGCAACACAGCGCGTTTCGCTCGCCGAACTTGGCAAGGTTGGCCCCACGCGGGTGTATGACTCTGCGTTGCCGCTGATTTCGCAGGCGATCGTGACGCGTCTGAAAAACTTCGGCCCCAACACGCGGCTGCTGGGCGTGTATGCAGAGCCTGATCCGTCGCATATTCGCGTTGAGAATGAACAAGTGGTGGACGCGCGGCCTGCGGGCACGACGGCGCTGCGGTACATAATCACGACGGGGCGGGTCGTCGATGTTCGCACGACCGCCGTCGGCGAACGGATCAATCCCGAGCAGACGCTCAACAACCCGGCGCACAACGCGATTCGTCGCAACTCGCCGATTCAATCGCAGACTGCAACCGGGCAGTACGGCAAGACTAACTCGACCGACCTACTCGAAACCACTCGCATCGACGATTATGTTTTCAGGCTCAATCGCCACCCGGGCCGACGAGTGGACGTTGCGGTTGCGGCCACGGGCCAAGAACCGGGCGCAGTTTCGCTTGACTACATCGTCACCGAAAACAAGCCTTGGTTTGTGTACGCCGAAGCAACCCGCGACGGCAGCCGAAGCACGGATGAGTGGCGGTATCGCCTTGGGATGGTCCACAATCAACTGACAGGCCAAGACGACATTCTGAGCCTGCAATACCAGACCAGTTTCAACAACGTCAACCAGTTCGCGGCCAGCTACGAGCGGCCGTTCTTTGACATGGATCGGCTGCGTGCCCGCGTCTACGGCTCGTTCTATGACTACACGAGCGACGACGTGGGGCAGTTGGGGCTGACCTTCAAGGGAGACGGCTGGAGCGCGGGCGCGGAAGCGATTTTCAACTACTACCAGAACGCCGACCTCTTCGCAGATGTGTTCGCCGGGCTTCGCATGGATCATGTGAAGGTCGACAACCAACTCGCGGCGATTTCTGGGGATGACAACTTCATTCTTTCGTACGTGGGCACCAAGTTCGAACGCCGGCGCGATGATTCTGACCTTGGCGCGTCGATCGCGCTGGAGTTCCCGCTCGATGGCGCGAGCAGCGAAGCGCAGAACAACCTCGGTCGCTTCGACGCCGACGAACGCTGGCTGCTGGTGAAGGGCGAGGCGAACTATCAGTTCTTCCTTGAGCCTCTGCTTGGAGGCCAACATCGCGACGATCCAACGCTCGCGCACGAGATGGCGTTGTCGCTGCGAGGTCAGGCAACCTTCGGGCAACGGCTGGTGCCAAACTATCAGGAAGTGCTGGGCGGGTTGTACTCCGTACGCGGCTACCCGCAAGGCATCTCTGCGGGCGATCATGCAGTCGCGGCGACGGTTGAGTATCGCGCGCATATCGCGCGCATGCTCGACATCAACGAGACGCCCGGTTCGCTGCTGGGCGAACCATTCCGCTGGCGGGCGCAGTATGCGGGTGGACCGACGGACTGGGACTTGGTGTTGCGAGGCTTTGTTGATGCGGGGCGCACGATCAATGTCGATCGCCAGTCGTTTGAAGAAGATCAGACGCTTGTGGGTGCGGGGTTCGGCGCAGAGTTGTCCTTCAATCGGCGGTTTGTAGTGCGCACCGACCTTGGTTGGGCACTCGTCGGGCTCGATGACGCGGGCGGGGCGACGATTGTGGAAGAGGGGGACTTCCAGTGGCACTTTGTGGCGACGTTTATTTATTAGCGAACATCCTTGTTCGCTGAATGTAGTGCCACCCACTACGGCTTTGCGTGGTCGGTGCTCGAAGATCCACAATGCATTCTGATAGCAGCATCGCGCCGACCGCTCGAAGACGCAGTCGGTGACACGTTTGTTTGCTGAACTGCTGTGCTATTCAAAGCTCATACCCGCCGCGCCACTCTCCCCCTTCGGCACCTTCTGCATCATCCACTTCGCTTCCGGTGCTCGTGTGAAGAGGGATGCGAGGGCGTATGAACCCATCCCCACGACAACCAACGCGGTAAGTTTGGCGACCTGACCTTTCCAGCCTTCGGGGTTGAGGCCGAGTTTTGTGGCGAGCGAGAACGTGTCCCAGCCGCGTTGGGCGAGGAGGACGCATGCTGCCATGATCGCGCCGCAGATGGCGATGCGTGCGAACGCGGCGAGTGTGCTGCGATCAAAGGGTGAGACGCCGAGTCGTTTCGGTGCGAAAGCGAGAAGCGCGCAGAACTGCACCAACGCACTAGTTGCGGTGGCCCACGCAAGCCCCGCTTCGCGGAGCGACCAGATGAGCGTGAAGTTCAGCACGACGTTCATCAGCACGCAGCCCATTGCGATTCGCATGGGTGTTGTCGTATCGCCCTTCGCGTAATACGCGCGTGTCAGCACATGGTCGAGTGAGTATGCCCACACGCCCGGCGCGAAGCCCAGCAGCACAGCCGCGGCTCGCTCGAGCCCTTCCGGCGTGAAGGACTTGCTGCCGCCACCGAAGACTGCGTAGACCAGTTCGTGACGCACCAATATCAATCCAAGAGTTGCGGGCAACGCGATGAAGAGCGACAGCCGCAAACCGCGACGTAAGTGCTCAGCGAACTCCGCGGGCTTGTCACTCGAGCGCGACAGCAGCGGAAACACCGCCGTCGCGACGGCGATGCCGAAGACGCCCAGCGGAAATTGGTAGAGCGTCTGCGTGTAGCTCACGATGCCGTTGGACGCAAGATCGAGCGGCACAGGCCTGCCAAACATCGTCGGCCCAATCCAGTTGGGCCACATGGCAACAACCGTGTCGAGCATGGTGTTGAGTTGCAGCGTGCCCAGGCCCAGCATCGCTGGAATAAAGCGACGCTTTACGTTCGCGAGCGAGTCCGCCACAAGCTCGCGAGCGTTGAGTCCCCCACCGCTGCCATCTTTGCGTGCAGGCGTGAAGTTCACTTTGCCACGCAGAGCCCATGCGCTCCAGAGCACTGTTGCCCAAGACGCGATGAGTGCGGCGGCGCCGACGATGTATGCGGCGAGCGTGTTTTCGTCGCCCTTGTTGGTCGCGGCGAAGTAAAAGGGAATACCCGCTCCGATCTGAAACAAGTTCAGCACGATGGGCGCGGCGGCGGGGATCGCAAACCGCCCGTGCGATTGCAGCACGCCCCCCAAAATCGCCGTCAAGCACACGGCGGGCATCATGGGCAGCATGAGCAGCATGAGTTTGATCGAGAGCGCGGTATCGGGCTTTGCCGCGAACAGAAACAGACGCAACGCAAGGACCGTGACGACCAACGCCGTAATGACGCCCGTCGCGAGCGTGAGTTTCCAGATGACAACGCTCGCGAGAGCCTTCGCCTTCTCCGCATCTTCGCGCTTGAGCATCGTGTACTCGGGCAGGAATGCGGCTGAGAGCGCGCCTTCGCCAAAGAGGCGGCGGAAGACGTTTGGAATGAGATACGCCGCGCGGAAGGCCGAGCCGAGAACGCCGTCGCCAAAGAGGCGGGCAGTGATGACGTCGCGGGCGAGGCCGGCGAAGCGGGAGACGAGGGTGAGACCGGAGACAACGCGGATGGCACCGGCAAGTGCGCCGACGCCAGTAACGCCCGGCGGCGTGTCTTCAGCGGCGTTGGTGTCGTCAACGGATCGAGATGGCGGTGCGGGGTCAGCGATGGGCGATTCTATCGGCTGCATGCCCGTACACTCAACCTCATGCGAAGCTACTGGCTCGGCCCAGAAACACCCCGGCTGCGACTTCGTGCGATGGAAGCACGCGACGCCGACGCGTTCTTCGCTCTGAACAGCCACCCAGCCGTGATGCGTTACACCGGCGAGCCGTTGCTCCAGTCCGTTGCACAAGCACGAGACGCGATCGAGCGCTACCCGGACTTTGACCAAGATCGAGGCGGCGCTGGCTTTGGTCGCTGGGCCTGCGTGCTCAAGTCGACCGACACGTTCATCGGGTTCTGCGGCCTCAAGCACCTCAAGGAACTCGACATGGTGGACGTAGGCTTCCGCCTGCTGCCGCAGTACTGGGGTCAGGGGCTCGCCACCGAAGCGTGCCGAGCCAGCCTCGCGTTTGGCTTTGAAGAACTGCACCTGCCCCGCATCACCGCCCTCGTGCTGCCCGACAACGCGGCGTCCATCCGAGTCCTCGAAAAGTGCGGCATGACGCGGCAGGGGACTATCGCGTACGTCGGGCATGCGGCGGTGCTGTATGCAGTGCAACGCGGGTAATGACTAGGAGCCGGTGCCGCTGCGAGATGGCGAGTCCTGACCACTCGACCTCCACCCCCAAGTCCCTTCGCGCAAAACTCACGCAAAAACACCCAATCACACCCCAAAATTGTCCAATAAGGGCATGGGTCCGGCCCATTTGCACCTGCGAACGGCGCACTTGCACCTGCAAATGGCCCAGCCGCACCTGCGCGCGGCGCATTCGCACCTTGAAATGACCCAGCCGCACCTGCAAATGCTCCGCACGCACCTGCGCCCGGCGCATCCGCACCTGCAAATGGTCCAGACGAACCTGCACGCGGCGCATCCGGACCTGCAAATGACTCAGACGCACCCTTGCCCCCGCCGCCCACGACAGGCAGCTGCAAGGCCGACAGCCTGCGCCACGACGTTGTGCCATCTGCGGGATGCGATCAACCCATAGAGTTCTTGTCCAAGTGTGGCCACCGTTGACGAAAGGAACGCTATGCGACGGGCGGCGGTTTGCATTCTTTTGGGTGTGATGGGGGCAATCTTAAGTACGTACGTATGCGCGGTCGGAGTGCCATCGGAACCGACATACACCTGGTGGAAGTTTCCAACGGTCGCATGTGATCACTGGCCGCGTGTCGTTGATCGGGACTGGCCGGTAGTGCCGAGCAAGTACGCTCGTTCGCGTTCGTTTGGTCATCGCTACGAAATGTGGATCGCTGAAGGAGAGAACGCGAATTACGAAGTTCAAAGGACGAGTTCAGGGTGGCCATTTGTCGCAATCGCACTCGACCACATGGATGGAAGAAGCGCCTCCTCGTTTAGAGGCTGGGACCCCCCAGACTGGATCCCGGCGCAGGAAGCAGGCTATCTCCCAACTACGCCAATCTGGCTAGGACTGACGCTCAACGTTGCTTTTTACAGCGTGATCACTTTCGCACTTTATTCAATGTCTGGTTTGATCCGCCGACGTATTCGCAAATCGCGTCAACTCTGCGTCGCATGCGGCTACAGCCGCGCAGGCCTTCCGTCTGGCGCTCCATGCCCGGAATGCGCGAGCAACTAATCAAAGCAGCGGTTGGTGGCACATTCTGGCCCCCGAAACGCCCCCGCCCCTCGCTCGTACCATACCTCGCCCCCATCGTCCGCAGTGGTTCGGGGGGCGGGGGTCGGAGTTTCTTTCTATGGCAAGCAAACCAGTGTTCCTTACCGCCGGTCTTTCCCTTTTCGTCGCCTCAACCGCCTTTACTACTTTGGCAATGGCACAGCACCCTTGGACGTATCCGCAGGCACGCATGGAGTCTGCATCGGACACGTACTACGGCGTGCAAGTCGCCGATCCGTATCGGTGGCTTGAAGACCCAGACGCGACGGAGACGCGCACGTGGATTGATGGGCAGGTCGCGCTGACCAAGGGGTATCTTGACGGCGTGCCGCAGCGCGAGCGGATTGAGTCGCGCATTCGCGAGTTGTGGAACTTTGAGAAGTATGGCACGCCCTTCAAGGTCGGCGGGAAGTACTTCTGGAGCTACAACACAGGGCTGCAGAATCAGAGTGTGTACTTTGTCGCGGATTCGCTCGCGGCTGCCGGCAAAGTCCTGCTTGATCCCAACACATTGAAGGCCGACGGCACAATGGCGTTGGCCGGGATGTCGATCACGGACGATGCGAAGTACATGGCGTACGGCATTTCCGAAGCCGGCAGCGACTGGAACACGTGGAAAGTGCGTGACATCGCCACGGGCGCGGACTTGCCCGACGTGATTGACTGGGTGAAGTTCAGCGGCGCGAGCTGGACCAATGACGGCGCTGGTTTCTTCTATTCGCGGTACGACGCGCCAAGCGTCGGCGAAGGCGGGGGGAACAAACTCGTCAACGCGAACTACTTCCAGAAGTTGTACTTCCACAAACTGGGCACACCCCAGTCGCAGGACACGCTCGTCTATCAGGAAACCGACGAAGACAAGAAAGACTGGGGCTTTGGCGGCAGCGTGACGGAAGACGGCGAGTACCTCGTCATCAACGTCTGGAAAGGCACCGACCCCAAGAATCGCGTGTACATCAAGGACATTTCGCCCAAGAACAACAACGCGGCGAAACTGGGCGATGGCAGCGTCCACAAGTTGCTCGATGAGATGGACGCGAGCTACGAGTACGTCGGCAACGACGGTTCGCTGTTCTACTTCAATACAAATCTTGACGCCCCGCGCGGCCGCGTCATCGCGATCGACTTGAACAACCCGGCACGCTCAAACTGGAAGGAACTGATCCCCCAGAGCGACGCGACCCTGACGGGCGTGGGCATGGTGGGCAACAACTTCTTCGCCAACTACCTGCGCGATGCCAAGAGCGAGATCAGGGTGTTTGATGTCGCCGGCAAGTTTGTTCGCAACGTCGATCTGCCGGGCATCGGGAGCGCGGGCGGCTTTGGCGGCAAGCGAACGGATACTGAAACCTTCTACTCCTTCGCGGGCTTCACGACACCCAGCCGGATTTTCCGGTATGACGTCGCCACCGGCACCAGCACGCTCTTCAAGCAAGCCAACGTCGCGTTCAACCCCGACGAC
>CAZEZV010000156.1:0-9571 GCA_964516725.1 uncultured Phycisphaeraceae bacterium
CCACTCGCGAACCCGCCGAAACCGGCTCCACCTTCGAGCAGAACGCAACCATCAAAGCTCTCAGCTACACCCAGCAAACGGGCCTCCCCGCCCTCGCCGATGACAGCGGACTCGAAGTTGACGCCCTGCGAGGCAGACCCGGTGTCATCAGTTCCCACTACTGCACCGACGGCAACGAAACCGGCATGACTCGCGCCCAGCGAGACGCGGCAAACAACGCTCGCGTCCTCAAGGAAATGCAAGGTGTGTCGAACCGCTCCGCCCGATTCGTCTGCGTCATGGTGCTTGCGCATCAGGGCAAAGTCATTGCGACCGCCCGGGGCACGTTTGAAGGAGAGATCGGTGTGCCGCCGCGAGTTCCTTCGGGAGGCGATGGCTTCGGCTACGACCCGCTGTTTCTTGTCGCGACGGAGCTCACGCGCACGAGTTCAGAACTTTCCCCGATTGAAAAGAACCGACTCAGTCATAGAGGCAAAGCGGCTCGCAGCATGGCTGCGGCGCTGCGCTCGTTCGCGACGAGCCAAACGTAGCCACTACGCCAACTTAATCCGCCCGTTTGCCGGATCGAAGATCGGTAGTACGGGCAAAGTATCCAGTGTGCCGCAAAACTCTACATCTCGTGCCAGCCCGATCTTCACCATGTTCCGCCCGCCGCGGCTTTCCGCCATCGCCCGAACGATCTCGCTGTGCCCGCCCGCCTTGACATGCCTCCACAGACCCATCGCAACCGACCATGAATCATCGCTCGATGTCTGCCGACCCGCGGTGACGAGCCGCTCAGCCATTGCGCCACCTACCAGCACGTCATCGAGGCTGACATCGTCGCGTGTGCCGCAGCAGAGAATGTGGACGGGGCGGGGCTCATGTGCCAGTGCATCGCACACAACCGTCAAGTTCGAGAACGACCCCACCGCGATCTTCGCCGCGTGCTTCGCGTGCAACAACCCCGCTGTGCCGTTGCTGGTCGTGAACACAATCGTCGCTCCCTCGACGCGATCCCGCGTGTAACTGAAAGGTGAGTTATCCAGGTCAAACCCAGGAATCAGCAGGCCGCCACGCTCGCCGCCGAGCAGGATGCGAGGACGATGTGCTCCACTGCCTGAAGAGGGATATCTTGACTCCAACGCTGCCAGTTCACTGGCCTTTTGCTTGGCGTCCTCACCAGTCAAAACCGGCACGACGCTCTTTGCGCCGTTCCGCAAAGCCTGCGCGATGGTCACGCTTGCTCGAATCGCATCGATAACGACAACAACGCCACCCGCGAGTGATTCAGGCTTGACCCGGCTCACGTGCAGATGGACGTACAGAGGCCGTTCGAAAATGGCTTGCTCGGGCGGCGGCGGCAGATCAGGTGCTGACATAGGCTCGAATTATGGCGGCTTTGCGGAGTCGGTGGCACGTTGCTCACGCTGGCGTCTTGAACGCGACCACAGCGGGCGACTTTGGCCGAACCCACGGAGCCCCCCCGCCCCCACGCGGCATTTGCGTCAGGGACAGGTGATCCAGGTACGACTGCAGCTGCCTGCTGGTAAATCGCCCGAGAAACTCCGCACTTGCCGAGGGACTGATCGCCACAATCTGCGAGATGACCTCCTGCCGAGCGACAGACTCGCTGGGCTTGAGTTCATGCGAAGCGAACGAGTATGGGCCACCCAATTGTGAGTTGTCGTGCGTGTTGTCCTGAATCATGCGTGTCTCCGAAGGCGGTCGTGGCTGGACGGAATCCGATCTGATAGTGACGCAATCCGCGTGCCGCAACTCTCGTTAGTCCCACTACCCTCCACCATGACGATCCGGCGATTCCCAGAAGACTTCGTAGTGCGGGAGCGTCTTGATGACGCGATTGGCAACGGCCTGTCGCCTGTTCGCACGGATAAAGCCACCTTCGCGGTCTTTCACATCGTCAAAATGTCCGTCACGACCCCTCAGGCCTGTGCCGCCCTTGCCCGCGAACTTGGTATTCGCGCCGCCGACATTCAGTTTGCGGGCATGAAGGACCGGCACGCCTGCACCTCGCAGATCGTGACGGCGAGGATCGCAACCGCTGCCCGAGCGGCGATGATTCCTGCACAGGTCAGCCTGCAGAATATGACCGCTGATCTCACAGGCTGGTTCGCTCGGCACGTGAAAGCCGAGGACATCGCGTTCAACGCGTTCGAGATCGTTGTTCGCAACTTGACAACCAAAGACTGCGACACGATGGATCGCCACGCGTCGCTTGCGTGCGTCAAGTCTGCGACTGAGTCGCATGAGCCCTCGCTGCTCATGCCCAACTACTTCGGTGATCAGCGATTCGGCTATCAACGAGCCGACACACTCGCGGCGAGGCACGTCATTCAATGCGACTATCTTGCGGCCCTCAAACTCATCATCGCGACGCCCCACCGCAAGGACTCGGGCATTGCGCGCGAAACCAATCGCCTGTGCGCAGCGCACTGGGGCAATTGGGCAGAACTCTTGCAAGCGTTGCCACGTTCGCCCGCTCGCAAAGTCATAGAAGTGCTCGCAAGTCGCTCTGACGCGAATGCCGCACGGGACGCTTTCGCGGCGTTGCCCTACATCGAGCAGCAAATGTGCATCGAGAGTTTTCAATCGCACCTTTGGAACGCAACGGTAGCTGAGATCGTGGCGTCGTTCGCTTCCAAGACATGGATAGCGGCGGCGGCAACTGGCGACCACCGTTTCGTTGAATCAGCCGCGATTCCTGCGTCGATGATCGACGCACAACTGCCGATGCCGTGTGCCGAACTCGACACTTCCCCCGTGCCACCGATCGGGGGAGCTGCTTTGAGCACTCTGTGCTCAAACCTTCAACACGCGCCCGAATCATCCAGAGATTCTCACACGCTGCAACGAACTCAACCCGAAGACACAACTTCAAAGAAACCCTTGTCAAGCACTTGGTTTTGCACACACTTGGACAGCGTGATGAAACGAGAGAATCTGTGCCTCGCACAACTCCAGGTCCCCGGCCTGCGTCGCCCGTCTTTCGACAACTTTTCTCGCACCCTTTTCGTCCACGCTCGCAACTTCAGCATCTCGCCACGTGAGCGCGACGATGCCGACTCGACGAAGTCGAGGTACAAGCGCACGCTGCGGTTCACGCTGCCAAGAGGCTCGTACGCGACTGTGCTGTTACGGATGCTTGGTCAGTAACCGGGAGAAGATGCGAGTGTCCATGGCGAGCGCACCGATGACGAAGCCGATACTCCAACCGAAAACCACGTCAGAAAGATAGTGCGCACCAAACAGGATTCTCGCGAGCCCGACAATAAACGACAACACAACAAGCAACACCGCGAGCCGCGGATACATCCGCATCAACACCGCCGCCGCGCACGCGCTCGCAGCGGCGTGGCTTGAGGGCATCGACCAAAGGTCGCTCGAAATCGCTTTGAAAAAACTCCACGAGTGCGCCATCATGTGCGTGAGCTGCACGCCGGGTGTGGTAAGGTCCCCATCGCGGGGCAGCGGATACTGGCTCCAGAAAAATGCGAAGTGTGATGTGCTGTCAAAGCCTGTCTGCGGTGTAAGGCCGTTCTCGCCGCCGAAGATAATCCGTGGGCGAGGCCTGCCGATCAACACTTTGAGTACATAGCACACAATCGCGTTACAGGCGATGGCTCCGGCGAGGTCGATCACGCGCGCGCGATTGCGCGGGTCTTGAATCGCGATCACGATCGCGATCAGCAGCATGCTCGTGAACGCGCCGAACTGTTGGGCAAACTCCAATTCGCGGGCGAGATCGCCTCCAAGTTGCTTTGCAATGCCGCCGAAGGGGCCGATGTGCGTCATCACCCAGTGATCCATCGGGATTGCCGCAATCGACAGCACAAGGCCTGCGATCAGCACGACTCCAGCCGAAAATCCGGTCATCGGACGCTGCAAAACCCCGATCCAACTTCGTGACGAACCCGCACGCCCCGGTGCTCGCAGATGGACCGGGTTGACGTTACGATGCACGCTCATGAGTTCCGGGCATCATATCTCTGCTGACGCGCCGCGAGGTGATTCGAAGCGGTTCACTCTGCTCGGGAATTGGACGGGCTCGTGGCGCGGCGGCGTGCTGCTTGTGTTGCTGTGCCTCTCCGTACTGCTGCCGGGCTTTTTCACGCTGCCACCGTTTGATCGCGACGAACCGCGCTTCGCGCAGGCGAGTCGGCAGATGTGGCAGACGGGGGATTGGATTGTGCCGCGCGTGCAGGATCGCCCTCGCCTCAACAAGCCGCCGCTCATCTATTGGTTGCAAGCGGGCAGCGCGAAGTTATTTGGGGCGCATGAAGAGGACATCACGACGCCTGACATGGCCGCGCAGGGTCGCACGCCTACTCGAGTGCATGACGCGATCTGGATGTACCGCGTCCCCGGCGCGCTCTGCACTATCGCGAGCGTGTTGCTGACATGGGCGTTTGGCAAACGTCTCTTCGACTCCCGCGCTGCGTGGCTCGGTGCGGCGATGCTTGCGATTTGTCCACTTGTCGTCATCGACGCCCATCAAGCCCGCGCCGATCAACTACTACTCACAACCATCATCGCCACGCAGTGGGCGCTATGGAATGTTCTCACGTCACCGCGACTCTCAACTCGCTGGTTCTGTCGCTGCATCGTCTTAGGAGCATGTACCGGTGTCTCGATCCTCGCGAAGGGACCTGTCGCTCCGCTCGTTGCGTCTCTAACCGCTGTCTCATGGATTATCGCCAGAAACGGCCTCAGGTTCTACGCATGGAAGAATGTTGTTCTTCCTGCCATGTTTGGAACGCTCATCGTCTCGCTCGTCGCCGTGATCATCGCACTCCCCTGGGTGCTCGCCGTCGCGAGCACTGTCGGCTACGGCAACTACACAGCCGTCGTGTTCGATGAAACAATCGGCCGCGCGGGCGAAGCCAAAGAAGGCCACTCCCTCTTCCCAGGCTTCCACCTCGTCGCCCTCGTCGCCCTCTTCTTCCCAGGCTCAATGCTCGCCGGCGCAGGCGTCATCGACTTTTTCCGCCGCGGCTGGATTCCGCTGCGCGAAGTCGACGGCCCAGGCCCACTCTGGCGCGGCAAGGACTCCGAACTCTTCGTGCTCTGCTGGCTTCTCCCAACGTGGCTCGTCTTCGAACTCATCAGCACGCGCCTGCCGCATTACGTCATGCCGCTGTATCCGGCGCTCGCGTTGATCGCGGCACGCGTCACGCTGCGGGCGAGCGCCGGGAGTTTCAGTCCGATGAGCCAGGTCGTGACTCGCATCGGCCTCGTCGTCTGGTCCTGCGTCGGCGCACTCGCTCTCGGCGGTGGCACAATGCTTCTTGCGTGGTATGCGACGGACAAGAGCCGAGAGCCGTTCGGACCGCTTTGGTTGCTGCCGGTGGGCATCACGGTCGGCGTTGTCTCGTTTGGTTTGTGCATCGCCGCGGGTTGGTTTGCACTGAAGTCCAAACCGCTTCGTGCGTTGCTGCTGTCAGGCATCGCAACAGTGATTGCGTTTGGGACGATACTGCATGTGCTGGGGCCGCGAAATCCCAAGTTGTGGCCGGCGAGGAATGTCGTAGAGGCGATACGGAGCGTTGATCCAGCGCTTTCGCGGCCGATCGGAGCGATTGGTTTTCATGAGGATAGCATGATTTTTCTGAGCGAAGGCAAGACCGTGCGTATCAGCAGCCCTGGAATCGTTGACTACGAAGATGCCAGGTTGTGGCTCAAACAACATCCGGACGGCTTGCTCATTCTTCGCACTGACTTGCAGTATCTCACGGAGAACGTCGAGAAGTACGCCAGCATTCAGCCACTCAAAGTTGTGTGCAAGTCCAGCGGCTTTCGCATCAACGGCGGGAAGTGGGAAGACTTGATTGTCGTTGGAGTGAGCGAGGAAAAGTGACGAACGACCTGTGATAACTTGAGAGACGCTGTTGTGCGTGATGGGGAGGCGCAACTTGCAATCGCAAATCGCGTGCGAGAGTGGTATGTAAGGCATTCCCGTGCCCCTACTGGAGCGCTATGAACAAACTTCGGCTTCCACGGGCGGGCCTTGCTCTCCCGGGGCTACATTCCTGCGATCCTTCAATACAAAACGCTGCGTAAACGCACACGGCTCATGCTCTCACCCGACTCAACACCATCGCCCCAAGGCCTCCTGCTCATCGACAAACCCAAAGGCAAGTCGTCGATGCACGTCTGCGCGAACGTCCGCGCCCGCCTCCGCAAAGCTGGCGCACCCAAGCGCATCAAGGTCGGTCACGCCGGCACGCTCGACCCGATGGCGACGGGCCTCCTTGTTGTCATGGTCGGTAAGTCCACGCGCCTGTGCAACGCGCTCATGACCCACCGCAAGCAGTACCAAACCACCATCGACCTCGCGCACTTCTCCACGACCGACGACGCCGAAGGCACGCTGACACCCGTTGCAATCACAAACGTGCCGACGCTCGAACAAGTCGAGCGCATCCTTCTGCGCTTCACAGGCGAAATCGACCAAGTCCCACCCGCCTTCAGCGCCATCCACGTCGGTGGCCAACGCGCCTACGCCCTCGCCCGCGAAGGCAAAGCTCCTCAACTCGCGTCCCGCAAGGTCGTTGTCTACGCGATGCAGCTGATCGACTACCACTGGCCAAATCTCACCCTCCGCATCGAGAGCGGCAAAGGCACCTACATCCGCAGCCTCGCACGCGATCTCGGAGCTGCGCTGGGCACGGGCGGCATGCTCACCGCATTGCGCCGCACGCAGTGCGGCGAATACTCGATAGACCAAGCAAGAACGCTCGACACGCTGCCACAAGCGATGACGCAGGGCGATCTCATGCCTGAGCCGAGTGTGTTCTAAAACCATGTTTTGTAGGCATGGTGGCACAGGCCTTCTCGCCTGTGATTTTCGAACGTGCGTTACGCCGCGGCTCGCGTGGCCGCGGGCACGTCCAGCGCCGTCTCGCCCTGCATGATGGCCGGCGTCTCGTGCCCGATCACAACCCCGGCTTCGTGCAGCAACTGCCCTTCCAGCAGGTCCGCAAGCGCCGGCGCGAGCTGCACGATGCGCTCGATCTCCTTGCGATCATCGCTCGCCTCGAACGCGATCGAGAGCATGCCCGAACCGATCGCGATCCGCACGTGCCGAGGCGTGTTCAGCAGCAGCCCCATCACGCCGGGCGTCATGATCCGCTCGCGCTGCGGGCCTGTCGTTCCCTGCATCGTCCAGCGGCGCACAAACTCCTCCCGGGGATTCTCACGCACCCGGCTCTTGACGTTTCGCGCATCGTGCGGATCGAAGTTCGCCGCAGACAGGAATATCGGAGCCTCCGACGAAGGCAGGGGCGTCGACACGATCACAACGCGCCGCAGCACATAGCGATGTTCCCGCTTCACCGAGTACACGAGCGCATGCACCGTGCGCCTTGCCATGGACATCTTGCCCGCCGCGATCATGCGATCCTGCTCGGGCCGCACCATCTGCCACGACCCCGCCATGCTCCACGCGTGGTCGATCAGTTGCCGGCCCGGATCAAGATCAAGCTGAAATCCAACCCCGCGCAGCGCCTTGAGCGGGCACCCTGTGCGCGGCTTTGCTCGCTGCGCAAAGAGCAGCAAGAACGCCCCGAGCAAGCCCACGACCGGCAGGCTCCAGAGTCGAAAGTCAAGGGATTGAAATAACGGATGATCGAACACGTTCTTTCGTATTGGTCGATTTGCCTTCCCGCGTGAACGTGACTGCAAAAATCCCCCGCATTCTTGCCACCCGCGCCGAATACGCAGCAGTTTAGCGCGGCAGCGAAGTTATGAGGCACGCTGGTTCCGAGAATTCTTGATCCTACGACATACCCTAGAAAGCATCACAGCAACGTGGCAGCATCACAATGTGGTTCGCCGTGACGACCCCAGATCACGCCTTCACAACCCGCCCGCGCACCTCGACACCGGCCATCGCGTTGCGCGTGTCAACCAGCAGCTTCGCATGTTGCCCCACCATCGCCCAGTCAATCGCGCGATGATTCGTCACAATCAACACCGCGTCGGCATTCGCTATTGTCTGCGGAGTCATCGCCACCGACGCCAAGTCAATCGCATGCTTCCGCATCGCCGGAAACTTCGGCACATGCGGATCGTGATACGACACGCTCGCCCCGCGTTCAATCAACATTTCAATGATCGGCGCAGCAGGCGTCTCGCGGATGTCATCAACATTCGGCTTGTACGCGATGCCGAGCACCAGTACCTTGCTCCCCTTGATCGCCTTCGCATCGTCATTGAGCGCTGCCTGCGTGCGATCAACCACGTACGCCGGCATGTGATGATTGATCTCCCCCGCAAGTTCGATGAAGCGCGTGACGTGCCCATACTCCCGCGCTTTCCACGTCAAGTAGTACGGATCAATCGGAATGCAGTGCCCGCCCAGTCCAGGCCCCGGCTCAAACCGCTGAAACCCGAACGGCTTTGTGCTCGCCGCGTCAATCACTTGCCAAACATCAATCCCCATGTCGGCAAGCACCGGCTTCAGTTCATTCACGAGCGCGATATTCACGCTGCGATAAATATTTTCGAGCAGCTTCGCGGCTTCTGCAACTTCCGCGGAAGCAACAGGAATGACCTTCTGCACCGCCGCAGAGTACATCGCAGTTCCAACCTTGGTCGAAACATCATCAACGCCGCCAACCAATCGCGGAATCGTGCTCGTCTCCACACCTTGCCGCCCTGGGTCTTCACGCTCCGGGCTGAAACACAGAAAAAAGTCTGCGCCGAGCTTCAGCCCCGCGCTTTCCAAAATCGGCAAGCACAACTCTCGCGTCGTGCCGGGGTATGTTGTGCTTTCGAGGGAAACTAGAGTTGAAGCAGTAACAGAAGAAGAACTCGCGGAGGCCGCGGATGGAGCGGAGGATCGCGGAGAGTTGGTCTTGGCTGCTAGAACTCGCGCCAGCATCTTCGTGCTGTTCTCCACAAACGATAAGTCGGGCTCCTGATGCTGTCCCAACGGTGTCGGCACACAAATGCACACCGCATCACACCCCCCGAGCAGCGATTCATTGTTTGTTGGCGTAAATCGCTTGGACGCCGCCAACACCCGCACCAAGTCATCCCCAAGGTGTTTCAAGTAACTCTCGCCCCGCCTGAGTTTCTCAATCTTCGTCGCATCAACGTCAAACCCGATCACCGAAAACCCCGCGGCGTGCATCGCACGCACCAGCGGCAGCCCCACATACCCAAGGCCGACGACACCAACCGTCGCTTGACGCGAAGAAAACCTCTGCATTAACGCCAGAGCGCGTGCGTTCGCGGGATGAGCACTATGAGCATTGTGTGAGGTCATCGTGCAAGGGTAGGTACTATTGATTTGCACTTTCGCACGATGAGTCGCACCGATGAGCAATCACATTTCGCCCTACAAGTATCCATGTCCGTGCTGCGGCTATCGAACGCTTGAAGAGCCGCCTCCCGGCACCTTCGACATCTGCCCAGTTTGCTTCTGGGAAGACGATAATGTCCAATACGTTGATCCAACCTTCGAGGGCGGCGCAAACCGCGAGTCGCTACTCGAAGCACAACACAACTTCCTGAAGTTCGGTGCGAAAAGTCAAGCCGCTCTGCAACACGTTCGAAAGCCGAATCT
>CAZEZV010000157.1:0-9465 GCA_964516725.1 uncultured Phycisphaeraceae bacterium
GGATTGAAGAAGTGCATGCCGACGACACGATGGGCGGACTTGCCAGCGGCGGTTGCGATCTCGGTGATGCTGATGCTGCTAGTGTTGGTGGCGAGGACGACATTTTCGTCGGTGAAGACTGCGGCGAGTTTGGTGAAGAGGTCTTTCTTCAGCTTCGCATCTTCGATCACGGCTTCGACGACCCACTGCGAGCCTGCGAGGCCTTCGACCTTGTCCGTGAACTTGATGCGGGCGAGAGCCGCGTCCATGTCGGCTTGCGACATCTTGCCTTTTTCGACGAACTTGCCGAGGGACTTTTTGTGGACGCCCTTGCACTTTTCGATCGCGCCCGGGAAGGCGTCGAAGACGGTGACGTTGAGGCCCGATGCCGCCGCGATCTGTGCGATGCCGCCGCCCATTTGACCTGCGCCCAAAATACCAATGGAGGTGATGCTCATGGGGAAGGGTAGTTCGGTTCTGAGAAGTAGGCTTGATTTAGGCCATTGACGCTTGTTCTGCACCGCTGGCCGACGTTGCTCCGAGAATTATTGCCGCGACGCCCAAAGCCGAGGGCTGACCTCCGTACACCGTTTAAACTTCATGGGGGCACAAGCGCACGAGTCGCAGAAGTTTGCGCAACTTTGCAAAAATTCCAGCCAATTGTGCAAGCTAAACACTAAAATGCAACACTTGTTCATACGCGGGAAGTGCTGCGAACTTTGCTCATCGGAGGTCGATCATGTACACACGTCGAATCTTGTCCGCGGCCATTGCAACGCTGTGCGTTTCGCTGCCCGCCTATGCACAATGCAACTTTCCTCAATCGCTTACGATCGCGGGTGCGTACACCGTCAACGGAGTTGTTCGCCCAGTCCTCCGCATGCGCGAAGGAACCACCTACACGTTTACTGCGAACAACGCCAGCATCCATCCGGTCATTTTGACCACCAGTTCCACGGGCGGCTTCGGAAGCACCCCGCTCACTCCAACCCAAGCACCCGGATACTCAGGCACGCCCGCCGCGAACGGCCAGACCTTCACCATAACGCCCGGCCCAAACACCCCAGGCACTTTCTACTACCAGTGCAACATTCACTCGCTGCTGGGTAATCAGATCATCGTCGTCCGCGCGCCAACGCTCATCGAGCAACCCGAGTCGCAGACTGTGTGCTCGGGCTCAGACGTGATGCTGCATGTCGCCGCACAGCCAAACGGCGCGAACACGTTGACGTATCAATGGATGAAAGACTCACAGCCGATCTTGGGCGAGAATGACCACATGCTCATGCTGATGGGTGTCGATGCAGATGATCAGGGTGGGTACTTCTGCGTCGTCACCAACGAGTGCGGCGATGTTCGCAATTCGGATGTAGCAATGTTGACGGTTGAGAATTGCTGCGACTCGATCGACTTCAACAACGACACGTCGCTCTTTGATCCGCAGGACATCGATGCGTTCCTGAGCGTGTATTCAGAGGGCCCGTGCGTGCCGGCGATTGCGACGTGCAACGATATTGACTTCAACAACGACAGTTCAATCTTTGACCCCTGCGATATCGACGCGTTCCTGCTCGCGTTCAGCGAAGGACCATGCACCCCTTGCGGGCAGTAGTTGCAGCAGAAGCAGCCAAAGCTCCGCGCTCAACTCGTTTTGCACGATTGCACGCGGACCAGGGCCATCGAAATCGGTCGCTTGCTCACGGTCGAGCGCGAATTTCTGGCGTTCCGGGCAAGATTTTTCCTGGTTTGGCACTCGAATCGTCTGGCAAAGTTTTCGTTTTCTGATAGGATGTTGTACCTCTGCCTCCAAGGCACCGAGGCACATCGTCCAGTCGTTTTCTCAGGAGCTTGCCATGGCGCGTCGTTCGTTTCGTCACTTCGGTATCACCGCGGCGGTTTTGGTCTGTGCAGTTGGTCAGGCAGTCGCCGCCGACGCAATGAGCGAACAAGCGAATGCGTTTCGCTCGCTTCAATTGACGTATCCGGGTGTGTTCGCACATGATGATGGCGGCCGCGTTGCTCTTATCGCCGGCGCACCGATGAACGATGGATCGTCGGCTTCGCAGGCGGCGGACGAATGGGTCCTTCGTCACTCAGTTTCGCTGGGCATTGGGGGGCTCCAGGTTGGCAGCGACCTCATTCGCTCGTGGCAGGGCGACATCGGCATCGGCAAACACACAGTCATCGCGTACGACCAGTGGATCGATGGCCTGCCGGTTGAGCGCGGCAGCCTTCGCATTACGGTGCTCAATCGTGCCGCGCCCACCGGGCACTTTGCATCAACCACGCACCATGTCGTGTCAGTTGGGAGCAAGCTTGTGGCAGCCCCCGCAGACGGATTCCAGCCCGATCACTTCGACGCCCAGCAAGCCCTTGATCACGTTCGAACGATCGAACGCTTTGCAAAGTTCAACGAATGGTCGGAGCCAGTGCAAGTGATTTTCGCGGGAATCGACGAACTCGCCGGCGGCATCACGCCGGTCCGCGCGTGGAAGTTCACTGGAGCGGATCGCTCGGAACCGACAAACCCGCAGGTCTTCACGTTCTTCGTGAACAGCGCGACGAATGCCATCGAACACATGCGCAACGAAATCTCGCACGCTGACATCGCCGGCAGCGTCGTCGGCATGGCAACCCCGGGCAATGTCGCGCCCAGCGCTAGTAACCCCGCCGCGATCGAAAGTGTCAACCAGATTCGAGTCGATGTCGTGGGTTCAAACCCGCTTGTCTCGGTCTACACGCAGCGCAACGGCACTTTCACGATTCCGTGGACCGGTACAGATCCCGTCAGCCTCAGCGTCACAACGCAGAACGGCCTGTGGAGCCGCGTGGACAACAACGCCGGCGCGGAAATCAACCTCACGTTCCCGGGCGTTGTTCCAGGTACGCCGACGGAACTCAACATCAACCCAACAGATGTTCCAGCCAACAACTCAGCCGGCACCGCACAGGTGACAGCCCTCATCCACACCAACATCACCCACGACTTCATGAAGGACCGCCAGCCCGCCTTCACGCCAATCGACAACAACATCACGACCAACGTCCAACTCGCCCAGACGTGCAACGCGTTTTACGACGCGGGCGCACAGTCCATCAACTTCTTCAGCGCAGGCGGCGGTTGCGCCAATACTGCATTCAGCAACGTCGTCAACCACGAATATGGGCACTACCTTGTGAATCGCCGACCCCCATCCGGCCTCGCGCAAGGTGCATTTGGCGAAGGTTTTTCTGACACCGTTGCCATTCTCATCCACGACGACCCAATCATCGGCGAGGGCTTTTTTCAAGGTCAGAACCCGTCCTGGGTTCGCAATCCGGGAATCGCTGGACGCATGTACCCATGCACGGGCGGCGGGCACTTCTGCGGCGAAGTGCTTGGAGGATTGGTGTGGGATCTGCGCAATGCATTCGTCACGCGAGACGGCACGCCCGGGCTTGACCTGCTGCGCCAACTGCACACCGACTGGTTCATGATCACACAAGGCGGCGACGCGAACGGCAACGCTGTTCACCCCGTCACCGCGACCGAGTACATCACCGCGGATGACGACGACGGGCAGATCGGCAATGGTTCACCAAACTACGGCATCATCCGCGTCGCGTTCATCGGACGCGGCATTCCGGAAAGCACACTGCCGTGCGTGGATGATCGCGCGTCCATCAGCGTGCTCACGGGCGTTCCCACCTTCACGATCAGCAACACGCCCCTTACGTATCAACTCCGCGTGCGCAACGGGTCGCAGACCATCGACCCCGCGACCATTCGCGTCGAATATCGCCTCAACTCAGCCGGCAACTACACGTCGGTACTCGCGACACCCGCCGGTGGAGAACTCTACAACGTCACTCTGCCGGGCATTCCCTGCGGCAACTCCTTCCAGTTCCGCTTCGCCGTGAACACCAGCGGGGGCGGCACAGTCATCTCGCCCATCGACAACGCGTGCGCAGGCAGCACATATTCAACCTCTGCCTTTGACTCCTTTATCGACAGCACCAACACCTTCGAGAACGGTGCTCAGGGCTGGGTCGAAAGCGGGCTTCCGGGCGGGGTGTTCCACATGGCAAACGGGCGCTGGACGCTCGCTGTTCCAGCAACATCTCAGGACGCGCCAGCCGCGGACACAACACCCGACCCCGGCACCAAAGCCTGGATCACGGGGATGGCGACCTTCATGTCCGGCGGAGAAACGGTGTTGACCGGCCCGGCGACCGATCTTTCATCAGTGGATGATGCGACCTTCACCTATCAGCGCTGGTGGGCAAGCCGACACGTTGTCAATCAGAATCCGCTTCAAGACTACTTCAAGGCGCAGGTCTCTGTTGACAACGGCGCAACGTGGTTCACTGGTGAAAATCTTGGCCCCAATGGCGGTGCCGGAGCGTGGCAGACCGGTTCGTTCAGCCTTTCCAGCCTGGGACTTGCGCCAAGCACCCAGGTTCGCCTGCGCTTCATCGCCGCGAACCTGGGCCAGGGCAACGTCGCCGAAGCCGGCATCGACGACCTCACGATCCGCGGCACCGTCTGCAACAACACGCCGACCTGCGATTCCATCGACTTCAACAACGACACGTCGCTGTTTGATCCGCAGGACATCGACGCGTTCTTGAGTGTGTACAGCGAAGGCCCGTGCGTCCCTGCTGTCGCAACCTGCAACGACATCGACTTCAACAACGACACGTCGGTCTTCGACCCGTGCGATATCGATAGCTTCCTGCTGGTCTTCAGCGAGGGCCCATGCACACCCTGCGGCGAGTGACTTTAACAGGAACCCCGCCTCTCCGAGGCGGGCGAACAGCACTTCACTTCCACATAGAAAAAGCGACGAGCACTACGCTCGTCGCTTTTCTTGTTGATGCAATCACACTTATTTACGCCGTGCGACGCCGACGCATCGCCACCAGCCCGCCCAACCCCAGCAGCGTCGCCGCGCCAGGTGTCGGAACTCGCAGGTAGTTGTCAAAGATCCAGTTGCCGATGCCGTTGCCGCTAGCGAGGCCGGCAGTGTTGTCAAACTGCCAGTGAATGCCGCCGTAGATGCGGCTCATGCCAGCTTCGCCGACCGCGTCTGCAATGCTTGTGTAGTTGCGGGTGCGGCCGTCGCCCGTCACCGTGAAGTTCACGCTGTCGCCAAACAGCGCCGCGAGCACAGCGCCGGCGGATGACGAAAACGTGCTGTGGCCGCTCGTGTACGCCTGGAAGCTGGGCGTCGCGAACAACGGTGCCCACGTCGGATCAGCACCGGCAGCGCTGTTGCCGTCGGGCCCAGCCAGTTGAATGCCCGTGATTGGCCGCCAGAAGTCGTATGTGTTCTTCGTCTGCCACGATGTGATGCCCGCGTCAGCAACCGCCATGCCCAGCAGCGCGAATGTACGTGCGCTCTGCTCGATGGGCAGGTTGTTGGCCGTCACAAGCTGCTGCGCGACCTGATTCCACTGGCCGGGAGGTGTGACGGTTCCGCCACCCGCGCGCCAGAGGAACGCGGTGTCGGTCTGATACGGCGTGCGAGTCGCGCTGGTTGCGCTACCGAGGTCTTTCACTTCGTTCCAGGCAGCCGCATACTCCGCACTGTTCAGCGCAGGTGGCGGACCCGGCATGAACTGTGTCGATGAGTTGACGCCAAAGGTCGTGACTGTGCCCCAGTGCGGCAGCGCAGCTGGCCCAAACGCCGGAGCCGTAGGACGCCATTGGCCCGGGTTGGTGCCGCCGTTGTACACGAAGTTGTTACCGCTGTTGTCGGCGGATCGCAGGTTCAAGATGCCCGTCGCAGCACGTTGGCCGAGGTTGATGCCGTCAGTGCGGGCCTGGCCTGCGCCGACCGCGTTGAGGTGCGTCGTCAACTGGGCGTCGAAGATTGCCGCGCGTGCCGGGAACAGGTTCACGAGCACGTCGCGTGCCGCCTGAGCAGCCGCAGCTTCCTTGCTCGTTCCAACCGGGCAGGGCAAATAGCCCTGATACGAGTGATACTGGTTCGCCACTGCGTTGACCGCGTCGAACTGCGCGGTGTGCACCATCGCCATCATGCGCGACGCGCGGGGCGGCAGCGTGCTGGTCGCGGCGACCGAATCAAGCAACTGCTGGTTCCACTCGGTGATGACGTCGGCCTGTGCAATCGACGAACTCACCCCGCCTGCAATGACCACCAACGCAACAATATTTGTGTACTTCATCTTCTCTTCTCCTTGTCGTTCGACAATGACCGTTCGGCCCCAGCGAGCCGCCATCGGTACCAACATACACGAAGACTCGCGGATGGCAACTGTAATGCACGCTTTTTGCGGGTCTTCAGCGAAATTGGTGTCACTTATGACAGCTATCGCTGCTTCGTTATCAGAATCGCACCCCGTTCGTGCGCCATCAGGAAAGTGTTTGGGAGAGGCGATATGCCAGCGGCCAATTCATATGATCCCTTGTGATTTCCACGACGTACGAGGTCATCGTGATCGGCGGAGGGCACGCGGGCGTTGAAGCCGCGTGGGCGGCTGCGAACTTGCTGAGCAGCCCCACGCCGGGTACCCCCGCGCCCCGCGTGGGAAGCAATGCCAGAACCATCGCCCTCATCACCCTCGACCCAACGAAGATCGGCGTGATGAGCTGCAACCCCGCCATCGGGGGCCTCGCCAAGGGCCAGCTCGTTCGCGAGATCGACGCGATGGGCGGACTGATGGGCCTCGCAACCGATGCGACGGGTATTCAGTTCAAAGTGCTCAATCAGAGCAAGGGACCGGCTGTGCAAGGGCCGCGAGCGCAGTGTGACAAACACGCGTATGCGGCGGCCGTGCAAGTGATGATCGCGTCGCGGCCTGAGATCGAAGTCATCGGCGCGAGTGTTGATCGCATCATCGTCGAGAATCACAAGGCGACTGGTGTCATTATCAAAGCACCGACAGAAACACGCCTCCTGCACGCACGCGCGATTGTTCTTACGACGGGCACGTTCATGCGGGGACTCATGCACACGGGCGAAGAAAGAACACCGGGCGGGCGTCATGGCGAATCGGCGGCGCACGGCATCAGTGATTCACTGCGCGAGTTGGGGTTTGAATTGGGACGGCTCAAGACGGGCACACCACCTCGTCTCAAGCGTGAGTCAATCATGTGGAAGGAACTTGATGAGCAGGCGGGCGATGATGCGCCGCAGGCGTTTAGCGACTTGAATAGGGAACGCGCTTGCGGGTTGGAGCCGACGGCGCGAGCCGTTGGGACAAGCGACGATGATTGCAATGCAAGCGTCGAATGTGAGGATGATGCCGTTCGTCCCGATGGCTCGCGCTTTCGGCTCCATGATCGCGCGTCAAGTCTCTCTGCCTGGTGGCGCACAGGCAACACCAATTCACACACCGCCGCATCGCTCGACGCGTGGCGTGCAAGCAACTTTCTGTGTCCCACATTCCCTCTGCTGCCGCAGGTCTCCTGCCGCATGTCCTCAACCAACGCATCCGCCCACGACACCATCCGCGCCAATCTCCATCGCGCCCCGATGTACACCGGCCAGATCGAGTCCGCCGGTCCGCGCTACTGCCCCTCCATCGAAGATAAAGTTGTTCGCTTCGCGCAGCGCGACTCCCACGGCGTCTTCCTCGAGCCCGAAAGCCACGCCTCCAACTGGGTATATTGCAACGGTATCTCCACGAGCCTGCCGCCCGATGTGCAAGACAAACTCGTGCGCACAATGCCGGGCTGCGAAGCTGCTGAAATTCTTCGCTACGGCTACGCCGTTGAATATGACATGGTGCGCCCGCACCAGATCAGCACCACAGGCGAAACCAAGCTCGTGGAGAATCTTTTTCTCGCCGGCCAAATCAACGGCACCAGCGGCTACGAAGAAGCCGCCGCGCAAGGCCTAGTCGCTGGCATCAACGCCGCACGTCGCGCACTCGGGCAATCGGATTTTT
This sequence comes from uncultured Phycisphaeraceae bacterium, assembly GCA_964516725.1. Lineage (GTDB taxonomy): Bacteria > Planctomycetota > Phycisphaerae > Phycisphaerales > UBA1924 > BJHL01. Next base: position 7,876 of record CAZEZV010000157.1, read on the forward strand.
CGCTAGGCCGCGACCAGGCCTACATCGGCGTGCTGATGGACGATCTCGTCACCAAAACCCCGGTCGAACCCTATCGCATGTTCACCAGCCGCGCCGAGCACAGACTCTTGCTCCGCAGCGACAACGCGTGGCATCGCTTGACGCCCCTCGCGCAGTCGCTGGGATTGCTGTCGAACACATTGCTCGGAAATCTCCGCATCGATCGCAACGCTCAATTCGAACGCGAAGCTGCCGAACTCAACACCCTCATCGACGCCACAACCTACGAAGGGCAACCCGTCGAAAAACTACTGCGGGGCCAATCGTTCGACGTTGCAGACCTGAAACGTTCCCTCGCCGGCCCACTCGCCCACTGTGCAATCCGCTTCGACGAACGCGTCTGGCGATTCGTCCACGCCCAGCGCCGCTACGCGACCTACATCATCCGCCAACACGCCGAAGTCCGCCGTCAAGCCGAGATGGAGCACAAGCCGCTGCCGCCGGAAACTGACTATCTCGCTATCACCCACCTCCGCCCCGAAGCGCGCCAGTCCCTGCATCGCTTCCGCCCCCGCACGTTCGGCCAAGCCGCACGCCTCGAAGGCATCACGCCGGCGGATATCACGCTGCTGTCGATTGTGCTGCGACGCGGTTGACATGTAGCCCGACCGTCAGGGAGTGCTTGTTTTCGAGACGGTGAGACAGTGAACCGGTGACACGGTGAAGCGAAATGCAATGTCTCACCGTCTCGCCGTTTCACTTACCTCAGCCGACTTCGAATCGGCGGGGGACCGCCGATCTACCCGGCGGCGACCGCCGATATCATCGAGCATGCTCGACTTCATCACCGCCGGCGAAAGCCACGGGCCAGGATTGCTCATCACCACCTCCGGAATTCCGGCGGGGCTGGCGGTAGATGTTGGATTCATCAATGGCGAACTCGCGCGCCGGCAGGGCGGCTACGGACGCGGCGGCCGGATGGGACTGGAGGATGACAAGGTTGAGGTGCTGGCAGGCGTGCGCAAGGGGCTTGCGACGGGAGCGCCGATAGCCTTCTTGATTCGCAATAACGACTCGCGGCTTGATGACGACAAGAAGACGCCGCCGATCTTTCGGCCCAGGCCCGGTCATGCGGACCTTGCGGGGAGTGTGAAGTACTTGACGACGGATTGTCGAGACACGCTGGAGCGGGCAAGTGCTCGTGAGACGGCGTCGCGGGTCGCGGCGGGTGCGCTGGCGCGGTGTTTGTTGAGAGAGTTTGGGATTGAGTCACTTGGTTTTGTTCGATCGATCTTGAGTGTCGCGACGAATGCGCAGGCTTCGGATGCCAATTGGAAGCAACTGAAGTCGATGCGAGATGCGAGCGAGACGTATTGCCCGGATGCCGCGGCGAGTGAGCAGCAGAAGAAAGTCATTCACGAAACCAAACTCGCGAAGGACACGGCGGGCGGCATCGTCGAATGCCACGTGTTCGGGCTGCCGATCGGGCTTGGGAGTTGCATGGATTGGCGGGACAAGTTGGATGCGCGGCTGGCGTATAGCGTGATGGGGATTCAGGCGATCAAGGGTGTGGAGATCGGGCTTGGGTTTGAGGCGGCCAGGCGTGCGGGA
>CAZEZV010000158.1:0-9414 GCA_964516725.1 uncultured Phycisphaeraceae bacterium
TGCATTCGCGCGGAAGTTCTGTACGTCCTGCCACAGGAGGCGATAGCGGTCCTCGGGGCAAACGACCATCTTGGCGGGCAGGCGCAGGACGAGGAAGTCCTGCAGCACCAAGTGCGAGTAGAGAACGTGTGGGATCCATGCAGTCGGCACAGGGAAGTCGCTTTCGCCGTAGCGCTTGCGAATAACGTTCACGGCTTGTCTCGCAGCGGCGGCGAGGTCATCGCCAGCGCCCAAAAGATCATTGCCCACGATCTCGCCCGAGGGTGTCGAGCCCGCAGTCCATGTGAACGAGAAAACTTTGTCCTGGAAGTCCGCCGCGTACGTGTGCGTCGCGGTTCCAAACTGCTTCAGGTTGACGGAGCAGACGAGCTGCCGCCCGCCGCAGCGCCACTTACCCAAAGCGGGCAGCAGCAGGCTGATGAGCAGGGCGATGATGGCAATCACAACAAGCAGCTCGATAAGCGTGAACGCGCAACGCGGCGAGGAGTGAGTGGCGCGGAAGGACGCAAGTTTTTTCGAGGCAATCATGCGCAGGCTCCTGTCCAGGGTGATCGGAGGGGGGTGGGGGGAGGGGAGGATCGGGCAATCAAACGCTTTGGGCAACTCATAGTGTACTGGATGTGTCAAGTTGATGCTGGAGTGAACGGTCATGGCACAGAAAGATGCTCTATCCAAATGAAAAAGAGCCGACTCTTCGTCGGCTCTTGAAGGAACATTTTTTGAACTCAACCACCGATTAGAACGGCGGGCGAGCACGATAAAGCTGGTCAACACCTGCGGTCAGGATGATCGGAGCGTCTTCCTTCGTTGTGGTGAAGTCGATGCCCTTCAGACCGCCGTAGGTCCACTGGTAGCGGCCGTGGCGCTGGAGCTGAGCCAAGCCGTCATCCGGCGCTTCCCAATCTGAGCGGTTTGCTGAATAGTCGCCCAGTGTCTGCGCGACCCAAGCATCGCTCGGGTTCGCAGGCGGGGTACCGCCCAGCGTTGAGCGGTTGGAGATGAAGTTGTTGACAGACTGATCGAACATGAGCAGGGGCTGCTTCGCAGTGGGGAACGCGTAGTGGTACTCGCGCTTGTTCATGGACAAGTGGCGGGCCTGACCGTCAAATATCTGCACCTTCTGCGAGAAGCTACGCACGTCGGTGATCTTGCGCTTGCCCAGAACACCGGGTGTCACTGGGCCACCGTACGTGCGGTGCGTTCCGCCCTGACGAACGGTGTTGCCAGCGTCGGGCGAGTACGACGCGGGCACGACCTGATAGCTAGAGCTGAACGACCAGCGCCAGTTGATGTTGTCAGATGCATCTTCCTGGTACGGCAGGAATGCGTTTGCGCGGAAGTTCTGAACATCCTGCCACTGAAGGCGATAGCGGTCCTCAGGGCAGACAACCATCTTGGCGGGCAGGCGCTGGTCGAGGTAGTCCTGCAGCACCAAGTGTGAGTAGAGCACCTGTGGAATCCACAGTGTGGGAACTGGGAAGGTGTCCTCCCCCCAGCGACGGCGGATGATGTTGACCGCCTGACGTGCCGCGGCCGCGAGGTCATCGCCCACGCTGGCGTACCCGTTCATGATGTCGCCGGAAAATTCTCCGCTGGGCTGCTGGCCCGCAACCCAGGTCATCGAGAAAATCTTGTCTTGAAAGTCCGCCGCGTACGTGTGCGTCGCGGTGCCGAACTGTTTCAGGTTGACTGAGCAGACAAGCTGCCGCCCGCCGTGCCGCCACTTGCCCAGGGCGGGCAAGAGCAGGCTGATGAGCAGCGCGATGATGGCGATGACCACCAACAGCTCAATCAGTGTGAAACCCTTCCTTGCGGTCGGGGTAAGAGGGACGCGATGTGTGCTACGCACGCTCGTGAGCATGGAGCATTTCTCCAGAACACCGGCGATCAAGGCGTCGTGCCTTTGGGCCGGTGAGGACATCCCGTCCGGATTGGTTGATCCGCGGCGGATCAACTCGTTACCTATTCATCGCAGCCATCGGGCGGACAGGAATCCCGATGTTTCGCGTCAGGGGCCTAAGCGTTCAATCCCCAATTTCTACAAGTACAAACGTCAGCAGTTCCAAAATCTTCATCAGTTCCAAATACTGTATCTGCTTTCCATGTGTTTCTCAAACCATTGCAGCAATCCTCAAGCCAATTCATCCGCGAATGCACTCGCCGATCAACGTCTCACAAAACTGCAACACATCTAGAAACTCATACCGCTCAACACAAGTTACTCGTGCTCGGCAAACGATTCTGACACTCTTTCCGACGCGATTCAGCGACAGACACTGCTTCGCATGGCCCGGGCTACTGGCATGAGACCCAGAACAGGTCAGCGGCAGTTCCAAAGCCGAAAACGAGTGTCGGAAAAGTTCAAACCGTCACGACCAGTATGACACAAATCACGCCGGTTGTCAAGCATTTCCGCAAGAGGTCCGCGGGTTGTTGCTTAAATACGAAAAATTAGGCAATAGTTCTACATCAATCAGCCCGCGAAGGCGGGTTTGCCATGTCCAGAGGCGCAAAGAAAGAACCCGGCGCGGTGCCGGGTTCTTTGATAGGCTTTTGATAGGTTACTTTGTTCGCCAGTTCTAAACGACGTTGTATTAGCGGATCTGCTCGAGCGGCACCTGGATGCCGTACGGCACGCCTGATGCTGCCCAGCCGCCACCCAGGAACAGGTCGTAGTGCTCCATAGTCATCATGAAGGGGAGGTTGTTGCGGCTTGTGGCGTCGATGGCGAACCAGGTCGGGCCGCCACTGCTCAGGATTTCAGCTCGCTCGTGGAGACGGAGCTCGCCGAAGCCATTGGCGGGCACGTTGATCGTAATCGTGCTCGTGGGCTGGCTCGGGCGGTTGAAGAAGTTGAGCTTGACATCGATCGTGCTCACAGTGTTCGTGGGGTTGTAGATCCACAGAGTTTCGAAGTACAAGCGGCCTGCCGTGCGTGCATCAATGAACGCGTCGCCAAACAGGAATCGCGTGCCCGCCGCGTAGCGAGGTGATGCGGAATCCGCATCGCCACGCTGGAACTCGACGGACTGAACGGATACGTCGATGTTGCTCGTGAAGGTGATGCCCACGGGTTGTCCGGGCGTGATGCCCAGCGTGGACGCGTTCACGACGGTTGACCTTCCCGGGCCGACCTGGATCACGCGGGAGAAGCCGGTGATGCCAGTGCGGATGAACTTGCTGTTGAGCGTGACGCTCGCAGGGTCCGGGTTGGGGTTGAAGATGACGATCTCAGACGTGATGCCGTTGCCCTGGGTGAGATTCGTGATCGCACCCTTGCGGCTGCCCATGTCTGCGTCGCCGATTGCGCCGAACGCGGCTTCCTGCCCTGCCCCAACGCGGTATGCGCTGACCGCCGCGACGATGCCCTCGAAGACCGCGGCCTTTGCCGGGTCAGTCGAGCCATCGAATTCTGGCGCGACGCGAGCCGTGAGGATCGCGCTGAAGATGCCCGTGCCCAATTGCGAGAAGTCGTCGATGCCGAAGCCTTGGCGGCGGTTGGCATCGATGCGACGCCATTCGCCGTTGCCGGGCAGCGTGATCTGCTGACCATTCTGCATGTACGCAACAAGCTGCATGTCCACCGCGAAGTCGTGCGGGTTCCACACAACAACGTAGTTGAGCGTGCTGCCTGGCTGACGCTCCAGACGCGGGAAGGCCCAGCGATCCGAGACGCGGCTTGTGAACGCATCGCCCGTGCTGCTGCCGAAGTCGTAATGCGACAGGGTGGCACCCAGAGGCTGGATGGTCGCTGGATCGACGGGGACAACCTGGTTCAGACCGTTGACAAACGTCGTCGGATACTGATATTCGACAACCAGCGAGTACGGAACGTTCTGGCGGACCGGGCCTTCCTGAACGATCGTGCCGCCGATGGGCGCGTTGATCGTCACGCCGTCGCGAGTGTTCGCGCCGATCGTGCGAGTGGCGAAGGTGTCGACGAGACGCTCGCCGTTGATGTCTGCGAAGGAGTAGTAGAGCTTGACGGTGTAGTTGATCGGGAACGGGTTGGGGTTCACGATCGGGATGAACTCACTGATGAGGTCGGTCGCATAGCCCTCGGGGTAGACCAGTTGATTGACCAGCGGCTGCGTGTCAACTTCAAGCGTGTAGGACCCGGTTGAGTCGCCCGGAGCGTCAACGACGACGAAGATGGTCTGTCCGGCGGGTGCTGCAAAGTCAAACTTCGCGGCGGAGCCAAAGTTGTTGACTTCGTCGCTTCCGATGAGCGACACGCTGGTATCTTCGTTGCGGCGATAGACATCCATGCGGCCCAGGAGCGTCGAGCCGTCGGGCAGCGAGAGGCGGATGAAGACGCGGCCAGGGGCCACGGTCGTGAAGCTGAAGAGGTCGCGATCACCCGACGGATTGATCTCGGGCAACTGCGGGCGCGAGCCCTGGCGGAGCGTCGAGCCATCGCCCGTGCGATCGTTCAGGACAAGAGTCGTCGGTGCGTTGAAGTCGATCTCGCCCGTGTCCGTGCCCGGGGGCTGGACCGTCGGAATCGGACCTTGGATGGAAATTCGGTACTCGCCCGTGGCTGCGCTGCCCGCGAGCGGCAGCACGAGCACGTAGTACTTCGCAAGGACGCTGGTGACGTTAAAGGTGAACGTCGCCGGGTCGAGCACGTTGGCTGCATCGTTGCTGCCGATGAGGTTCTGTGCGATTTCCGTGCCCTGGGAGTTGAAGACCGCCTGATAGATTTCGATGCGCGGGCGCAGGCCCGTTGATGTGATGGAAAGCGGGTTGACCGAAACGGTGTGCGAGCCCGGCGCGATGCTGAAGAAGTAGAAGAGATCTGTATCGGATGCGTTGTTGATGCGCGGGTTGTTGGGGCCGACGCTCGAGCCGCCAAGCTGCCCGCGGCCCGTGCTCGCGATGATCGCGATCGGGGTAGCGAGGGCGAACTCGCTCTGGTTGGCGTGGTCGTCAACCGAGGGCGTCGAAACGCTGAGGGTGTAGGTGCCGATGGGGGCGGTGTTGACGTTGGGGGTGACGGGCTCAACAACGATGTAGAGGCGCGTACCGCGGGAGACGAACGGCACCGAAGCCGTGACCGGACTGGTCGAGTTGTCGTCGCCCAGCACGCCGCGCGTACCAAGAAGATTGCCCGCGCCGTCCATGAGCGAGACGCGCCCGCGGAAGTTGCTGCCAAGTGCGCGGGCCAGGTTCACGAACACCGGGCCGCTGGCTGGTGTTTCGAACGTGAAGAGGTCCGTGTCGGACGAGATTTCGACGTTGCCGCTGCGCGAGCCTGCGCCGCTGAGTGCGTCGATCGTGATGTTGGTTGCAAACGCCAGCTGCGAGATGTCGTAGGTCGCGTCGCCCGCGAGCGGGACGGCGTCGGCGTGGTCGTCGGTCGCGCCGAAGTTGATCGTGAGCTCGTAGCGCCCTTGATCCGTCGTCGGATCAAAGCCCTCGACCACGATGAAGTAGTTGGGGTAGACGCGATCGTTTGGCGGCGGGAACGCCGTGCTGCGATCAGGCGAGACCGACGCGCGGACCGTGACTTCCGTCGTGCCCGGGAGAGGCGCGACGGTCCGGCTGGTGCTTGCGATCTGAAGGTAGAACGGATGCGCAATCGCGCCGCCGCCCAGCGGATTCTCGCTGACTTCGTACACAGTGACGCGCGGGCGCAGCGTCGGGTCGAGCGTGCGCACCGTGACGTTGATGAGGTCAAAGTCGGGGAACTGGAACTTGAAGAGGTCGGTGTCGCCCGGAACCTCGATGCGCCCGGCGATGAAGCCGACGCCCGATGCGTCCTCGAGGGCGATGTTCGTCGCCTCCCACCAGCGGAACTTGTTGCCAAAGTCGTCGGCGAAGGGCAACGTCTGTACGTCGATGCGATAGCCGCCCTCGCTTGCCGCCACGCCCGTGACTTGGATGTAGAACTCCTCACCCGGGAACGAAGAGGTGATGATCTGGAGCGTGCCATTGCCAAGGTTGGTTGGGTCGCCGACATCCTGCGGACCTTCTCGGAACACGGACAGGTCCGCGATGAGCGTCGAACCGCTGGCACGCGAGAGTGTGACGATGATGTTGCCGGAGCCCGGGTTGGTGAACTTGAACAAGTCGACGTCGATCGGGTTGTTGGGCGTGTTGTTGATGAAACCTGAGGCGACGCCGTGCCCGTTGGAGCCGCTGATCTGCGGATCATCGCCGATCGGGATAGGTGTCGCGAGGAACGGCGCGTTGGCGCCGTCGCTGCCCAGCACGTCGATGTGATCGTCAAGCACGACCTGCCCGTTCTCGAGGTCGGTCTGCTGCTCGGCCATGGTGTTGAAGAGCAACTGATACGAGCCGATGGCGTAGCGCCAGTCGATGTCGGGATCGACGTTGGGTGTACGCGGATCGACGGTGTCTGGAATGTTGTCGTAGAACTCAGGCGGGTTGGCAAAGCGCCAGCGCTGCGAGCTCTCGACCTGAACAAAGTACACGTTGTCCGCGACAACCGGGAACACGACTCGCGAGTCGCGCGAGTTGAACTGGTACGTGACCGGTGCGCCGTTCTCGTCGGTCGCGAAGCGCGACGTCATGCGGTCGCCCGTGAAGCTGTACTGGAACGCCGGGTTGTCGTCGTTGTAGGCGATCTGCGAGAAGTCGTTGCCGAACACGCGGATCGACCCGTCGAGGTTGCTCTCGTAGGTCAGTGGGGGGGTGTCCAGCGGCAGCGTGACGTTGCGCGTGCTGATCACCGTTGCGCCGTTGCCAGCGGTGGGCGGGTACGACACGCGATAGTCGATTTCCGTCTGCTGGAAGTTATCTTCAATCGCCGCTGTCGAGAGGCGGACTTCCGCAAACCCAGAGGTCGCGGCGCGGAAGAAGTACAGATCGGTGTCGTTGATGTCGGAGATGATGCCCTGCCCGCCGCGGAGCATGGATGCCGTGCGGTCAGAGGGTTTCTCTCGCAGGTGGCGCATTTCCGTGAGCGAAACGCCCGACGAGCGATCAACGAGCAAGTCCGAATCGCCGAAGGGACCAAGCAAGCGGCGGATGCCGTTGTTGAAGTCGCCCTCGCGGGACTGCTCGTCGGCCATGATGCCGGTGATCTGCCCGGAATTGGCTCCAAACGCCAAGGGCAGCGCGGCGAGCGTCGTGTTGATGTCCGCAAGCGCGAATGTCTGATCTTCCGTCAGCGTGCCGTCGCGATTGAGCTTCACGCGGCGAGCGCCGGCGTCCGCGGTGATGTTGAAGCTATACCGCCCAGTGCCGGTCCCCTCGACGGAGAAGTAGTACACCTGCCCGCCGACAAGCTGGATGCCGTCGTAACCCTGAATGCGGTTGGTGCGTCCGATCGATGGATCTCGCATGCCCGGGTTGTCGGGGTTGCCGTCGCCCGGCGGTTCTTCAAGGTTGGAAACACCAAGAGCCTGTCCACCCTGGCCCGGGAAGACCTGAGTGAAGTTGCTATCCAGAATGCGGATCGTGAAGTCGGCCTGATCGGCGAATGTGCCGACAAGTTCCACGCCCAGGCGTGTCGCCGGGCGATCGTTGCGATCCCACGTGCCCGCGAGCCCGTCGTCAAAGGTTGCGATCGTGCGCACGGACGCGGTACGTCCCGGGATATCCGTCTCATACTGCACGCCCTCGGGCAGCGCACCCCATGAGAAGCTGTCGTCGGGCGTGGGGCCGTCGCCGGTGACTGCGTTCAGGTACGCGACGTTGCTCGCGGCCATGGGCGGGTCGCCATCGAAGACCACCTGCGTGAATGCACCGCCGATGTAGAGTGTTTCGTTCGGGCTGCCGCTGTCGAGCGTGTTTTCCTGCAGTGGCTCGTCGTCGTCCTGGAACGCGGCGAGTGTGTAGACGGGACCGTCGGTACCCAGCGCCAGCGCGCCGGTGAGTTCGACTGCGAGGTGAGAATTGGGCGCAAAGAGAGCAAGGTTTGCGAAGTCGCCCGACGAGAACGCGCCACCCATTGCGAGGAACTGCGTGGGCGTGCCCGTTGAGACGTTGAGCTGCGCGGGCGTCCACGGCTGAAGCGCATGCACCGTGCCGAAGATCGGCAGGGCCATGTCGAGGAACTCAAGCGCGGGGGAATACTCCAGTGCTTCGGGGACGTTAGGCGCGGGCTGACCTTCGACGATGATGATGGGGCGCGGTGCGCCCCACGCGAGCAGCCCCGGCGAATCAAAGCCGTCACGGCCCGTGAAGTCGCCGCCGATGAACAGCAGCTCCACCGGTGCGTCGTCCGTTGGTTGTGGTGTGCCTGCGAATGGATCGCCGCTTGGATCGAGAATGGTCCCGTCGCTGTCGATGTAATCATCCAGATCGATCGTGTACGTTGTGAGAGAATAAACAGAACCGTTGATGTTGCCAACCGGTGGTGGTGTGCCTTCACCCGTGGGAACGCCATTTTCATCCACAGGTTCGCTGCCAATGCCGAGCGTGTAACGGTTGTTGCCGTTCCAGCCGATCAGGCCTTGATTGAAGCTGCCGCCGATATAAAGAGCAAGAGGCGGATCGCCCGGATCCGGCACGGCGGGAACGTCCGGCTCTGGATCTTCGTTGTCTACAAACTCTCGCCCGGGGCCTGCATCCGGAGCATCATACAGCGCGAACGCGCGAACCGGGCCAGCAGTTACGTCCGTCAAAGGAGCGTCCGGATCGCCAGGCTCAAACCATCCATCAACAAAGTTGAAGGCCGCCAGATTGTCGCCCGGAGCATCGAAGTCGCCACCGATGTACAAGGACGACTGCCCCGGATCCGGAATCGCCGGCAGCGGGTCTGCGTCATCTGGATCAAACCCGGTCGGGTTGTACTGCGCAAGCGCGTACACCGGCCCGTCAGTTCCGCCGATGAATGTCGTGGGCGACAGGTTGGAGTTCCACTGATACCGCCCGCCGATCAATTCCCAGACCATCAGGTTGCTGACTTCTTCAACTTCGCCAAACGCATTGAACCCGCGATAGATGAAGTCGCCGCCAACCACGAGCCGGCGCGGCCGCGTGGTCGTTTCGCCGATGAATGGCTGCCAATCGAACGATGAGTGAACGACCGGGCCGTTGGTGCCAGGAGTCAGCGGATTGTCAACAAAGCCCATTTGGACAGGAACACCGTCGACGACGCGAATGTTCTGCAAGCCCGTCATGAAGACGTCGCCGCCATCAAAGCCGACGACGCCTCGCGAATAATTCGGAACGCTCTTGCCGCGGCCCTGAATGTCAAATCCGCCGCCAAGGTAGAGCGACGTGCCGTTGTCGTCATTGTTCCCGTCATACTCCATCAGCATGTCGACGGGCGGTGTGAACTGGAAGAGGTCGGTGTCGCCCGTGCCGTGCAGGCGGCCGGTTCCAGTAGCAGAAACGCGCAGCCCGCGATCGCGGAGCACGTTGCCGTCAGCATCAGTCAGCGGGAAAGGGTTGCCCCACGGAAGCGCCGTTGCTTCCGATGCATTGCGGCGAGCATCCGTC
>CAZEZV010000159.1:0-9396 GCA_964516725.1 uncultured Phycisphaeraceae bacterium
CTGCTCGCGTCCGCCAGGCGAGCCACGATGAACTCCTTGCCCTTTTCCTGCTCCATCTCGCCGGACTTCTTGAGTTGGTACAGCGGCTCGACTTCCTTGAAGGAGCGTTCGATGTGCGTCAGCGATTCGTTCCAGACTTCGCTCGTCGAAATCGATCGCCCGAAGTCACACTTTGGCTTCAAGTCTTCATCACCGATGCTGTGGAGTTTCAGAACCTCGCCGTCGATGTAACGGTGAATGCCGTACTCCGTCGTGTAGCCATTGGGATTCTCGCCCTTCCACCCATGGTGGTGGCGCGTCGTGTGCAGTGGCTGGGCCGCGTCGCCAACATAGTGGCTCAGTTGCCCGATGTGAATCCGCGCGTTCCACTTTGCCGCTTCGATCTGCGGCTCGCGCGTCGGGTCCTTCATCGCCTCAAGCGAGCGCACCGACTTGAACGCGCTCACAACTTTGCCGTACGTTTCCAGCGTTGCGATGGGCAGGAAGCCTGGATACTCCAACGTCTTTGCGAAGTCCTTCTTCGGGTCAATCGGTTCGCCCGCGAAGTCGGGTTTGGCGCGGGCCGCCGTCAACGCCTTCACATACTCATACCGCAGCATGGGCATCGACCGCAGGTCCATCCCGAAGTCGTGCAGGTCCTCAAGATCGATGTAGTGATCGGGGTCGTTGAGGTGCTTTAGTTGAGGGACGCTCATCGCCGACACGCTCCGCCAACGATCGGGCGTTTGCGCCTGGTCGGCCATCGCGATGACGCTCGCCTGGTCCTTCAGCCACGCGGGCATGGAGGTATCAAGACCATCCAGAGCGACTCGTGTGACCATGCGGTGGCCCGCGCCGTCCCATGCGGAGCACACGGAAGAACCGGCACACGATAGAGTCAGAAACGCGACGAGATGCTTGAAAGAACGGTGCATGAGCGAGTTTAGTCGTGCAACTGGAAAGACACCACGTGAACGCGTTCTTGAATCCGATTCAACACAAAGAGCGCAGAGAGCACAGAGAAGGCATCGCGGTCAGAACGGATCAATCCAACATCTCTTCTCTCTGTGCTCTTGGAGTTCTCTGTATTGAAGTTCCTTCTCCCGCCTCTCATCACCGCGCCTCACCAAACTACTCCTCACTTCTTCGCGTTCAACCACTCTCGCACGGCGTTTGCGCACACATCTATGTTTCGCGGATCCGTCCACAACCCAAAGTGCCCCGCACCCTCGATCGGCACGAACTCGCCCTTCGCTGCGCTTGCAATCGCTTCGCCATCTGCAATCGGGCATGTCGAGTCGCTCGTGCCGTGAATCACGAGCACGGGCACCCCCACCGCTCCCAACTTGGTGGCAATCGACGCTCGATCAAACTCGCCGATCGCGAGTGCGAGTTCCGCATCGCGCGTCGCCGGAGAGCGTCCGCTTGCGAAGTTTGCTCCCGCCCGATTCCACAGCCCCACCACCGCCAGCGCAGGTCCCAGAGTCAATCGCCATGGCAACCCCTGCATCACAAGCACAGCCTGCGCAGGCGTTCGCGGCACGCGATACGGCGACTCGGCGATCACGCCAACCAACTTTTCCCGCCACTGCGCCTGCGACGCCATCCATGCACCCATCGCGAGCGATGCGCCGGCACCGAGCGACCAACCGTGCAGCACAATTCGCGGCGCTGCTGGTGGCTCGACCCGGACCTTTGACCGCTGCGCATTCTCTGGGCGGGGGTCGTCTTGCGTTGATCCGCTGCGTCGTGCGCTGACGGCTTCCAGCAACACCCGCAGGGCTGCAACTTCTCGCAGACCCAGCGCACACACGCCCTGGGCATCGCCGTGCCCGGGCATGTCCCACAACAAGCATCGCGATACGCAAGGCAACAGTGCATGCGCCCGCGACAGCCCGCCAAGCCTCGAATCGCCCCAGCCGTGCGTCAGGATCAGCACGGGTCCGTTCGCGTCATCACCCCGCACATCCCACACGGGCAACTCGCACCCATCAGCGCGGATCGACCAGCTTTCAAACTCTCGGGGCGTGCCCGCGCTCGAAACGAGTTTCGACGGGTCGGTCGGCCGTCCCTGTGCGAGCGCGACGCCAAATGTCCGGCGAGGCGGGTGCGTGAGTCGCCACACTGTCCACACGACGAGCGCAAGCCAGTATGCAATCGCACCGAGAATGAGAAGTGAAATTAAAGCCAAGGCCAACAGCATATTGCGCGAATCGAGCTCAGGAAGCCGCGCCTTGTGTGAATCACGCACGGCACTCGCCTGCGCAATTTGAGATGCTTGGCGCACGTCGAAACTCACGGCATACTTTCAGACTTGCCGACAGCTGACACCAAAGGCGAACGAAAGCGCAGGCTCTTGCTGCTTGCACTGCTTGTCGTCGCATGGTTTGCGCTCCGCCTGCCCTTGCTCTTTCGCAGCCTCTGGTTTGACGAGGCGTTTCGCACGTTTGTCGTGCTGAATCCGGCGTCGATCAAGAACTTGTTGCTGCATGATGTGCATAATCCGTTGTACAACGCATTCATGTACCTCTGGATTCGCGTGTTTGGCGACAGCGAGCCGAGCATCCGCGTGCCGACGCTGCTCGCGGGTGCTGGAGTCATTGGAATCGTGTGGGTGTGGTGCAAGTCGCACTGGGGCGAGCGTGCGGCGTGGTGGAGCGCGGCGTGGCTGGTGGTGAACCCGGTACACGCGTACTACTCGTGCGAGGCGAAGAACAACATGGTGACGGTGTTGTGTGCGGCGCTTGCGCTGTGGCGGTGGGACGTGTTGGCGCGAGAGTTGTCGGTGCGGAATGTCGTGTATGCGATGATTGCGGGGGCGCTTGCAATTTGGACTGATTTTCAGGCCCTCTTGGTGCTGCCTGCGGCGTGGATCGCGTGGATGGTGTTGCTTGCGCGAAGTTCAGAGCGTCGGCGGGGTTGGACTGCGGCGCTTGTGTGCGTCGGCGGGACGCTGTTGCTCGTTTCACCTTTGCTGCTTTTCAAGGCGGCACATCTGGATGATCTGGATCGGCATTATCTTCGGTACTTTCATGTGCATGAGCCGCTGCGGTTGGTGCTCGTGTTTTTTTCGTCGGGGAACGGGTTGTTTGTGACGACACGGAGCAACTGGCCTGTTGCGGCGGTGCTGTTCGCGCCGGTGGTTGCGCCGGCGTTGGTGGTTGGTTGGCTCGAGGTACGACAGTCGACTGCGGGGCGCGTGGTGCTGATTTCGGTGCTGGCGCCGATGGTGATGACGTTTGTCGGGAGCGAAGTGGTCAAGCTGTTCAACCCTCACCTGCATATTTATCAGGAGCGTAATCTGCTGGTCATGATGCCGGGGCTGGCGATTGCGCTTGGGGTGGGGATGGCTTCGCTGCGGAGAAAGAGTTTGGTGTTGGTGTCACGATGGGGGCTGTTGGCGATGGGGCTTCTCTCGTCGATAGCGTTCATGACGTGGAACAACGAGCGTGCGACGATTTCGCAACACGTCCGGCCTGACTGGCGCAGCGCGGCGAGCCTTCTCCATCTTTCAAAAGGAAGTGACATGCAGCCGATGCTTGTCGTGTCGCGGACGCCGTTGCTTGCGATGCGGTACTACATGCCGGGCGACCGGGTGATTGAGTTGCCGATGGCTCCGGCAGACGCGACGGTGGACGATGTGGCTTTGGCGATTCGTCGGTTGATGGTGCAGCACGACGCGAAGGTGTGCTGGGTGATTCAGTCGGAGAGTTGGTCGCCGCTGAGAGCGGAAGAGATGGAGGATGTTCGGAGAGAGTTTGAGGTGAGCGAGGAGCGGCGAGTGAGGGGGTTGTTGGTGTGGAAGGTGGAGGAAAAAATGTGACGATCGCGTTGCGCCTGTGCGAACAAACAAGGTTGACACGGCGCAGCACAACGAGGGCATGCCGAGAGCCTATCCGTCCGCCTGTTTCAGCAGGATGATCGAGCAGCTTAGGTGCCGGAAGCTTTTGGAAGAGCGTGGGAGACTTTTTCCGAGAGGATGCAGCTTCTTCAGTGTTCTGAAACCGCGAGATTGTGCGCTGGACCGTGAAGCTCTCAGGTGGTCGTTCTTGGCCGGGCACAGTGTCCTGTGATGTCAACTTCGATCAGGGCCTATGCGAAACCTCCGACGGAGAGTCTGTAGCCAACCCCGGGTTCGGTGACAATAAAGCGTGGCTGGGCGGGATCGACCTCCAGCTTCTTGCGCAACTCTCCCGCGTACACCCGGAGATACTGCACGTCATTGGTGTGTTGCGGACCCCAGACCTCCTTGAGGATCATCTGGTGGGTCAGCACCTTGCCCGCGTGCTTGACCATGAACGCCAGTACCTTGAACTCCATCGGCGTGAGGCGGACCTCGCGTCGTCCGGGGCATTCGGGGCCGGTGGCCTGGTCGGTGACGAAGACCAGTCGGGCGGTGAGGTCCACACGCAGGGTCCGGCCGTCGGCGGTGCATTCATACGGCGGCGCCTCTGTGCTCCCGGCGGAACCCGGACCTGAAGCTGCGGTCGCATGGCGCAGAGCGACCCGCAGGCGTGCGAGCAGTTCGCCGACGCCGAAGGGCTTGGTGAGGTAGTCGTCGGCTCCGGCATCGAGGGCGGCCACCTTGTCGCTCTCCTGTCCGCGCGCGGAGAGGACGACGATGGGGGTTCGCGACTCTTTACGAATCGTGCGGGTGACGGTCAGGCCATCGCCATCGGGAAGGCCTAGGTCAAGCAGGATTACATCCGGGTAGGTGGTCACCGCCAGCAAGGTTCCGTCGCGGGCCGTGCTAGCTTCCTTTACGCGGTAGTGGTTGGCTTCGAGCGTGGCGCGGAGGAAGCGGCGGATCGGCTCTTCGTCCTCGATGATGAGCACGAGGGGCATGTGCGCTGGCGGCGTGGCCTGGAGGGGCTGCGCACGTGCCGGACCTGGAATCGAGTCGTTCATGGCACACTGCTCCCGGTCTGCCCGCTGTCGATCGTTGCCGGCAAAGTCGTCGCACCCCGATCCTGGGCCGCGTCCTCTTTGGCTGGCAGCGCGGGTTGCGGATGGTTGACCGGCAGCGAGAACAGAAACGCCACACCTCGCGGGGTGTTGGGCTCGGCCCAGATGCGTCCGCCATGCGCGCGGATGATCCCCTCACAGATCGTCAGGCCGAGGCCCATACCCGTTGATGTCGCCGCATGAGGGTTCGGACCGACCGTCTTGCTGGCGCGGCCTCGATAGAAGCGCTCGAAGACCCTCGAGGACTCATCATCAGCCAGCCCGGCACCCACGTCCCAGACCTTGACGACAACGTTGGTCTCGCTGGTCCACGCTGAGACTCCGAGCCCGGTTCCCGGGGCCGTGTAGCGGAGCGCGTTCTCGACGAGATTGTGTACGACCTGGGGCAGCATCGCGTTGTCGACGTGAATCATCGGCATGTCCGTGGGAATTTGAACGCGGAAGGGTCGGGAGGCCAGGGCATCGCGGTGGCGTGCCAACCCAGATCCCACGATCTCCTCAACCGTCGTCCACTCACGCCGCAGGTCAACCGAGTCGGAATCCAGTCGCGTCGCGAACACGAGGTTGGCGATGATGTCATTGAGGCGGGATGACTCGTCGACGATCGTTCTGAAAAGGGCCGCGCGAGTCTGCTCGTCAATGCCGACGCCTCCCGGTTCCGCCGAGTTTGGCGAAGCGTCCGCCTGCTGCAATGTGCTGGCTGCGCCGGTAATGCTTGCGAGCGGCGTGCGGAGATCGTGCGACACGGAACTGAGCAGCGCGCTGCGAAGACGTTCGCGCTCTGCGTTGATGCGAGCGGCTTGCTCGGACTCGGCCAGGGCGACTCGCTCCAGCGCCGAGGCGGCTTGAGACGCGATCGATTCGAGCGTGGAAAGTTGGGCCGAGTCGAAGGTATCGACGCCATCCTTCACTTGTGCCCGGACACCGAGCACTCCAACCCTGCCGCGGCTCCCGACGAGGGGCAGATAGCGGCCCTGAGCCGAGGGGAGCGTGGATGTGCCGCGCCCCGCAGTGGTGCCGCGGTCGAAGGCCCACTGAGCCACCCCGCGCTCGCGCGCCTGCTCCTCACCTTCGCCGGAGTACCAATCCGGACCACCGAGGCCCGCCGCGGCAGCAACATCGAGCCCCCTGGGCCTTGAAGCGGAACTCCCGCCTTCGAGCGGAGTGGGAATACCAACGACCGCATCAACCTGGAGCAGATCGTGCGTATGCCGTGCGACGATCGCCGCCACGCTGCGGATATCGCGTGCGGCTGCGAGCTCGCGCGAGAGCGCGTGCTGAGCGGCCGTCGTCCGCTCGCGGGACCAGGCCCGGAGCCGTTGCTCTCGTGCGTGGGCCGCAAGTGTGCCGACGACCAAACCCACGGCGAGCATGACGGCGAAGGTGATCAGGTAGCCGGTGTCGTTGATGCTCAGCGTGAAGCGCGGCTCGGTGAAGAAGTAGTTGAAGGCCAGCACCGCCAGGACACTGGCAACGATGGCCGCGAGCCGACCAAACCACAGCGCGCTCACAACCACGCCCGCAAGGAGGATGAGTGACTCCTCGGAAAGATCCGGGGGTCGATAGAACGCAAGCCCGAGCAGAGCGCACGCCGCGACCAAGCCCGCCGAGGCCGCGATTTCGCCCGCAACGCGAGCGGGCGGCTTTGTGGCACGAGTACTGCCACGACCGGCGCTTCGCACCGACTCGGGCACACCTGAGGCGGCCTCGTCGCCTCGGACGACGTAGATGTCGATGTCGCCGCTCTCGCGGATCAGGTTGTCGATGAACGAGCCGAAGAGCACTTCCTTCCAACGCGCACGCGCGGTCTTGCCGACGACGATCCGGCCCACGTTGCGCGAGCGGGCAAAACCGATCAGCTCCCTTGCAGCGTTGTCGCCTGCGATGGTCTGCGTCGTTGCCCCCAGCGACTCGGCCAGGCGCATGTTCGCAACAAGCCGCTCCCGGTCACGCTCGGACAGGTTGGCGGTGCGCGGCGTCTCGACGTAGACCGCGATCAGGTCCGCGTGCAACCCCGCCGCCATGCGCTTGGCGGCCCGCACCAGTTTGCCCGACATCGGGCTGGGACTCACGGCGACCACAATCCGTTCGCCCGCGGGCCAGACAGCGCGGATGCCCCGGTCCTGCTTGTACCGGCGCATCTCCGAATCGACCCACGCGGCTGTTCGGCGGAGCGCGATTTCGCGCAGCGCGGTCAGATTGCCCTTGCGGAAGAAGCCATCGCTGGGGTCCACTGCGCGAACAGCGTTCTCGCCCAGATAAACCTTGCCCGCCTTCAGCCGTTCGTGCAGCGCATCGGGCGGAAGGTCCACAAGTTCGATCTCGTCGGCTTCGTCGAAGACGTGATCGGGCACGGTTTCGTGCACTTTCACGCCCGTGATCTGTGCGACCACGTCGTTGATCGACTCCAGGTGCTGCACATTGAGCGTCGTGTACACGTTGACGCCTGCGGCTAGG
This sequence comes from uncultured Phycisphaeraceae bacterium, assembly GCA_964516725.1. Taxonomy (GTDB): domain Bacteria; phylum Planctomycetota; class Phycisphaerae; order Phycisphaerales; family UBA1924; genus BJHL01. Next base: position 7,402 of record CAZEZV010000159.1, read on the forward strand.
CACGCGTCGACATCCTGCCATCGCTTGGCCCTGCCGCTCGGTGCGCCCGGCGCGTTGCTGTGCGCGAGTTCATCCACGAGCAGGATGTCGGGCCGCCGCCGGACGCTCGCGTCCACGTCAAACTCATGCAGCGTGGTGCTTGCGGCTTGCGAGGTGTGATGCTCGATCTTCACCCGCGGGATGATGTCCAGCCCCAGCAACATCTGCTCGGTCTCGGCCCGCCCGTGCGTCTCGACGACGCCGACGACCTCGTCGACGCCCTGCGCCGCCATCCGCTGGGCCGCCGCGAGCATGGCGTAGGTCTTGCCGACGCCCGGGGCCATGCCGAAGAATATCTTGAGGCGGCCGCGAGGCTGAGTTGATCCCACGACCGACGCCCCTTCGGCGGCGGCCCAATGCTCACGCTTGAAGCGGTTCAAGACCTCGTCGGTCGCTTGCGGGCTTGGATTGGGCTCCATCGATGGCATATACAGATCAATCGTATTGAGCAGTCGCCAACATCACCGCTGAACGTTGTTGAGGGCTTGATTCAGGCCAAGCACATTCACCACGGGCTCGCCGAGCACGCCGAGGGCACGGCCTTGGGTGTGTTGGCGGACGAGCGCGCGAACGGCGTCCTCGGTCACGCCGCGGGCCTTGGCGACGCGGGAGACTTGGTACCGCGCCGCGGCAGGGGAAATGTGCGGGTCAAGCCCACTGGCGGAGGCGGTTACGAGGTCGATGGGAACGGCGGTCGTGCGCGACGTTAAGCCGGGGGCGACGCGCATGATGCCGACGCTTGCGTCCGCCGCGTCGAGAGCGGCGAGGCGGGCCTTGATGTTGTCGAGCAGCGCGGGGTTGGTCGGGGCGAGGTTGCTGCCGCTGGAGCCGGTGCCTTTGTCGAGATGCAGCGCGGTATAGGGCACGGGGCCGGTGGCGCTGGGGCGGCCCCAGAACCACTTGGCGTGCGCGGGGGCGGCGGCGGGGTCGCTGGTTCCAAACTCCTGGCCGATGAGCGATGAGCCGATGGGCGTGCCTTCAGCAGAAGTGATGATCGATCCGTTCGCTTTGTCGGCGAAGGCGACGTGGGCGATCGCGGTGATCGCGAGCGGATAGACGACGCCGGTGATGACTGAGAGAAGGACTAAGAGAACGAGGGTTGGTCGGAGCATGGTGAAGGCCTTAGGAGATTCATTCTGGCGATGCGAGCGACTTGTAAAAGCAGATGATGGGCGGCAGTTCGCTGAAGCCCAGAGCGCGGTGAGCAGCCTGACTCAAGACGTTGGAGACTTCCGTATCCGAGCCGAGATGCGAGCACCCTCGCTCACGGCACCACCGCTCGGCGGCGTGCACCAGCGCTCGGCCCACGCCGCGGCCGCGGTGATCCGGCGCGACGTACCACGCCTCGATGTAGCCAGCGGGGGACGAGTCGCACCCCTCGACGTGCGAGCGGAGCGTCAGTTCGATGAACCCGATCGCTCGCGTCTGGTGCTGCGCGAGGAGCACGATGCATTCGCCAGAGGCGAGCAGTTCATCCGCCTCGACGCGGAGGGCCGCCGCGTCCTCTTCCGGCCAGAGGGCGGCCCGCATATCCGCCCATGCGGGGATGTGATGCGCGTCGGACGGCTGGAGTTGGACAATGGTCAGGTTCATGACGCAAACGGTATCTGAAGCACCAGGTCGATGACTTTGATCCCGATGAACGGCACGATGAGGCCGCCGACGCCGTAGACGAGCAGGTTGTGCCCGAGCAGGCGGCTGGCTTCGACGGGGCGGTACTTGACGCCGCGGAGGGCGAGGGGGATGAGGACCACGATGATGAGCGCGTTGAAGATGACGCTCGACAGGATCGCGGTCTCGGGGTTGAGCCGCATGATGTTGAGTGCGCCCAGGGCGGGGTAGGTGCTCATGAACGCCGCGGGGATGATGGCGAAGTACTTCGCCACGTCGTTGGCGATGCTGAAGGTGGTGAGCGAGCCGCGCGTCATCAGCATCTGCTTGCCGGTCTCGACGATC
>CAZEZV010000160.1:0-9326 GCA_964516725.1 uncultured Phycisphaeraceae bacterium
TATCAACAACCCAGGATGGATCGCCGGTTGGGGTTTTACGGCGGCATTCCACGTCTCTGGGTTCGTGCTCAAGGCCCGAGGATCCATGTGCGACTCCATCGACTTCAACAACGACTCGTCACTATTCGATCCGCAAGATATCGATGCGTTCCTCAGCGTGTATTCGGAAGGCCCGTGCGTGCCCGCGAGCGCGACGTGCAACGATATTGACTTCAATAACGACGGATCGCTCTTTGATCCATGCGATATCGACTCTTTCCTGCTGCAATTCAGCGAAGGCCCTTGTTCGCTGTGCGGCTAATATGACCGCGAAGCATGCAGATCGAGAGACTTTCCGCATGCTGCTTTGACGTCGTTCTGATTCGCTCGCGTCTCGGTGTAAAGACTGGGCGATGTGTCATGAACCTACATCTTGTACCGTGGAAGTACGTTGAAGCACAATAACCCGCTCCTGAATCTGCCGGGCGCCGTCGGAGTAGAAACGCTCGATGCGGTTGCCCGCGTCGGAATTCTCCGGGTCCGGGTACGGGCGCTGCGTGCGGATCAGCCGCCAGCTAGAAAAGCAACTCTGATGAATACCGCGAAACCATTGGAGTGAAACAACACCTGCGCATCAAGGTATCAAAAGAGTCGTCCCTAGCGCCCGTCGAAAGTATGGGACAGGCGAGTACGTGTCACTCATGAATGGCAGCCCATTCAAGTAGACATCTATGAGAATACTGAGATAGACACGTCACTTCTGCACTGAGCGTCGTTCGTGCGTCCGCTACGGGAATGATGTCGATGCACCAAAGAATGGTCACGTCGATCTACACAAGCAGCGGTCAAGGAGCCGACCACACACGAGCGGTCCCGTCGCGAGAGCCGGAAATGAGACTTCGGCCGTCAGCCGAGATGAGTAGCCGACGCACGTGCGATTGGTGACCACGGAGCTGCCCGACCTCAGAGCCGGTCGCAACGTCCCAAATGCGAATAGTGCCAGTGAGATCCGCACTGAAAAGGCGAGTTGCATTGTGGCTAAAAACTGTGCACAATACTTCGCTGGAGTGTCCTTTGCACGTTTTCAATTTCTTCTTTGTGCGAGCGTCGTAGATGTGAATTTGATTGTTCAGATCCTGGGAGGCAAACAACTTCCCGTCCTGAGAGAATGAAACGGTTTCGACAGCACTACGTCGAGCTGGTTGCGAAAACACTAGTTCGCCGCTTTCGTAGTTTCGAATTGCAATACCCGGGCGACCTTCCTCTCCAGCACCAAAGGCAATAAGGCTCTCCGAGTGGTTCAGGACCGGCCCGACGAAGTCGCTTAGTTGCTTCATAGGAACCACAGTCGTCACCAGCGTGCGCAAGTCCCACACATCCATGGTGCCTTCTTCAGGATGAATGTCAACAACTAATCGCTTTGAAGTCAAGTCAAAGAGTGGCTGGTCCAATCGTTTCACTTCCTGATCAAGACGGCCAATCTCTGTCAGTGTCTCTGCGTTCCAAATCCGAGTCGGTCCAAGAAATTCACGGGTCGCAATGATTGTTTCGTCCGGAGACAAGCTCAGGCCGATCACATAATGAGAAACGGGTGCCGATCGAACTCGCTCGCCTGTTTCTAGCGAGAATAGAGCCACCGTCGCATCCCAGCTTCCCGTCACTAGCTGATTGCGCTGCGTAGAGATTGCCATCGGATGCACTAAGTGCGTGTGGCCACGCAAAATAACTGGGCGTTCTGGTGGACGTCGTACGTCCCACACACGCAAGCTTCCATCGGTGTCTGTGCTTATGAGAGACTTTGAATCCTTCGTGAAGCAAACATCACGAACTTCTGATCCATGACCCTTTAGGTCGTACTCATGCTCGAGTGTCTCCGCTTGAAATACACGCACGAGCATGTCACGTGATCCGCTCGCGAGGGTGCTGCCGTCAGGACTAACGCAAAGGTTGATAGAACCGTCATGAACAAAGTCCCGACGAACAAGAAGTTTCCCCGGGACGCTCGAAACATCCCACGCGTCCAGGGCTCCGTTCTGCATGACGCAATACAGTCGATGACCATCAGGAGCGAAAACCATTGAAAATGGCTTCGAAGGAAGACCTCGCAACTTGTCGATGACGCTTCCGTCGTTTGCATCCACTATCCATAGCCCACAATCTGCGTCCACGGCGTTGCTCACCCCGTACACCGCGCGAAGTCCATCCGAAGTGATCGCGAGTCCGTTGGGCCACAAGTCAGGTTGGCGAGGAGACTTGACCACCGTTCCACGCTGCAGATTCGCGATAAAAACATTCACGTCGTGTGGTTCGATCCCAAAGAATGCCAATGTGTACTTGTCCTGCGAAACTCGCGCGCGGGAGACTCGAAGGCTTTCGCCCGGCAGATCGGCAAAGACCTTTGATACAAGTTGTCCGTTCGAGTCGAGCCAAGAAATCGTGCGCTGATGTATGAAGCAATCTTCTGGCAGCCGCGAGGCCTGCGCTCCGTACCAAAGGCGCAGTCGATCATCCAGCCGTTCAGGTTCTTGATGCGGAGTGGAAGCTGACCGACGCACTATCGTGTTTGAAGACAAGAGAATGAGGGCAGTTGGGTCGTCAAGCGTGACGACCGAGAAGGGCGGTTTTCCTTCCGGATCTGACTGCATGCGACTGTCATCAAGCCTGGACCAGAAGTGGTCGAACTCCCATCCACGATGCTCAAGAGGTGTTGCTTCAAGCTGGCGGCGTGCTGCAGCTATGTCGCCTTCGGCGATTGACAGGGAAGCCGCGCCCATATTTGCCACATAATTCTGCCACACGGCTTGGGCCCGTGCTGTCGTCGCCCTCGACCAAAACAGAGTGATCAACACCAGCGAAAGGACAAGCATCGTCAGCGACGCGGCGACTATCCCCGAGAGCACGCGATGACGCCGGATAAATCGACCGGCGATATACGTCAAGCTCGGAGGGCGTGCCGACACGGGCTCATTTGCAAGATATCGTCGGATGTCGTCAGCAAACTCACCCGCAGATTGATAACGCTGCGACGGATCCTTCGACATCGCCTTTTGCACGATGGTTTCGACATCGCCCCTCAACTCAGGATTCATGTCACCCAATCTGATAGGGGATTGGTTCTGGATCGTCGCGATGACTTGCGAGAGAGGTCTGTCGCCAACTTCAAACGGCAGACTTCCGCACAACAGCTCGTACGCAATGACGCCCAGTGAATACACGTCACTGCGAGTATCTGTGAGGCTTATGTCGCCCTGAGCCTGCTCTGGACTGAGATACGGCACTGTTCCCACGACCTGGCCCACCATCGTTCTGGGGGTTGATGATTGATCCGCTTCCATCAATCGGCACACACCAAAGTCCAGAATTTTCGGATTGATCGGTGATACTCCGGTCCGAGGTTGGGCGGTCTCTTCAATCAAGATGTTGTCCGGCTTCAGGTCCCGGTGCACCACACCGCGCTGGTGCGCGTGATTGACTGCATCGCAGATCATCGCAAGCAACGTGAGCCTCTGGCGAATCGATGGGTTCTTCAGTCGAACGAAGTCACGGATCGTTGTGCCTTCAACAAACTCCATGACGAGGTATGGGCGTTGCACACCGTCTTGGGATGATGTACTCCCCGCATCAAAGACCTGCACGATCCCCGGGTGTTTGAGTTGTGCGAGGACCCGAGTTTCCTGTCGAAACCGCTGAATTGTCGAGGGACTCAGAACGCCCGGGTGCACAACTTTTATCGCAACGCTCCGCTCCGGATCGTGCTGCTTGGCTTCGTAGACAATCCCCATGCCACCCCTGCCAATCTCTCGAACGACCTGAAATCCACCAATGTTCTGCGGGACGCATTCGTTGCGTGCTTCTTCAGCCGCTAGCTCAGTTGCAAGCCATTCGATTCCGCCCAAACCCATGCTCGCGCGAGGAGTTTGCAGAAAACCATTGTTGGTGCTGTCGAGATCCAGAAGTTCGCACAGTTCTTTCAAAAGTGCTTCATCGCCGGCGCATTGTCTCTGAAGAAACGCATCACGCTCTGCTGATGGCAATTCCAACGCCTGACCAAAAAGTTCACGAGTGTGGTTCGCCTTCTCTTCCGGGCTCATGCTGCGGCTCCGGTCAGATGGCGTTTGATCCAAGCCTTTGCAAATCGCCAGTCGACTTCAGCCGCAGAAACAGGAATTGATAAACGCGTTGCAGCCTGTTCCACCGAAAGTTCGCCGAAAAAGCGATAGATCACGAGCTTCGCGATTCGCGGATGCTCTCGCTCAAGCTTTGCAAGCACGTCGTCAAGAGCAGTCACGTCGCAAGCTTCACCCGCTGCGATCATGGATACGTCCATGGTGATCGCTCGCCGGTTCCCACCTCGCTTCAGGGACTTTCGTGCGCGCACATGATCAATCAATATGCGTCTCATCGCCAGAGCCGCCACCGCTCGAAAATGGGATTCATCATTCCAACAACTATTGCGTTCCTTCGCGAGACGCATGAACGCTTCGTGGACAAGAGCCGTCGGCTGAATCGTCAGCGGCACGCGACGCCTGAGCAAGCTCGCAGCGACTCGCCGAAGTTCCTCATACACGATCGGAATCAGCTTCGACGCTTCGTCGTGCTCTGCCGTCGCCAGATCGGGGATTGGCTGTTGCCCACTCATGAATTGCGTACTAGAAACACCCTAAAAGCCGCCTGAACTGTACGTATATCGCTTTTGTAAGAAATCTCGCAATTCTCCAAAGGCTGATTGCTGCCATTCTCGCGTCTCATATTGGCAAGGCAGGCTTGGTGTCGTGCGGCCCTTTGGAGATCCACACATGTACAGTTCACATCTGTTTATCGGAGTTGCGTCGACCTTTCTTGCATTCTGTGGCTCAGCATTGGCCCAGCAATCGCTTGGAATGACGTATCAAGGAAAACTTAACCAGAATGGAACGGGTTATACAGGCACTGCTGATCTATTGGTCGACGTCTTTGCTTCGCCCACCGGCGGGGCCTCCCTCGACTCGGCGTTTGCATCAAACGTTCAGGTCAACAACGGTGTGTTCACTGCAACGCTTCAGTTCGGGAATTCGGCCGTGTTTGACGGCGGAGCGAAGTACTTTGCGATTCGAGTTCGAGCTCCGTCAAACGTGGGCAACTTTGTGACGCTCACGCCTCGTCAAGCAGTCACCCCAACCCCATACGCCTATCAAGCCGCACGTCTTCCGAATGTGATTACGAACGGGGTGAACGTGGGCGTCGGCAAGTCGGCACCCACATCTCGATTGCACGTGTTAGGTGCTGATCAGAACGTGCTTGAAGTCGAAAGCGCAAGCACGATCGGCGCGTGGCTGAACATGAAAAACACGTCCGTGGGAGGCAGGCACTTTGCGATGATCACCACGGGCAGCGCAAACGGAGAAGGCGCGGGCAAGTTGCTGCTCAACGACATATCCGGCGGCGGACCTCGCATCACGGTTGATTCTCAGGGCGATGTGGGCATCGGAACTGTCGATCCGCAGGCCAAACTGCATGTCACCGGAACAATGCGATATGGCAATGGTAACGCAATCCTGAACTTCACAACGGGCGCAGCAGTTGACATGAAAGCTCCTGGCAGCGATCTGTATGTCAGTGCAAGTGGCGGCCGAGGCATGCTGTTGCTGCAGACTGACATCGGCGCGACAAACGTTGGAATCGGCACGAGCAACCCGACAGAGAAACTAGAAGTGGAAGGCGCGATCCGTTGCAATATTCTGAAAATCGACGGCGGCGCCGATGTTGCGGAAAACTATGACATCGCAGCCACAGGAGATGTCCATCCACTGCCTGGAATGGTCGTCACAATTGATCCAGAACAAGTCGGAAAACTCCGCGTCGCCTCCGGTGCGTATCAGCGAACAGTCGCGGGCGTCATCTCTGGCGCGGATGGCGTCAGACCGGGCCTGATTCTTGGCCAGTCGGGCACAGTCGCCGACGGCGCAATGCCCGTTGCGAATGTCGGCCGCGTGTGGTGCTACGTCGACGCAGATGCCGCTGGCCCCGTCGTCCCGGGTGACCTGCTGACAACTTCCCCGACGCCAGGTCATGCGATGAAAGTTCGAGATCACGCACAGGCGAACGGAGCCGTGCTAGGTAAAGCGATGTCTCGTCTTGAATCGGGCAAAGGACTTGTGCTGGTTCTTGTCAGTTTGCAGTAGTTGCTTTGTTCAAAAGCCTGGTACCGCGTATCTGCGCGCGTTGCTCTGGAGACTTGATCATGACTTTCCATAAGTACGTCACCACATTTCTGTTGACCACGCTCTTTGCCTGCATCGCCTCCGCGCAGACGGTGCGTCAAGCGCCTGATGTGCTGGCTCAGTTCGATCAACTGAAAGAACGGGCGGACCCGATGGGGTTCCTCGTTCAGCCGAACTTTTTGCTCTCGGGCGGACAGCACTGGCAGGGGATCGCAAGACATCCAGACGCAAACAAACCCTATCTCTACGCGGTAGCAAACCGAGTCAACTGTACTGAACTTGTTGTCAGTAGGATGGGATTGAGTGACGCAAAAGTGGGAGGTCGTTTGCGCAGCAATCGCCTCGGACCGCAGCTATCAATATTTACACCACCAGCGTCCTCAGACCGAATCGTGAACATGATCCCGCTAGACGATAAACACGCGGGCGGGATGCAGGCTGCAGGCAAGTACCTTGCGATCCCAATGGGAGAACACTGCAATGCAAACGTAGAGCGTATTGCGCTGTACGACATCAGTGACGCTGAACATCCGGTGTTCGACCGGTACCTATCGGAACAGCCTGATGAAAACTATGTGCTTGGAAGTGTTGGTATTGTCGGGCTCACTCAACTCGACAACGGTACGTACTTCATGGTGACATCTCGATCAGGGAGCGAACTCTTCTTCTACCAATTCAGCGAACTATCTCTGATTCCTTCGAGAATGAAGTCGGTCACAATGGTTGGAACTGACTGGCCCGCGGGATCAGACTTGGACTATTCCTTCGAATCGCTTCAACTCGTAAACCCGCTTGGAGAAGATTCAAACCCATTCGACTCCATCGAACCAATCTACATGATCGCCATGCGCAATCAACTCAGCGCCGGCAGCGGAAACAACATCGCCTCCGTTTACCGAATGAACGTTGAATCCGACTTGAATAACACCTTTACGGTCACTCGACCCTCGCTCCAAACAGAAAGAGTTCTTGTCACGTCCACCGCAGACGATACCGCCCAGCGAAATGGAACCTTTGCTGCCGCTTCCGCAGCATGGGTTTCGCCAGAGGGGGCGCTCTGTCTTTACAGTACCGAATACTACATATCGGGGTTGAATCACAGTACGTTGTTCAGCGAGTTTAGCAATCGTTTCGGGAGTTATCCCACCAATCCGGTTGATGCGTGCTCTGCGCACATCGAACTCTCTACTGGCCCGGGCTTCACTGGCAAAACGCTCACCATCGACGCTCTTGACTATCTGCGCGATGATTACAGCGCATTGGCCAATCAAGACGGCGCTGGCGGATTCGCGAACAACGTCAGCAGCCTGACATGGCGATTGCCCGCCGGGTGCTTCGTGCGCCTGCACAACAACGCCAACTTCGGTGGCGACTATCTCCAGTTGTCCGGCACCGGCGAATTTGCAAATCTTGCAAATGTTGGATGGACAACTGATCCGTCTACTTCATGTGATGACAAAGTTCAGTCGGTGCGGTTCGTCGGAAACGGCACTCCCGCTCCGATCGTGATTGCAGCAGGAAGCGAGAACATCGCGACCTTGCCTCCACTTGTGTTCCCTTTGCCTTGCGCCATGATCAAGTTTTCAGAAGGTTGGCATCCCGGGGCGGCAATCTTTGATCGAGCCGTCGAGTTGCGATCGATGGGCGGCGTTGCCGTCATTGGCGGCCAGTAAACGCAACGCAAACGCTCATTACTCCAACGTCTTGAAGGCCTTGCCTTCAGAAAGCGAACGAAATATGACCTGTGCACGCTCTTGTCTGGTCGTCGCATGCTGTTTCGCAGCACTCCGACCCACGCTGGCCCAGCCCATTCCTCAGGCAACGGATGTCGTCAATCAGTTCCTGCAATTGAAGGATCGGGGCGATCCGATGGGCTTCCGTGTTCCCGTTGACCTGAACTTGGTCCTCGTTGCTGCCAGCCACTGGCAAGGAATCGCACGGCATCCGAATCCCGAATCTCCATACTTGTACGCAGTCGCGTCACGACCTGGATGCGCCGCCCTTGTCACTATCCATATCGGAACTGCAGATTCCAAGAGTGGAGGCAGACTTCGTGCCAATCGCTTACAGCCCAACATGCCGTCCAATCTCACGTCTCCACCGAGCGATGATCAGATCGTCCACACCGTAACCATCGATGACAGCTATGGGGGCGGCATTCAAGCAGCCGGCGACTTTCTATTCATCCCAATGACCGGCCCGTGCGGCGGGATGGCTCGCGAGAGAATCGCGATGTTCGACATTTCAAATCCAGCCGTGCCCGTGTTCATTCGCGATCTCGTAGACGGTGACGACACAAGCGTGTTGCTGAACACAACGGGTGCTGTGGGCGTCGCGCTGATGGACAGTGGCAAGTATCTCATGGCCACCCTCGGAAACAACCCAGTCCTACGCCTCCACGCCTTTGATGCGTCAACCGAGGTCATCACCGATTCAACACAAGCAGATATGTCGCTGCTGCCGCACGGCGACTTTCAGCCATGGCCAAGTGGCGGAAACCTGGATTGGGGTCACCAGTCCATTCAACTCGTCAATGCTCTGAATGACGATGACAACCCCAACGATAACTACGAGACATTTTATCTGATTTGCTACCGCAACACGCTCAGCAGCGGAAACGGAACCAACATCGCCACGCTCTACAGGTTGACAGTGACAGAATTCATCGAAGGTAATGAGCAGCAAGTGCACATGCAATCGATCATCCCGGTTGCGCAAAGAGAATTCCATTACGCGACGACGCCGGATGGCGCAACAGTGAACGCAAACTTCGGTGCTGCGTCTGGTGCTTGGGTTTCTCCTACCGGAGCCTTGTGCATGTACTCAACCGAGTACTACATCACGGGCCAGAACTACAGCGTGAACTTCTCTGAGTTCAGCGGCCTATTTGGAGACTACCCCGCTGGCGTCTTTACCGGCGGTTGTACCGCTCAGGTCCAGCTGTCAACAGACACAGACTTTGGTGGCAAAACGCTCACTATTGATGCGCTGGACTACAACCGAGAAAACTACGCTCAACTCGCAAATCACGACGGCGCGTTTGGGTTTGCAAACAACGTCAGCAGTTTGACTTGGAATCTGCCACCTGGATGCATCGCGAGGCTGTTCAACAATGCAAACTTTGGAGGCGTCGTTCTACAACTTGAA
>CAZEZV010000161.1:0-9319 GCA_964516725.1 uncultured Phycisphaeraceae bacterium
GACACGACCCGCAAGAAGCCGTGCGCCAGTGACGAGTACTTCTGGCGGGGCCAATGCAGCTACAACGTGATCATGAACTCGGCGAACGTCGATCGCTGGCAGATGGACGCCAACAACAACACGACGTCCATCACGATCGACGGCGAGCCTCGCGGTCGCGGGCTGACTATCTCTCGATCGAGAATGCAGGACCGCAACGACGTGAGTTACGATTACCTCGACAACACGCGCCACGCAAACGGCGAGGTCGACGAGTGCGAGATCGTGCGGGCGGGCGAGGTCTTCCGCAATCTGATTCTCAACAACGACGATGGAAGCGAAGGCAACGGTGCTGGCATTCTCTCGGATGATGATCAGGACGACGCGCCAAACCCGGATTGGATTACGTCCTATCAGGCGTACCTCCACGACAACATCGTCTACAACTGGCGCGGCCCGGGCTCGACGGGAACATTCGCGGTCAATATCCTCAACACAAAGACGCGCGTTGGAACTCTGACAGACGGACCAGTTGCACCATTCTGCTTGACCGCTCCAGGCAACCCTTCGATCGGCCTTGATACAGAGGGCCCGTTCGGAACCGGCTTCCGCTTCGAGAACAATCATTTCATCCAGCCGACTGCGAAACGCCTTGCGAAGGCTCGTTGGAATCCCGTTGGAGGAACGTGGCAGAACAACAAGTACTTCTCGACACTGCCTGAACCGAGATATGAAGTTCAACAAGCAGGATTTGAACCGCCGCTATTTCCAACTTCTGTGCAAGCCAGTTTTGGCGGCACCAATGGATGGCAAAACGCAGTCGGCGGATCTTCAGAAATCGAACTGACAGCGCCTCCAGCGTACACCGACCCAGAGCGCACGCTTGCCACGTACATGGAGTTCGAGCTCGAGATCATGCCCAGCGTGAACACGCAGGACATCGTGACACAAGAGTTCATGGCCCTGTGTGCCCAGCAGCAACGAGGAAATTGGAATCCCGCGCTCACCGCCGCAGTCGTGAATCAGTACATGCGAGACGGATTTGGGCTTGGTCAATACGGAGGTGTGCCTTGCCCGTAGTCAAGTCTTGTTTCACCTTGTTGTCAGCAACAAGTTTGTTGACGTTGTTCGCAAGTGCGTCGCATGCTGGGCTGGTTCCACTTCCGGGAACGATCCTTGCAAGCACCCAGTCATCAGGCACCATTTTGCAATACGATGCCTTGACGGGTGCGCAGGTTGGTTCGCTTCAGGTAACCATCGATGGTCAGCCTGCAGATGTGCTTCAGGGCATAGACGTGCTTGGTGACCAGATCATGGTCGGGGCTGCACGACAGTTCGTCGGAGGTGGCACGGGCGTGGTCGATCCTGCGACGGGCACTATTGTTTTCGTCACAACTGCATTGGTTCCAACAGCCTTCGATCACCTCAACGACAACAACTTCATCACGGGCGACGTTGGGCGCTTTCGAGGTGTTTACAACTCCTCGTTCCAACTTGTGGAGGTTGTCGAACAGATATTCGCGCCTGGCACGTACTCGACTCAAGAATTCCGCGGCGTAGCCGGAACTAGCACCGGCTTCGCCACCACTTACCAACCCTACTTCGATGAAATTCAACTCTGGGCGCGCACAGGCGCGTATCTTGGTGTTCGCAGCTTCAACAACGATGACTTCGGCAGTCTCAACAACTGCCTTGAATTCGATGCAGCCACCAACGCATTCTGGTTTGGAGAAGCAGGCATTTCTTCCACGAGTCGGATCAAACGCTACAACCCAACAAGCCCTAACGCAGAGTGGACGGCCAGTCTTCCTGGCTACCTAACCGACCTCGCCTACATCCCCATCCCTTCACCTCACGCGGTCGGCCTCTTCGCTGTCTCGTCGCTCGCCCTCGCAACCCGCCGCCGTCGCTAGTTTTTTCCTGAACCAGCGACAACCCTTCAATCCCCAAGCGTGCCGCACCAACCGCGGCACGCTTTCTTTTTCCTCGCCACGGTTTCGCCCCATCAACTCATCATCGCATCTGCTCCGTCCAACCCTTTTCTCTTCTCTTCGCGTTCCTTCGCGCCCTTCGCGTTCAAAATTCTTCCCCACACCAACCGCCCGCGTGCGCAAGTTCACGTCCTTTCCCCGTTTCCCCCTTGCACTTTCCAAATCCCAGCGTCTAATACCTCCAACTGCCGAGCCAGTTGCTCTCGCAGTCACAACCTTCGCGCTTTTCAAGGCGCGCGTCTCCTGCAGGAGTGGACCTCAAAGGGTTGACCAACCCCCGAGCAATCCCACCATAAGGAGTCGCGCACGGGGCGGCCCCGCGAAGTTTCGTGACTGCAAAAAGCACTTCTCGTCAGCCACGGTCGCCATCGAACGCGAAGCGGAAGTCAGTTGAGCCGCGGCTAGCAGAGCCAGCAAACGAAAGTTTGCCAGCCGAGCAACCCCGCACTCTCCACCGCCTCGCCCGGTGAGCACGTCACCCAAAGTCGTGTGCAACACATGCTGATTTTGCTCGGGGGGCGCCCGTCGATCTCGCGTTGGACTTGAATAGGTTTGGTTTTGGTGGGTTGGGCGTCTCGCCCGACACCCAACTCCAATCCGCGCCGCCCCCACGCGCAGACTCGAAAGGCTCCATCCAAAGTGCCATATCTCACAAGTGAAAAACTCACTTCGTGAGATATCGCCGCGCACTGTGCAAATGCCCAATGCTCGCTTACTGATGCCGCCCGACAAGTTCCAAAACCCGCGGCTGATCCTTCTTGATCTGCAAACTCCGGCGCAGCGCCCTCAGCCCTTCGTCTCTTGCGAGTTTGTCGGTTTGGCCGCTGGCGAGCCAGCGCTGCAGCATGCAGACGCCCACACCGTTGAACGCCGGGTAGTGGGCTTTGTCGAGCTCGGTGGCCTTGGAGTATGACTCGAGCGCCTCGTCGAAGCGTGCGAGGTTGAAGAGGCCTTTGCCCATGCGTTCGTAGGCCGAGGCGCTGGGTTCGCGGCGGATGACTTCGTCGAGCGTGTTGACCATTTCGTCCCAGCGCCGGGTCTTGCCGTAGGACTCTGCGAGGTTGAGCAGCAGCTTGGGCGAGAGCTCGCCCATTTCGGCGGCCTGCTGGTACTCGACGATTGCGCTCTCATGATCGTTGAGCGCGGCGTAGATTGCGCCGAGGGTTGTGCGGGCGGAGTAGTCCTCGGGGTTGAGCTCCACCGCGCGCTGCGAGTATGGGAGCGCTTCGCGCGGTTCGCCGGCCTGGAGGTAGGTTGCACCGAGGCCGTTGTTGCCTTCAAAGGAATCGGGGCGGAGTTGGAGGGCGCGGAGGTAAGACTGGATCGCCTTCGTGAACTGCTGGAGATCCTGAAGCACGCGCGCGTGCCAATATTGTGCGTTGAAGTTGAACGGCTCGAGCTCGGCGGCCTTGCCAAAGTTCTTCTCCGCGGCGGGGAGGTCGCCCTTTTCCACCAGAATCTCAGCCGCACCCATGTACGCTGTTGTGAGCAGTGGATTTTCTTCGATCGCATCGAGGAACTGCGAGAGGGCTTCTTCGTTGAGGCCTTGTTCCTTCAGAATCTTGGCGCGATGGACCTGATCCATGCCCTTCGCGAGCGGCTCGCTCTTGACGGTGCGTTCGCCGGATGCGGTTGGAATGACAGTCTGGGGGTTGGTCTTGGAGGTCTTTGTAGACGCGGCGCTCTTGGGCTTTTTGTCGAGAATCTGGCAGCCGCCGGCGATAGAAATGATCGCAGCCGCGGCGAGGATCGCGGCGAAGCGATGGGTGCAAGTTGAGGTTCGACAAGCGGTTGTGTTGAATCTGTCGAGCATCACGTCCGAGACCTCCAGCAAATTGAGCCCATGCGCACCTCGCGGTTGCATGCAAGCCCAGCAGGGGCAAAGCATAGCAAGGCAGCCAGCGAACAGAGGACGCTGGCCGAGGGCGAGCGGTTCGCTTTGGGAACATCGGATTTTGGGGTGTTATGGGTCGAAAAGCGGACGGGAGTTTGAAGTCACGACCCTGGCGGCAATGCTTTGGGGCCCAACGGTACTCGGTCGCCGAACTCCCGTTCCATGAGTTCGGCGTAACCGCAGTCGATGAGTTCGCCCATGACAGGTGCGAACTGTCTGCGGAGCTGCGCGATGGCTTCGTGGCCTCGGGCGACGTTGTGATCCTTCGAAACGAGGGACTCAAACTCAAGGAAGTTGCCGAGCTGCTCGACGGCGTCGAGGTGGATGCGGACGTTGTGGTGCATCCAGAGTTCGCGGCGCTTGCGGACGATGAGGCGGACTGGCATGGGCTCTAGGCCGAAGCGTTCCAGGGCTTGCTCGGCGGAGAAGATGGTGAAGTGGCTGAGCTTTGGAGCGGCGCGGTTGGCGCGTTCGTAGAAGATGTATTCGACGGGCTCACCTTCGGTTTCGCGGCGTTTGAGTCGGCCGTGGGGAATGCGGTAGTAGGTGTCGACTTGGCCGAACTCAAGGATGTAGCTCGCGCCGATGGCGCGGCAGATGCCGCGGGCGAGGGGCATGTCGCGAAGTTCGGCTTTGAGTTCGACGTTGTGCATGGGGAGAACTGCGTGGGGGCGGGAGTGCGAAGGTGCGAAAGGGGATGAAGTCGAATTGGATGGGAGGATAGTGTGGGTTGGTGAGCGGGTTGAGGTGGAAAGAGTCGACTTGGCATATCGGGTCGTCGTGTGCATGCGCTGGAACTGGGGCTTACGCTGGCTCAATGGTTAGTCTTGTTCTTGGCCTGATTCCGATTGCAATGATCGTGTCGCTGGTCGGCACGTTTGTGGCGCGGGCGGCGGGGCGGAGGCTCAATGCGATGGACGGGGCGGGGGTTGCGGGGCAGGTGAAGGCTGCGCCGCGGCGGGTGCCGAATATTGGCGGGGTGGGGATTTTTTGGGGGTTCGTGGTGCCGCTGGTTGCGCTGCTGATGGTGTACGCGGGGTTTACCGCGACGCTCAATCCGCATGAAGTCGCGCTAGCTCCGCATGTGCGTGAACATCTTGCTGGGTTTCAGAACAAGGCGGGTGATGCGTGGATCATGCTGGCGGGCATGCTGGTGCTGCATGTGATCGGGCTGATTGACGACCGCAAGCCGCTGGGGGCTTTGCCGAAACTGATCGTGATGATTCTGGTTGCGGGGATCGTGACTTGGCAGACGGACACGCGGATGCTCACGATGCTTGATGCGCACTCGGGCGGGACGTGGGCGAGCATTGTGTTGACGGTGATGTGGATTGTGGTCGTGACGAATGCGATGAACTTTCTGGACAACATGGATGGGTTGTCGGCGGGCGTGGGCGCGATTGCGAGCATGAGTTTTCTTGCGATCTCACTGCTGCAGGGGCAGTGGTTTGTCGCGGGCTGCTTTGCACTGCTGGCGGGGTCGCTCTTGGGGTTTCTTGCGTTCAATCGCGCGCCGGCGAGCATTTTCATGGGTGACGGCGGCTCGCTCGTGCTTGGTTTTCTGCTTGGGTTTCTGAGTGTGCGCATCACGTACACGCGGACCGATGCGGGCTGGACGTTTTATACGCCGTACTCGACGACGTCTGGCGCGGGCTCTGGCGAGTTACTTGCTTGGTACGCGACGCTGACGCCGCTGGTGGTGCTTGCGATTCCGCTGTACGACCTCACGAGCGTGGTGATTTTGAGGCTGAGCCAGGGGAAGAGCCCGTTTGTGGGCGACTTGCAGCACTTTTCTCATCGCTTTGTGCAGCGCGGGCTGAGTAAGCCGGTCGCGGTTGCGGTGATCTGGGGGTTTGCCGGTGTGACGGGGCTTGCTGGGATTTTGCTGACGAACACGAACGGCGTGGGCGCGATTCTTGTTGCGACGATGGTGGCGCTGCTGCTGATTGTGCTTGCGGCGATTGAGTTTGCGGGGACTCGGCCCGGCGCACAAACTGTTGAACGGCCTCGTGGATCTGGGGGCGCGCCTTGAGCGTCGCACCGACATCACATACTTCACATGATTCGCTCGGCACTTTCAAGTATGCGACGAGCGTGATCGCGTTGCTTGCGGTTGCGCTTGCGTGCGTGGCGCTGCGGTGTGTGAGTTCGTATGACCCGTTTCCATACTGGTCCGGTGATCCGTTCCTCGTGCAGAGTCCGGTGCTGGGCTTGACGCCTGCGCTTGCAATCGCTGCGGACACGGTGTGCTTTGCGGCGAGTGCTTGTGTGCTGGTGTTGTGTGTGTCGGGGCGCGCGTTGCAACTGTGGGTGATGGTTGGGTTGCTCGCTGCGACGGGCGGGCTTGCGTGGCAGCAGTTCAAACCCATCCCGAGCGACTACTGGGACGGGATTGTGCTGTCGAGGCATTGGCTGGCGGGGTTTTCGCTGGCCGGGGCGTGTGTTGCGGCGGGGCGGCGGGAGTCGATGCGGCGGGCGGTGATGCTGCTGATGTCGTCGACACTCGTCGGGATCGCGTTGCTTGTGCTTGCGAAGGGGTTGTCGCAGGTGTTCTTTGAACATCCGCAGATGGTCAAGGCGTTTCGCGCGAACAAAGAAGCGATCATCGCGGCGCAGGGATGGGACATGAATAGTTCCATGGCCCGCGCCTACGTCAGGAGGCTCGAGCAACCTGAGGCGAGCGGGTGGTTTGGGCTTGCGAATATTTTCGCGACGTTGTGTGCGGCTGGGTTTGCGATGCTGCTGACCTTGCTGGTGATGATGTGGCGAGCGAATCAGCGGACGAATCGGTCGGAGCAACAGCCTGCACGCACGAAGGCGATGATCGTGCTTGCGATGTGCGGGGCGGGATGTGCGACGGGGGTGTATCTTGCGGGATCGAAGGGTGGGTTTGCGGCTGGAGGACTTGGGGTTTTATTGGCGGGGTTTGTTTTTGTGGTGCAGCGCAAGGGCGAGGAGCAGACGCGGTCGTTGAAGGTGGTGTCGGGGTCTGAGACTGTGCCGAGATCAATGCTGCATCGAATCGCGCCCTGGATTGGACCCGGGCTTGTTTCTGCGGCGCTGCTTGCGATTGTTGCGCGCGGGTTGATCGGCGAGCGGCTTGGCGAACTCTCGCTGCTCTTTCGCTGGTTTTACATGCAGGGGGCGGCGAAGATTTTTGCGGCTCATCCGATGGGGGTCGGCGCGGCAGGGTTCAAGGACGCGTACATGGTTCACAAGCCTGCGCTGTCTCCGGAAGATACGTCGTTTGCGCATAGCGTGTTGATAGATTGGATTGTGGGGCTTGGGCCGGTGGGATGGGTTGCTGTCCTGGCTTGGATTCTTTTGCTTCGTCGCGCGAGCAAGTCATTGGTTGCGACGAACTGCGCGCAGGACGCGGCGCGAATTGAGATCGATGGCGGCGAGGAGGCATTGCTGCTTCGCAACACGCGGTCGATTGCGTGCTTCGCGTTGCTGCTGCCGACGGCGATCGCCGCGTTTCTGGAGCGTGATGCGGCGACGCCGGAAGCTGGATTAACCCGGGCGATTGGCTTGGCGATGGCGCTGGGAACTGCGTGGGCGATGCATGTGCTGATGTCGGTTCGCGGTGAGTCTGCGACGCGGCCCGGACTCTGCGGACTTGGGCCGGCGCTGGCTGCGGGCGCGGTTGTTGCGTGCGTGCATTGTCAGATTGAGTTGTCGGGTGTGATGGGCGGGAGTGCGGGGTGGTGTTTGGGGTTGTTGGGGGCCGCGGCGGGGTGCGTGCGGAGTGGGCGAGCGAGCGCGTCACCGATCACCACCACGAGTACTGCGCGAGTTCGATGGCTCATTGCCGTGATGTCGATCGCTGCGGCAGTTTTTTGCATGATGCCCGCGTTGACTGCTTGGAAGTGGGAGCGTGCGCTTCAGAGTGCGTATGAGCCAGCCGCTTTGGTGCAAGATCTGCTATCCCGCAGGGCAGAACTTGCTTCCGGCGATGGCAGAAATGTTGATCCCAAGACCGGAGTGCATCGCGAAAAGTTGCTTGCCAAAGACCTCACGTTGGCACTCAACCGACAAGTTCTTGGCGGGAACGCTGAGATCGACGCGGCGCTTCTTGAACTGCAACTCGTCAAGTCTCGGCAGGTGCAGGGTGATCTTGATATCGCCGCGACAGTTGCGCCGCTTCACTTTCCGACGCTGCGTGCGTCAACGCGACTCGCGCTCGCTTCAGCACGACAGCGCGAATCGATGGGGCGTATCTCGCTGACTGAACTTGACACGCCAATCGCGCAGCTTGTCGAGGCTGAGAGTCGCTTTGCAAAGAGCGTCAACTACTGGTCTTGGCTTGGCACGATGTCCCGCGAACGAGCGCACAGCCGAGGCTCTGACTCGAACGGATTGAAAACTGACCTGCAACGCACGGTGGACGCCTGGACTCGCGCTCACGCACTTGCTCCTCACGACACCATGCATGCTCTGAAACTGTCTGATCTGTTTGCGGAGATGGGTCGGACGGACGAGGCTCGGAGGTGGGCGGCATTGGCTCTCAATGCGAATGTGAACATGCGGCTGGATCCGGTGAGGCAACTTACAGATTCCGAACAGGGGCGGCTTGGATCTCGTTTGAAGTGACTTCGGGCATGCCACCGCAAAAAAGCGATGCTTTCAACGCTGATCCTTAGCGAATCGTTGAGCGAAGGGTGTGGGTTGTTCGTGCCGGGGGCTTGCGCCCCTTGGCTCTTGTTTTTGGCGATTTGACGCTTATCATTGTTTGATTCGCACTCTGTTCGTACACGAGTTTTTCCCATGAACGACGACGAAGAAGAAATCGAGCCTTACTGAGATCGCGGCCGCGATTCGCGCCGCCCGTCGTTCCCTTTCAATCAACTTTCCGCCAAGGCGCTGTTTCCAACGCTCTGGCTGTCGTCAGCAAAGCACTTTTCATCACGCTTTCCAACTGTTTGTTTCGCACATCCCATCGGCTCATGTTCCCACCCCCCCGCGCAACTGACGCGAAGAACGGAACATGCGGCACAGGAACTTAGAGGTATTCGTCATGGCAGCCGACCTTTCTCATATCCGCAACTTTGGTATCTGCGCCCACATCGACGCGGGCAAAACCACCGTCTCTGAACGCATTCTGTTCTACACCGGTAAGAACTACAAAATCGGTGAAGTGCACGAAGGCACCGCCACCATGGACTTCCTGCAGGAAGAACAGGAACGCGGTATTACGATCCAGTCCGCAGCGACGACTTGCCCGTGGGAATTCAAGGGCAAGGAATTCAAGCTCAACCTGATCGATACGCCCGGTCACGTGGACTTCACGATCGAAGTGGAACGTTCCATGCGCGTCCTCGACGGCGCGGTCGCTGTGTTCGACGGCAAGGAAGGCGTGGAAGCGCAGTCTGAAACGGTGTGGCGTCAGGCCGACCGCTATAAGGTTCCGCGTCTGTGCTTCATCAACAAGATGGACAAGATCGGCGCGAGCTTT
>CAZEZV010000162.1:0-9304 GCA_964516725.1 uncultured Phycisphaeraceae bacterium
CACGGTTCGCGCCGGAGGCTGCGGTCGGGACGGCGATGGTCTGAACGAACGTGCCGGAGACGGTGTATTCGTCGATGAAGGTCGTGGCGGCCGCGCCGCCGAGGGCGCCGGTGCCGTCGCCCAAGCGGACGATGGCGAGGTTGCCGGGGGTGAGTGGACCGGCGATCGCGGCGGACGCGAAGCCGGCAACGGTCATCAATGCAAGAACGGAAGCGCGCATGTCTCTCTTCTCCTCGTGACGCGAAGCGCTGCGGAAATGCGCCGCGACGTCAGTACACAAATGCGTCAAGCCCCATCGCTCCAGCGATGTGGTCGGTGACGGCCCGGGTTGGCGAGGAAAGTCCGGCGGGTGGGCCGGTTGTCTCTCTACTCCTCGCTGTTGAATAGTAGACATCCGAGCAGTTGAAATAAGTCTCGCTCCGCTCCGACAACTTCACTTAGTCTGCAAGTTCTCGGTGTTACTGGGCCTAGAGGACAGTTTGTTCACGACGCCTGTCCTGCAACCAGGGCTCTGAGCCGGGAGGAGTTTCAAGACATCCGTCGTTTGGACGAAAGTAGGGATACGTTGAACGTGTATGGGCAAACGCCTCCTTCTCGGCCCCATCATGATCCTGCTCTTGGTGGGCTGTCTTTGGCTGGACCAGTGGCTGGACGCACGCTTCGTACCGGACTGGTTGCAGCCCGTTTTCAGCGCGAAGGCGTTTGGTGATTCTCGACAGACCTTTCCGCCCGGCGTCATCATCCTGCCTCTCCTGATCGCTCTTGTCTGGATCGCGGCTCGCGAACTCAGTTCACTGCTTCAAGCAGAAAAGATCGCGGGCAGCAAGCGCATGCTCACGAGCGCCGCGATCGCAGGCCTTCTCGTGTCATGCCTCGTACCGACGGCGTTGCCAGCGACGACAGTTGTCGGCGTGATGGGGACAGTGAGCGTCTTTGTGCTCGTTGTCGCGATGACGTTCTATTCGCGCAACAAAACCGTCGAAGGCGTGATCGCCGCGACAGGAGGCGTGCTGCTCGGTTACGTATACCTCGGTATCATGGCCGGATTCCTGCTCGCGATTCGACGCGAGCATTCGGTGTTGGTCTTGGGTTGGGTCATCTTGACCACAAAGGCATGCGACATCGGCGCATACTTCACCGGAAAAGCCATCGGAAAGCACAAACTGATTCCCTGGCTCAGCCCCGGCAAAACGTGGGAGGGGCTCGCAGGCGGCGTGCTGTTCTCAGCGGCAGTTGGAGTTGCCGGGCTGTACTTCCTCGCCTCGCGCGACAGTGAAACGGCTGGCGAAGCAGTCAAGGTGCCGAGTTGGTGGGCCGGCGCATTGTTCGGTGCGGTGCTTGGCTTGACCGGACAAGCAGGCGACTTGCTTGAAAGCATCTTGAAGCGCGACGCCGGCGCAAAAGACTCCGGCAAAGGAATTCCAGGATTCGGAGGCGTGCTAGACGTGCTCGACTCCGCACTACTCGCAGCGCCAGTCGCATTTTGGTGGTTGCATGTGATGAGTGGAACGGGGTACTTTGGGTAGAACGAACTTCACCACAAAGACGCAAATGACACAAAGAAAAAGAGTGAAAAGGGAAGAGTTCAACACAGAGAGCGCAGAGCACACAGAGAGGGAAAGTAAAAAAGCGGAAAGTGCATTTGCACCACGCAACCACACTCTTCCGCTTTCTTTCTCTGTGCCTCTGTGGCTCTGTGGTGAGCGAACTTCAAGTGGCTTGCGACACATGACATGAAATCGTGTCTCGGGAAATCGAAGCCCTCCCTGACGGCTGGGCTGCATGTCAGGCACGAAGTTGGAACAGGATGTGAAGTGAAATGAGTGCAGTGAGTGATGGAAAACTCAAGAACGTCGGGCCAGGCACAGCGTCCGGGGTCGTGACGATTCTGTTCGCGCTAGGGGGATGGACCGCAATCCCACTCTTCCTGAAACACTTCTCCACCGACATCGACGGCTGGACAGCCAACGGCTGGCGCTACGGCTTCTCCGCGTTGCTCTGGCTGCCCGTCCTCGTATGGCAGTGGCACAAAGGCACTACACCCAAGGGCCTCTGGAAAGCCGCGTGGCCTGCGAGTGTGTTCAATATCTTCGCGCAGATCTGCTTCGGTCTTGCACCGTACTACATCGACCCGGGCCTGATGACCTTCAGCCTTCGCTTGCAGGTCGTGTTCGTCATGTTCGGCGCGGCGATGATGTTCGCAAGCGAACGCCGCGTGATTCGCACGCCCTTGTTCATCGCCGGGATTTCGATGCTGCTGATCGGGACTTTGCTGACTCTTTGGTTCAAAGAGGGCGGGCTTGGGGAGGCCAAGAGCGCGATCGGTGTCGCGCTCGCGGTCAGTTCAGGCTTTCTGTACGCCGCGTACGCGCTGTGCGTGCGGAAGTACATGAGTGGGCTGCCCGCCTTCACGGCGTTCGCCGCAGTAAGCCAGTACACGGGAATTGCGCTCGTCCTCGCGATGTTCATGTTTGGCGACAAGAGCGGGATGCTCAAACCTGCGGCGGATGCACTGCTTGCGGCGGGACAGGTTGTGCCGCAAGAATGGATGCTGGGCGGCGCGAGCGTGTTTGCTTTGAGCGGGTTTCAGATTTTTCTGTTGCTGCTCTCCGCATTCATCGGCATCGGGTTTGGGCACACGTGCTACTACTACGCGATCCAGCGACTAGGCCTCGCCGTCGCAACCGGCGTCGTGCAGTTGCAACCCGTCACCGTCTCACTCATCTCGATGGCTCTATTCAACGAGAAACTCAGCGTGCTGCAATGGTGTACGGGAACGGCAGCAATTTGCGGGGCGGTACTGATGTTGTGGGCGCAGCAAAAAATCAGCGCCGCCATCAAACGCGACATTCATTCTGACTCTGCATGAAACGTGGGCGAACGACCCCGGCGTGGTGCAAACATTGTATTGTGCGGGTTGGATTACCCAACAACGTCTACGCCGCCCGTGCTCACCTTGGACTGCATTTGCACTGCGGACTGAAGCAGCGAGATCGCCGCTTGGCCTTGGTCGCGCTGGGCGTCGAGCGTTTTCTTCGCCACTGCGTAGTCGATCTTTGAGGCGAGAACCTGGGTTTGGATGTTCGACGCAGCGTTGATGGAAAGATCGCCCATAGAGACTTCATCGGCTCAAAAACGAACCCGCGTGATATCGGTTTGTTCGGGGGAAGTTTGGCATGAGCCAACGCTACACTGCACGCGAACGGAGGAGTCGTTCGTACGTAGTTTGTTTGTAGGCCATTGAGCCGCGATTCGTCGCCTGAGCGATCACGAGCCGCGTCTAGGAGTGTTCCGCGTGCCCGAAAAACCCATGCTTGGTCGCATTTTCAAAGCCTACGACATTCGTGGCACGTACCCCGACGCACTCACGGACAACATGGCGTGGCAGATCGGGCACGGATCGAGCAAGTACTTGCTGGGCGACGCGGAAGCGGGCGGCGAGACGACGCCGATGATGAAAAACGTGGTGGTCGGGCGCGACATGCGCCAGAGCAGCCCCACGCTGACGAAGCAATTGATGCAGGGCATCAACGATCAGGGTGGGCATGTCATTGACATTGGGCTGTGCGACACGTCGATGGTGTACTTCGCGGTTAATCATCTTGATTGCGCGGGGGGCATCATGGTGACGGCGAGCCACAACCCGCCTCAGTACAACGGATTCAAACTTTCCAAGCGCAAGGCTAAGCCCGTCGGCGAATCGACCGGCCTCGCGGACGTTCGCAAGTTCGCGGCGATGGTGGACAAGTCCACGGTCACGAAGCAGCACGGGCGCACCGAGCAGCGCGACTTGTGGCTGCCTTATGCGAAGCACGTTCGCAGTTTCCTTGAGATGAGCGGCGAGCGGCTGAAGATCGTCGTCGATGCGAGCAATGGCATGGCGGGGACGATGATTCCCAAGGTCTTTGGCAAGCAGTCGCCGCTGGGCGAGGTGCATGGGCTCAAGATCGTTGAACTGAACTTTGAAAATACCAAGGGCGTGTTTGCACACGAGCCCAACCCGCTGGTGTCAGCGAATCTGAAGCAAGTGAAGGAAGCGGTCGTTGCGGAAAAAGCCGATATGGGCTTCTGCTACGACGGCGACGCCGATCGCTGCATGGTCATCGATGACAAGGGGCACGAGGTCGGGTGCGACATTCTGACGGCGCTCATGGCCAAGTACTTCCTTGCGGGCAATGGCAAGGGCCAGAAGGGCGGCACCATCGTGTACGACCTGCGCTCGAGCAAAGTCGTCGCGGAAGAAGCGATCAAGGCGGGCGGCAAGGCGGTTCGCGGGCGCGTTGGGCACGTGTTCCTGAAGCAGGCGATGGCTGAAAATCAAGGCATTTTCGGCGGCGAGTTGTCGGGGCACTTCTACTTCAAGGACAACTTCAACGCCGACAGCGGCGCGATTGCGATGTGTACGGTGCTGAGCATCGTCGCCAAGAGCGGGCGGAAGTTGAGCAGCCTGTTGTCGTCGTTGCAGCGCTACAAGCAGAGCGGCGAGATCAACTTCAACATCGAGGACAAGGACGGTGCGCTGAATTCGCTCAAGGAGCGATTCGAGAAGCGTGCCGGATGCACGATTGACGAACTCGACGGCGTCACGATTGACTGCTTCGAGAAGGACGGCTGGTGGGCGAATATCCGCAAGAGCAATACGGAGCCGCTGCTGCGCTTGAACTGCGAGGCCAAGGATGCGAAGACGATGGACAAGGCGTTGGCGTTGATTACGCCGGGGCTGGGAATACGCGTTGACCATTAGCGGAGCGAACTTGAGCGCAGAGGAAGACAGAGAGAAAAGAAGAGAGAAAAACAGAGGTTTTGTGATTGCTTGATGGCGAGGCCGCGAGTCGATACTTCTTCCACAAAGCACGCGTTTCAATCTCAATACTCTCCTCTGTATTCCTCTCTCTTCTCCCTTTGTTTTCCTCTGCGTTCAGAATAACGCCCCTCACTGCAAACCAAATGACCGTCTCCGACTTCCTCCAACACTGGCAACTCACGGAAAACCCGTTCCGCGGCGAGGAAGCCCGCACGGATTCTGTGTTTGCCCGCATGAGCACGCCCGGCGTCAAGCCCGTGCAGGTCATGGGCGTGTCGGCGTTGTCACTGCGCAACAGCGATCAGGCGCTGTTTCACAGCGAGTTTGAGAAGATCATGGGGGATCTTCGCCGCCCTTCCTCGTCGGTCGTGTTTGGTGAAAAGGGCAGCGGCAAGACAGCGATTCGTTTGCAGATCAGCAGGCGCATCAGCGAGCACAATGTTGCGAACCCCGGCGCGAAAGTGCTGATTGTGCCGTATGACGATCTGAATCCTTACTTGGATCGCCTGCACGAGCGACTCGCCGGAAAAACGTACCTAGATAGTCTGCAAAAAATCCGTCTCGTCGATCACATGGACGCGATGCTGCACACCGTCGTGCCTCGCCTTGTGGACGCGTTGCTGGGCCATGTGTTTCAGGGTGATGTGTTTGAGTTGCCCAGCGACGCGAAGAAGAGTGTTCGCAAGCTCGATCGCATGATGCGCCGCGAAGTGTTGCTGCTTCAGGCGCTGTACGACAGGCCTGAGCACGCGCCAGAACGCACGCATGCGCTGCGCCGGCGTTTGGGCATCTGGCCCGCCGCGAGCATCATCACGGGCGGCTTCTTTCTGTACCTCTTTCCGATTCTGATTATCGCTGCGGTGCTTGCGAGTGAACTGAGCGTCTTTCCGAACATTCCTCGCAAGTGGCTGGACATCGGATTTGTGTCGGCAGCGGCGCTGTACGTCTTGCTCGTCGCGAAGTACGTGATCTGGGACCGCTTCTCACTGCTGCGCACGGCCCACAAGGTGAAGAAGCAGATTCGCGTACTGCCGCGTGGCGACCTGAGCTACGCGAAGAGTCTGCGGTTGCTCCCCCACAGCCTGCGCGACCCCGCGAACCTACCCATGACGGACGCCGACACGCCCCGCTATCAGTGCTTTGATCGATTGAAGCGCGTGCTCAAGTGCTTCGGATACACCGGCATGATCATCGTCGCGGACCGCATGGACGAGCCGACAATTGTCGCCGGCGATCCCGATCGCATGCGCGCGATCGTGTGGCCCATGCTGAGCAACAAGTTTCTGCAGCAGGACGGCGTGGGCATCAAGTTGCTGCTGCCGATGGACCTGCACCACGCGCTGATGCGTGAGAGCAATGCGTTTTTCCAGGAGGCTCGGCTCGACAAGCAGCATCTGGTTGAAGAATTGGTGTGGACAGGACCCATGCTATATGACCTGTGCGACTCGCGACTCAACAGTTGCCGAGTTGCGGACGCCGGGCACCTCGAAGTGTTGTCATTGTTTGCGGAGGATGTGACGCGACAGGACTTGCTGGACGCGCTCGACAAGGTGCGCCAGCCTCGTGAGGCTTTCAAACTTTTGTATCGCTGCATGACGGAACACTGCGCGGGCTTTACCAAGAGCGCCAGCGAGTGGCGGATCAGCCGGGCGACGTTGCAGCATGTGACCAAGTTGGAAGTGCAGCGGGTGCAGCAGGCGATGCGGGGCATTCGGCCCGGGTAATGCGTCCATGACTCGATGCGGCGCAGCGATGGACTGCCGCTGGTTGAGCATGGAAGCCCCCGCCAAGAAATGCAGACGCTCCCCAAGCATCCGATAACAGATTTTGGGGACTTCTCTTACTCGCTGTTGGCAATATGCCTTCACTTTCCGTGAATTTGCGGCCGGGTAGGGCATACTTGAATCTGCGGCGGGCGATCTGACGCATGGAGTGCAGCCCGGGCACTGCGGGGCACACCCGGATCGGGAGTTTGCGACTGCGATTGATCGAACCTCCCGAGCTGAGGTCGAGCTTGGTCAAACGCTCAGAGCACTGCATGAAGAAGAGCCTTTGTAACCCGCGTTCGTTGTTCGTGCCGGCGGCGGTTTGCGCTGCTGCGTTCTTGCATTCGAGTGTTCAAGCGCAGCTCGTGTATGTCAGCCAAAGCCGCGAGATCATCGCATCGACAACCGCCGATGCAACCACTCTGACCGCAATCGCGCCGGACTTCGCACCGTTTGACCGAACACTCGAGAACAGCGCGATCTACATCGCGCCAACCGGCCCGAGGATAAATCGCGCGAGAACTACGATCACGAGCATTCTGGACAGCAACTCGCTTCAGATGCGCGGCGAGTGCCTGGGCGAGGGCGGCGAGAATGAGTCGGGCATGAATGAACTTGGCGAGAGCTATGTGAACATCGACGTGTTTTTCCGCGTCGCGGTGAACACGCCGTTTCACTTGTCGTCGATGCCGTTCCCGCAAATCGGCCCGGACTTGCAGGACGAGTTCAAGATCACGATCGACAACGAAACCACCGGCAACGAATTGTTCACGGTCGACAACCTTCTGCCTCCGGCTGCGATTGAAGTGTTCGGGACGTTTGTCGCCGGGCAGTTGTACCGATTCAGATTCTCCGCAGACCTTGTTTCAAGTTCTGTGGAGGAGACCGTCGCGTACAACGTGCGGTTGCAACTGCCGCCATTTGACTGCGACTCCATCGACTTCAACAACGACGGCAGCCTCTTTGATCCGCAGGACATCGATGCACTCCTTAGCAGGTACAGCGAGGGCCCGTGCATTCCGTTCACTGCGGTGTGCAACGACATCGACTTTGACAACAATCAGTCGATCTTTGATCCGATGGACATCGATGCGTTCCTGCGGGTGTATTCGGAAGGGTCGTGTTTGTAGAAGTGTTATGTGACACCCTTCAACAGGCTGCTTCCAAAACACCTCACGAAAAATTGCGAACCGCCCCTTGCGTCCCCGCGTATTCTTTGGTAGACTGTTCGTGTTCGGCTGATGCATGCACAGGGCTGCCAAGGCCCAACCCGTGTGTGACAGGCCGAATCCCGCGTGGGCGTGTGCCCAACGTGAGTGTGCCGGGCGACGGTCCGGCGAGTGGAGCCAGGCGAAGCGGAGGACACCCGCTTGTCGGCTTGGGAAGTTGGCCTCTTCAACAAGGAGGTGATCCAGTGATTCAATCAAACTGTCAGCACACATCGGAGCGATCTCCAGATGTGTGATTGGGGCCCGCCGCAAGGCAAGCTCGACGGAGCACGCTGTGTCGTCATTCGCCCGAAGCGGCGCATCACGCTCGGCTGGCCCCACACCTACGGCTCATGTGTGAGTCTCTGACTCACACCAATTGAGAAACGTGCAGGCCGCCTCCGCAGGGGCGGCCTGTGTTTTTTTGGACACGCGGGGGCGTGAATAAATCACGACTCTAATACTCGCCCCCGCCCCCCGCCCCCCGGCACCCTCACCGAATCACCACTCGCCGCAACATCTCACTTCACAAGCCCAACCTTTGCCCGCATCTCATCCACAAAGTTCACCACAAGGTCTATCTTCGTCTGCTGTTCGTTTTCTCCGTTCAAAATGACCATCAGCCGCCCGTCAGGCATCCACGAAAAGCCCCTTGTTTTAAGCTCTTTCACGCTGTACAACGACTTCGGCAACGACGCGGCGAGCGTGGGCGATGTGTGCACCTCGACGCTCATCACCCTTTGATCGCCATCGATATAGCGAATCTCCCTGCCGTCCTTGCTCCACCAGCACGCTCCGCTGTGACCGGTCGTTGAAACCTGCACGCGCCCGCTCGCCGCATCCTTCTCGCCAGATCCGATCCCCGTGAATCGCTGCACATACAACTCATGCCTGCCGGATTCGACAGAGCAGAACAGCACCAACGAGCCGTCGGGTGAAAATCGCAGCGCATGTTCATCGGCGGAAGAATTCAGATATGGAGTCGCCTTCCACAGCGAGCCGTTTGTTTCCTCCTCAAGCATCAACACGTCGCCGCTGCTGCTTGCTACCCCAGTCTGTACTATGGCGAGTGTCTTTCCATCGGGCGTCCAGGCCGAGGGAAGCGTCAGACGTTGAGCATCCGGACTCGCGTGAATCTTCTCCGCTTCGCCTGATCCATCCGCACGCCGCCGCCAGATTGAAAAACCCTCCGATGTCAAACTTGTGTACACGACTCGCTGACCATCGATCGTCCAAATGAACTCCCACGAAGGGCCCGGCGTGGGCAACTTGCCGAATGTGCCGCGTGACAAATCCTGAATCCACAAGTCCGTTGGCAGTTCAGTCGTATTTGCTGATTCGAGACTTGTGACCACACGCCCGCCATCGGGAGACACACTGATGCCAACATATGCGCGAGGGGGCGCGGCAACCGGCTCGGATTGTCCTTTCGCGTCGAGCATCGCGAGCCGACGTCCTGAAAGATCCTTCGACGAAGCGATCATCGCCAGAGTGCCATTATCGGAGACGAAAAACGAACCCGTCAT
>CAZEZV010000163.1:0-9287 GCA_964516725.1 uncultured Phycisphaeraceae bacterium
CTTCGGAGTAGACGCTCAGGAAGGCGTCGATGTCCTGGGGATCGAAGAACGACGTATCGTTGTTGAAGTCGATGCTGTCGCACTCAACGACTGGGGTGCAGCTCGGGCCGGTGCCTGCGGCGTGATCGATGATCGTGCCGCCGTTGGTGCTGCTGAGCGAAGCGCCGCGGACGTGCCAGCGGTCGTCACCGGCCACTGCGCCAAGGTCGCTGTCGTCAGCATCGTAGAGAGCGGTCGCAATGTAGTAGATGCCAGCGGGCAGATCGCCGTCCTGGCCTGAGAAGTCCTGCGTGCTTGCGCCGTAGGGCGGGCGGGCCGGAGTAGCGGTGCCGAACGAGAACTGGGGCTTGTTGGTGCCGCCGGTGTCATCGCTGAACGCGACGATGTTGCCGTTGCTATCAAAGACCCAGGCGACCAGGTCGGAGATGGCATCGGACAGAGCCGGATCGGCGAAGTTCATGTCGACGTAGCCGCCGCCGCTGCACACGGCGTTGGTGAGGGTGAAGGTGCTCCAGCGGACCGAGTCAACTGACAGGGAGTCGTGGAGGAGCTGCGCGCCGGTCGTGGTGCCCACGGCCAGATCGAAGTTGATGGGGTCGTTGAAGTCAACGCCGTTGATGTCAGGAACGACCGACGCGAGGTTCGCGCCGCCGTTAACGTTCGTGCGGAAGTTGGTGGTCGCGTTGGTTGGGGTTGCGACGCCCGCGCCCGAAGCGGTGAAGCTTGGGCCGAAGGTCGTGCCCAGGCCGCCGACTGCGACGTAGTAGAGGTTCGCGCCGGTGTCGAGCAGGTCGCCCATGCGACCGTCGTACTGCGCGCCCGCGCCGGGGCCGCCCGGTGAAGCGCGACGACCAACACCGAAGCTCAACTGCGCGTTGGAACCGGTGCCGTCATCGTTGCCGGGGTAGCCGACAATCGCGCCAGCGTTGTTGTACAAGCACATTTCGACATCGTCGACGCTGCCTTCGCTGTCGACGTCGAGATACTTGAGGAAGTCATCGTCAGCGGCGGAGTTCAAGCAGATCGAGTACCACTTGACCTGGCCCGCTGCAATGGTTTCGGTGTCCGAGGTCGTGCCGTCGGCCAAGCAGCCAAGTGCTTCGACGTTGGCGGGTGGCGGAACCGGGACGTCAGCCCAGAGGCCGCCGTAGATAGCGCGGCCGCCAGCGACGTTGGCCGCGTTCACTTCCCAGACAGCCGTGCCGTTCAAGGGCTGCATGAGGCCGTCAGGACCGCCCAAGCCGCCCGGACCGGTCGAGTCGCCCCAACGCTGTGGGTCGGACTGACCGACGTTGAGCGCTGTGCCGATGGAGGCGGGCGTCCATGTCGTTGCGTGGAGGGTGGTGGTGCCGGGTTCGAAGACTTCGACGACCATCACGCCATCGGTGCCGGCGGTGTTGGTCATGCTGCCGAGGGCCATCGGGATGTTCGTGGTCGGGTCATAGAAGTTGACAAAGCCGGGGTTGCCGACGAAGCCAGCCAGCGTGCCCTGACCGAGCAATCCGGTGCCTGGGAACGTGCCGTCAACCCAGCCACCAAAGGTGCTGTACGTCGAGATGCGAATGTCGCAAGTGACGTTGGTGGCGGTTGCGGGGGTAACGGCCGCGAAGTATGAACCAACAAGGGCCACGCCGCCGACAACGGCGCCAGCGGGGCCGCCGGCGAAGTTGACGTCGTTCGCGGAACGGGCCGGCGGAACCGTGGTGTTGAAGCCACGGAAGTCGCTGGCGTTCGTGCCCCACACGACGACCACCGGGCGAGCGCCGAAACCGGTGCTCGGGGGTGTCATGCGGACCTGACCCATGTTCAACGGAGCGTCATTGGACGCAAATGCTGCGCCGGCGCAAGCAAGGCCGGCAAGAGAAACAAGCAACGCACTCTTCTTCATAATAAAACTCCTCTCGAGAGTTTTTGTTGGGGACAAGTCCCCTGGGAACTACGAAGCGTGAATATCCGAACTCACGCCAATGCATCAAGCGAGAGCTTCCGCTCACGCTGAACCAGGCACAACAACCCGCCACGAAAGAGAGGCGCGATTGGGTTGCTCTTCACAGAGCCCGCAATCGCCAGCCCGCTGAACGCGAGCTGTCCCTACCTCATGCACTAGCCTAACCACTTTTTCTCGTTTTGCCAAGAGAATTTTAGCAGGCATGTGACGGAATTTTGTGCAAACCACGGAAGCGCGGGTGAATTCACCAGTCCGGTAAACCATTCCGCTTGTATCGCTCATCGGCGACTTTCCGCCCTCGCTCCAAGCCTCTTTGCCATCTCAGACACAAATTCGTCGAACAAATAACTGGAATCGTGCGGCCCTGGCGAGGCCTCGGGGTGATACTGCACAGAGAACACCGGTTTGTTTGTAAGTCTAAATCCAGCAAGTGTTTGGTCATTGAGGTGGATATGGGTGGCCTTACCGCCCTTGGCTTCGATAGACTTTGGCTCTACCGCAAATCCATGATTCTGGCTGGTGATCTCCACTTTACCGGTCTGTGAGTTGAAGACGGGCTGGTTGGCTCCGCGATGGCCGAAGGGGAGTTTGTAGGTCTTGCCACCGATAGCGAGCGCGAGAAGCTGGTGCCCTAAACAGATGCCGAAGGTCGGAATGGTGTCGGTTGGTTTTTCTTGGAGCAGTTCACGCAATGTTGCAATAGTCTGTTCGACGGCCGCGGGGTCGCCCGGACCATTACTGATGAAAAGGCCATCGACTTCGCCTTTGTCGTACATCTTGCGAATCTCGGAAGCTGGCGTGTTATGAGGCACGACCACGACTTCGCAGTGGCGCTCGGCGAGGTTGCGGAGGATGTTTGCCTTTGCGCCGCAGTCGAGTGTGAGTACGCGAAACTTGCGATGGTGTTCGTCGCGCGAACGAGCGGTGCTTGCCGGGGACCAATCGCCCAGCGTTTGATCCCATGTGCTGCGAGTGGAGCATCCCACCAGCGGCACGAGATTCTGCCCTGCCATGTTGGGCGCGTTGCGGGCCATTTCGACGAGCTGCGCGTCAGTGAGATCTGTGCGATCGGTGAGCGCGCCGTTCATCGAGCCTGTGGTGCGGAGCTTTTTCGTGAGGGCGCGGGTGTCGATGCCTTCAAGTGCGAGAACGTTGTTGTCCTTCAGATAGTCGTTCAGGCTCTGCGTCGCGCGAAAGTTTGAATGTCGGCGGGCGAGTTCACGGACGATGAATCCGGCGACCTGGACCTTTTTGCTTTCGACATCGACTGGGTTCGCGCCTGTATTCCCGATGAGCGGGAATGTTTGCGTCAGAATCTGCCCGGTGTAGGACGGGTCGGTGAGTGATTCCTGATAGCCGCACATGGCGGTGTTGAACACGACCTCGGCTTGGGTCACGATATTGCGACCGGTTGCGCCGAAGGCCTTTCCAGTAAACACGGTGCCGTCGGCGAGAGCGAGTCGCCCCATGACTCTTTTGGATTTGGGTAGAACAACGCAGCCTCCCGGCAGAATGCTGTGCGAAGGGGGCGAGGCGGGAGGATGGTTTTTAGTCATGGAAAGGTCTCGAGAGATCGGGCCCAAAAGCCTGCGAAACGCTCGAAGGTCATGATAGCACGGGGCACGCGGCATTTCTGCGATTCTCGGGCCGCGAACATGTAAATGTGTGCATAAGACAGGTCGCTTGGCGGCGATTCTGGGTGTGCACGAAACTACCCTTCCGCGATGCCCTCCCGCAAAAAATCTCGTGAGGCTTCCAACAAGGTCGGGAGGCCGGGCACAGCGCGCGAGCGAAAGGGAACTTCCGCACCTTTGCAGCACGCAGGCAGCAAGCATGCCGTGCTGGCTGGCTCCCTGATCGAGTCGAAGCTCGTGCTCGACAACGCGCGGGCGCTGTCGGTGTCGCTCGAGAACGCGCAGGCGGCGACGATCGCGCAGGCCGCGCGGCGATTTGGCGTGATCGACATCGGCAGCAACAGCATCCGCTTGTTCATCGTCGAGCTGAATGAAAACAGCACGGATCGATTCTCTGGGGAGCAGCCTTGGACTGTGCTCAGCGAAGAACGCGCGATGACCCGGCTTGCGCACGGGGCGTCTGACAAGAAGCAACTCGCGAGCGAGTCGATGGCGCAGTCGGTTGAGGCGATCGGTCGCTTCGTCGCAATCGCCGGAACGTTTGGCGTGCGATTTCCTGCGTTGCGAGCGTTCGCCACCGCCGCGGTGCGGGACGCCACCAACAGCAAAGACTTTCTGTCGCTCGTTCGAGATCGGGCCGGCATCGGCATCGAGATCATTTCAGGCACCGAAGAGGGCAAGTTCGCGTTCCAGAGCGTCGCCCGGGCCTTTGACCTTTCGCAGGGTCGCTGCGCGGTCGTGGACATCGGCGGCGGGAGCATGGAAGTTGTTTTCAGCCACGACGGCGTCATCACTGGAAGCTCTTCCATGCCGCTGGGCGCGGTTCGACTGACAGAGCAATTCGGCGGCGCGGAAGACGCCGCCGGAGAGCGATGGAAGGAACTCAGGGATCACTGTGAGCGCGTGATTGCGAGGTCTGTGCCCGCGGGGCGCGGCGTAGGAGAGGACGTACCGCCGCACATGCTTGTTGGTTGCGGCGGGACGTTCAACACGCTGGCGACGCTCGCCGCGGCGGCGCGGGGCGTGCTGATCAATCGCAACAGTCCTGCGCTTCGGGAACTCGGTCCTGTCACGCGAGCGCAACTCCGCGCGTTGACTTCGCAGCTTCGCGCGTTGCCGCTGGCGGATCGGTTGCGTGTGCCGGGCTTGCCCAGCGATCGCGCGGACATCATCGTGTCGGGCTTGACATCTGTGGAACGGTTGATGAAACACCTGGCGGTGGGGCACATTCACACGCACGCGGGCGGCGTGCGCGAGGGGTTGCTGCTCAAGGTGATCGCGGATGCGTCAAGGCCGGGGCGGTTTGCCATTCGGACTGCGACGAAGACTCGCATGGCGATTCAGGATGAAGATGCGCTGCGGGAGTTGTGCGCCGAGATGATGAAGGACGCACGGACGCTCGCGCAGCGATGCAAGTATGAGCAGGCGCACAGCGAACAGGTCGCGCGGCTGTCGCTTTCCATCTATGACAGCCTGATGCGGGCTCGCCCGAGGCATGAGCGACAGCGCGGGCGGGAGATGGGGGCGTTGCGGGGCTGGGGCATGGTCGGTGCACTTGAGCCGTTTGAGCGAACGATTCTTGAGGCCGCGGGCGTGCTGCATGACGTGGGCATCATGGTCGAGTATCGCCGGCACCACAAGCACAGCGAGACCATTGTGAGGCACGCCGACCTTGCGCACTGGAGTGATCGGGATCGCGAGTTGCTCGCGCAGGTGTGCAGATACCACCGGCGCAGCGAGCCGAGCGAGCGGCACGAGGCGTACGCGAAACTCTCGGATGCGGATCAGCACATCGTGCAAAGGCTTGCGTCGGTGTTGCGAGTTGCGGATGGACTGGATCGCTCGCACGCGCAGGTGGTGAAAAGTGTTGTACTCAAGCACGAGCGAGATGTGCTGCGAGTGGAAGCGGTTGCGAACGGTGCCGCGCGAGATGAACGCAAAGCCGCGGCGAGCAAGGGGACGATGCTCGAGAAACTGCTGGGCGTGTCGCTTGAGGTGAGCATCGAGGCGGTTGATGCCGAGATTGTGATTGCGCCGGGGGCGGTGTTGTCGGCGGCGGGGGATGCCCAGCACGTGAAGGTCTTGAAGCGAGAGCGGGAACGCAGGTGAGTCGCCCGCAGGCGCGATACCATCATTGCACAGGCACCCATGCTCCTCATCGCCCTCAAAATGCTCGTGAACGACCGAGGCAAGTACTTCGGCATCATCCTTGGTGTCGCGCTCGCGTCGATGGTGATCGTGTGGCAGGGTTCGATCTTCTGCGGCTTGATGTCGCGCACGTTTGCGGTCATTACGGATATCGCGCAGCCCGACATCTGGGTGATGGACGAGAAGGTCCAGTTCATCGACGACGCGAAGCCCCTGCAGGACACCGCCCTCAACCGCGTGCGGGGCGTCGAGGGCGTGGCGTGGGCCATGCCCCTATATAAAGGAAGCATCCGGGCTCGGCAGGAAGACGGGACGATTGTGAACTGCAACTTGTTCGGCATTGACGACGCGACGCTGATCGCCGGGCCTTCGCGGATGGTCGATGGCACACTCGAGGACCTCCGGCGGGCAGATGCGGTGATTGTCGACACCGTTGGCGCATCGTCGCGACTCGCCAA
The DNA here is from genome assembly GCA_964516725.1 of uncultured Phycisphaeraceae bacterium. Classification (GTDB taxonomy): domain Bacteria; phylum Planctomycetota; class Phycisphaerae; order Phycisphaerales; family UBA1924; genus BJHL01. The sequence goes on from CAZEZV010000163.1 coordinate 6,189, forward strand.
GCCAAACCCGGACCCAACGCAGAAACCCATTCCGCTCAAAGTCGGCGACACACTCGAATTGAATGATCGGCGCGCTGTGGTCGTCGGTCTGGGCGACATGGCCCGCAGTTTTCAAAGCCAGCCCACGATTTTCACGACGTACACGCGTGCAGTTCAGTTTGCCCCGCGCGAGCGGAAGATGCTGACATACATCTTGATCAAGGTTCAGCCGGGGCAGGATGTGGGTTCGATTCAGCGGCGGATCGAAGAACGCACTGGGCTCGCGGCCTACTCAGGGCGCGAGTTCAGCTGGAAAACGGTGATGTACTTCGTGAAGAACACGGGCATCCCGATCAACTTCGGAATCGCGGTGGCACTGGGGTTTGTGATCGGGACGATCATCACCGGGTTCATGTTCTTCAGTTTCACGATCGACAACCTGAGGTACTTCGGCACGCTGAAAGCCATGGGCGCAAGCGACGGCAAGCTGATGATGATGATCATCCTTCAGGCGATGGTCGTTGCGGTCATCGGCTTTGGATTGGGCGCGGGGCTTGCGTCGTACATGGGGCACAGCGCAAAGAACAGTCCGCTGGCGTTCAGGCTCATCTGGCAGACGCTGTTTTTGGCGGGCTGCGCGACGGTTGTCATCAGTGCGTTGTCGGCGATGCTGAGCATGATCAAGGTTGTGAGCCTGGAGCCTGCGGTGGTGTTCAAGGGTTGAACGAACCAAGTGCCTGGTGGAACGCATCACCGACTTGTGCGAATCATTGACGCATGCAAGCACCCGACACCTCGCCCCCGACCTCCCCCGTCATCTCCATCAAGGGCGTGACCAAGATCTACTTCAAGCCCGACGGCTCGATCATGGCTCAGGCCCTTCGGGGCGTTGATGTCGACATCAACAAGGGCGAATACCTGGCGATCATGGGCTCATCAGGTTCTGGCAAGAGCACGCTCATGAATGTGCTGGGGTGTCTTGATCGACCGACAACCGGCGACTACTTCCTCGATGGCAAAAATGTCGCGACGATGGGCGACGAAGAACTCTCCAAGTACCGCGGCATGACCATCGGGTTTGTGTTCCAGGCGTTCAACCTGATCCCGGAGCTCACGATTGAGGGCAATGTTGAAGTACCGCTGTTTTATCAGGGCATCACGCCGAGCACACGCCGCGAGCGGGCGATCGAGGCGTTGAAGCTCGTGCAACTCGACCATCGCCTGGGCCATCGCCCTAAGGAACTTTCGGGCGGTCAGATGCAGCGTGTCGCGATCGCGCGAGCGCTCGTGACGAGGCCCGTCATGCTCCTCGCCGACGAACCCACGGGCAACCTCGACAGCGCGACGGGGCATGCGATTCTCGAAGTCTTCGATCAACTGCACAGCCAGGGCATGACCATCATCATGGTCACGCACGATCCGAAGGTCTCGCAGCGATGCGAACGCATCGTGCGCCTTGCGGACGGCGTGGTTGAGTTTGACAGGCGACAAACGCCGCAGCGGCCCCAGGCCGAACCAGCTCAACTGGCAACGGTCTGAGCATGTGTTGCGTCACGCCTGCGGAACAAGAAATCCCAGGTGCAGTTCATGGTGGCGCAGATGCAGCGCGAGCCACTCATCTCGTGTCATCGTTCCAAACACCGGGTTCGGCAATTCGGGCGTGCCCTTGATGAGGCGATGCAACGCGGCTTTGATGCGCTTCTCGCCTTCGTCGAGAGAAAGTTGCTCCGTGCCATACGTTCCTTCGGGCGCGCCGGGCAGTCGGAAACCTCTTTGCAGATTGCCGTAGAGGATTTTCTTCTTGATCATCGGACCAATGAGCCGTAGAAACCATGGGGGTGTTGGCCCGCCGCCGTCGAAGGCGAGATTGATCCAATACGCAAGGTGCCCGAACACCTGCCCCGTGGTCCAGTTGCCGAGGCGCTGCAACGTGCCAGCGCGTTCTGCGGCAGCGATGCGTTCGACTTCGGCGAGTGCTTCTTCGAGCGTCTTGAAGTGGAGTTCGCGAGTCTTGACGTTTTTGGTGTCGATGGTGGCTGTGGCCATGAGCGGTCGGTCCTGTATATGGGCATCCACGTGCCTGGTGTCCTTGAATTCGGTGACAACGCACCCTCGCCCGCACCCGTGCCCTTGCCGGCATCATGATACTCCGCAGGCCTGCGCCGGTGGCTCCGGTCTGCGCTTGCGTCGCGGCAGAGAATTCGCGTGCGTCAGCGCGCCTTCATCGCATCGCTCTGCGCCATCTCACCACGTCAGCACAAGCTTGCCAAACTGCTCCCCGGCTTCCAGACGCTGATACGCCTGCACGCAATCGGGCGCAGCGAATACTTTGTCGATGGCGGGCTTGAGTTTGCCCGACCGATAGAGCGCGGCGACTTCGCGGAACTCGTTGTTGTCGCCCATCGTGCTGCCCAGTATCCGCAGTTGGTTCCAGAACACCCGAGTGAGATCGGTCGTCGCGTCGCCACCCGCCGTCGCACCAAAGGTCACATACGCCCCGCCCCGCGCCAGCGACTTGATCGCGTTCAAGTGCGTCGCCTTGCCCGCACTGTCCACGCACATGTCAACGCCGCGCTTCCCAGTCCACGCGCGAACGTCCTTGCTCCAATCCTGACCTGTGTCGAGGACGCCATGATCCGCGCCCAGTTTCTTCGCGGCATCAAGTTTCCATTGATGGCGGCTCGTGACAACAACGGGACAGCCCATCCACTTTGCAATCGAAAGCGCACTTGTGGCGACGCCGCCACCAATACCAGTGATAAGCACGGCTTGACCCGGACGCAGGCGGCCCTTGGTGATCATCGCGGAGTACGCGGTCAACGCGCAAAGGCCAAACGCCGCGGCTTCGGTTGGGTCGGCGCCTGGGACCGGGGCGATGTTGGCCACCGGTGCGTGGAATCGCTCGCGGAACATCCCATCATGGTGTTCTCCGATGAGTTCATAGTTCGGCGCGAGCGTGCTGCCGGGCGGGTCGCGCGGGTCGTGGCGCTCGGGCAGTGCGAACGCGGCGTTCACGATGACTTGCTGGCCGATCCACGATTCAGGAACGCCCTGCCCCACAGCTTCGACCACGCCGCACGCGACGCAGCCAGAGATGCGCGGGAAGGTGTCGATGCCGGG
>CAZEZV010000164.1:0-8986 GCA_964516725.1 uncultured Phycisphaeraceae bacterium
GGCGAGGGATCTGGCCGACGGATGCGAAGGAGGGAGCGGGGGGGACGTGGATCGCGGCGACGACGCGCGGATTGGTGCTCGCGTTGATGAATGTGAGCGAGGCAGTTGCAGCGGCACCGGACGCTTCGTACCGCGCTCACGACAAACTCTCTCGCGGGGGGATCATTCCCGGTTTGGTCGGGGCGAAGGACTTTGACGCGACGATGATTGCGGCGCGGGAGATTCAGCATGGAGACTATCCGCCGTTCCAGTTGGTTGTGTTTGCGCGCGACGGCATGAGTCTTCAGACGGGAGTCGTCCGATGGAATGGTGTTGAGCCGAGGCTTCACACGTATCGCGGTGGTCACGCGTGCTTTGCGAGCAGCGGGCTGGGGGATCATCTTGTGCAGCACCGGCTGAGTTTATTTGAAGACATGCTCGCAAATGACGGCACGAGTCCACCCATGACGCAGGACAACTTTCATCGTCATCAGTGGCACGACGCGCCGCATTTGAGCGTGTTGATGCGACGGCAGGGGCATCGAACGGTGTCGATCACAACCGCCGCCGTGCTCGCGCCGATCTCGAAATCAAGCGATTTCCACGTTGAAATGTTCTACGATTCGCTCTCCTGAAAATCGCAAGCACAAGACGGTTATCCGGGCCGAATCCCGGCTGTGACTCGTCCGCGTCTCACCAACCCAATTCCTACCATTGTCCCTGACCCATGCGACACCTGAGGGCCTGAGATGTCGCACGCGCGTCACGCAGACGTGACACAAGTCCAGACGATTGAGCCACTGAGAAGCGCTCCCCGCAAGGAACCAACCGGTTGACCAGTTTGCCCGCGAATCCAGCGAATGAACCAATGCCCGCGGGGCTCCGGCGCGTGGGCCGGTCCGAGCCGCTGGCCGCGCTGCTCTCGCCACTCTCGCTCGTTCGATCGATGTGGGGTGAGAAGGGGCAGACGTGGTCATTGATGTGGCAGTTTGCGAAGCGGGATGTCGTCGCGCGCCATCGGGGGAGCGCGTTGGGGCCATTGTGGGTCATCATTCAGCCGCTCATCAACCTCGCGATATACACGTTCGTGTTCGCGGTTGTGTGGGAGGCGCGCTGGTCCGCGGCGGGCGACCAGAGCATGAGCGACATGGCCCACAAGGCTGAGTTCGCGATTCTGCTGTTCTGCGGGCTGGTGGTGTTTGACGTGTTTTCTTCGAGCATCAACAACGCACCGTCGCTGGTGGTCAACAACCCCAACTACGTCAAGAAAGTGATCTTTCCGCTGCATGTGCTGCCCTGCGCAGGCGTGCTTGCGGCGACGGTGCTTTTGGGCGTGGGCGTTGCTGTGCTGCTGGTTGCAAACCTTGCGCTGCGCGGCGAGTTTTCGAGAACATTGTGGGCCTTTCCTCTTGTGATGGTGCCGCTGGTGCTGATCACGACGGGCCTCTCGCTGTTCATCAGCGCGCTGGGGGTGTTTCTGCGCGACCTCAGGATGCTGGTTGCGGTGTTTGTGCAGATTCTGTTCTTCATGACGCCGATCCTGTATCCGATCGAGAAACTCGCAAAGTTGCCGGTGTGGATGCAGCATGTTTTGGGCGCAAACCCGCTGCTGCCGATCTTTGAGGGTGCCCGCGCCACGCTCGTGTACGGTGTGATCCCGGACTTTCGTGCACTTGCGCTTGTGACGCTGCTGGGTCTGGTTGTGCTGCAACTGGGCTACGCCTTCTTCATGAAAGCTCGAAGGGGGTTTGCCGATGTCCTCTAGTACGATTGCGGCCAATCCGGCGAATACGCCAGCGTCCTTGGGCGCTGGCGGTGCGTTGGGCGATCAGGCTTCTTGTGCAGTGGTTTCGGGCAGCAACGCGCTCGACGCACCGCAGGCAGCCTGTGACTCGCGCGATGTTGTGCTGCGAATCAAGAACCTTGGGAAGTGCTACCACATATACAAGAATCCGTCTGATCGTTTGAAGCAGGTGCTGTTTCGAGTCGCTGGCAAAAAGTTCTTTCGCGAGTTCTGGGCGCTGCGCGGGTTGTCACTGGAAGTGCGCAAGGGGGAGGCCATCGGCATTCTGGGGCGCAACGGCAGCGGCAAGAGCACGCTGCTGCAGATGATCGCGGGGACATTGACACCGACGACGGGGTCCGTCGAGGTCGCCGGGCGAGTTGCGGCGCTGCTTGAGCTGGGGAGTGGTTTCAATCCGCAGTTCACCGGGCGCGAGAATGTGTACCTCAACGGCGCGATTCTTGGATTCTCGACCGAGCAGATCGACGAACGATTCGATGCGATCGCGTCGTTCGCGGACATCGGCGACTTTCTGGATCAGCCGGTCAAGACGTATAGCAGCGGCATGATGGTGAGACTGGCGTTCGCTGTGCAGGTGCAGGTGGAGCCTGACATCCTGATCATCGACGAGGCGCTCGCGGTTGGGGATGCGATTTTTCAGAAGCGGTGCTATCAGCGGCTGCGCAACCTGCGCGAGTCTGGCATGACGCTTTTGTTTGTGAGCCACAGCGAAGAGTCGGTTCGAACACTGACTGATCGCGCGATTGTGCTCGAGTCGGGCAAGGTGCGGGCGATGGGGCCGTCGGCCGAGGCGATTCTTGAGTATCGAAAGCTGCAGCACGAGCAAGAGGCGAAGTGGTACGCGTCGCATCTCAAGAAACCACCTGTTGCGGCAGTTGCGACTGCAAGTGTTGTTGAAAGCACAGCCAAGCCGACGGCAGGCGCAACCGTCGAAACCAAGCCGAAGGAAACTTCTCCAGCCGGCGCGACTTTGATCACAAACTCCCAGCCTGCTTCGGCGCAACAGAAAGACTTCGGCGATCTTGACGCACAGATCATCAAGGTGCAGGTGCTGGACAAGGCGGGCAAGCCCGCGTCGTACTTCACGTCTGGCGATCTCGTCACGATCCGCGTCCAGTTCAAGGCGCAGAAGGCAATCGACAAGCTCAACGTGGCGCTGCGAATTCGCAACAAGCAGGGCGTCAAGATTTGTTCGTGGGGCACGTTTAATCAGGACCGCGAAGCGCTTGAGGAAAGCCCGGGCGCACCGCACATCTTCTGGCGTCGAGTGTTCAAGGTGGGCGATGTTGGTGCCGTCAGCTTCAAGTTTGATTGCCCGCTGGGTACGGACCTCTACGAAGTGCAGGCCGCGATCACGCAGGAGTTGGACCTTTCGTATCGCAACCAGCGTGTGCTCCACTGGATCGACGAAGCCGCGTTCTTTCAGGTTGCGGTGCCGAACGGCAAGGGCTTCTTCGGCGGCCTTGCGAACCTGCACATGAAGGCGGAGGTGTCGCAGTGACAACTCCCGACTACGCCAAGCTCTACAACGACTACTGGCAGCGACCGGATCGCTTCGGCAGCCATTCTTTTTCAGACGCTGACGAATTGGCGCGGCGAGTGTTGCGGGTGTGCGGCGTTGGGAGCGTGCTTGATGTCGGCTGCGGCTTTGGTGCGCTTGTTCGCTCGGTGCTGCGTGTCGGCATTGACGCTCGCGGGGTTGATGTTTCTGACGTGCCGATCCAACACGCCAACTCGCTTGCGCCCGGGCGATTCCAGACTGGCTCGATCTTGCACTTGCCCTGTGCGGACAATTCGTTTGACACGGTTGTCTGCACTGACTGTCTGGAGCACCTTGCGCCTGAGGATGTGCCGAGGGCATTGCAGGAACTCGCGCGGGTTGCTCGGCGCAGCGTCTTCATCATTGTGTCGACCGTTCAAGACCGCGACGCGACTTGGCATCTCACCGTCAAGGACCGCGATTGGTGGGAATTGGAGTGCTTGGCGGCCGGCGAAGCAAGTGGGAACCTGCTGCGCCGTCACCCGCGTGCGCTGCTCGACGTGTCGTACGAAGCACGAGAAAGCGAAGGACCGAGCGTCACGATCGCGCTGGAAAAGTGCCCCGCGGGTCTTGCAACATCACATTCGCGCGAACGACTGCTTGAGACTCGTGGTTTGCACATGGACATGCTTCGCGAGCCGGGGCGGCGCGCTGATGCGCACCTTGCTCGCTATGACCTTGCGGCGCAGATCGCTCGCCCGGGCGACACCATTCTTGACGCTGCGTGCGGCTTGGGGTATGGCTCGCATCTGCTTGCCCACTGCTCTCTTGCGTCGAAGGTCATCGGCGTTGATCTTAATCGCGACGCCGTTGCGTATGCAAATGCCGCGTTTGCAACGCAAGGCAAGTGCGAGTTTCATACCGGAGACATTGCAGGTCTTTCCAATATTCCCGATGCAAGCGTTGACCTAGTGGTCAGCTTTGAGACGCTTGAACACATTCCGGATCCGCAAGCCGCGCTGAGGGAGTTCGCCCGCGTGCTGACTCCCGGAGGCCGATTGATTGCGAGCGTTCCGAACAACTGGGCCGACGAACACGGGAAGGATCCGAATCCGCATCATCTGCATGTGTACACGTGGGCGATGCTGGCACGGCAAGTCCGTGACGCGGGCAACTCGAATCAACACGTCCCCGAGCCGCTCGCCAACACACTCTGGCTCGAACGTGCTCATCGCCAACTCGCCGGTGGCGGTACGAAGTTCCAATCCGCTCCGCGAACTCTTGTGCCTGCGCCGCTTGCTGCCGACGACGCGGTGTCCGAGCCGCACAACGCGGAGTGGTGGATCGCAACTGCCATCAAGTCTCCGCTGGCTGTGCCGCAGGATGTCGCAGCGATCAAGGCTGGCTACCGCGAAACCGTGTTCGGCATAGAGCAGGCCAAGTCGGGCAACCTTGTCGCGTTCGGACGGGATTTCGACAACCCATGGCTTGTTCGCAGCATGGTTGCGCTGGGCATGCGCATCGCTCGCCCGTCGCTCCTTGCGGCGCTCGCCGATCATGTGTACGCCTCCGCGCGTCCCGGCTCAGCGGATCAAGGCGCTGCGCTGTGTGTGCTGCTGTACGACGCGCTTTCAAGGCTCAATCACCTGAGCGCGCAACGCGACGCGACGACGTTCGACAAACCGCTCGAGCCTTTGCAGGAAAACCAATCCACGAACATCATCACGACGTCCGCCCCGAGCATCGCTCGCGGCTTGATCGCGAAGGCGAGCGCCTTTGATCGCGCCGCCGACGCGACGCCTCACGCGCTTCGCTGGCGGGTCTCAAACTGGTTCGCTGCGGGGCTTGTTTCTGAAGCACTGGGCGATCAGGCCGAGGCGATGGTCTGCTTCCGCGCATGTACCGCGATCGATGTTCTTGCGTTTTCTCCCCTGCTCGCTACAAAGACCATCGAAGCGTGGTGGCGGCTGGGTGTGCTGCATTCGTCAGCAGACAAGCTTGGCGCGGCGAACGCATGGCGCAGCGGGGTTCGTGAAGCCCAGCGCGTGCTCGCGGCGAATAACGCGGGCGACTCGCAGCGCCCCTGGCTTGATTCGTGGGGCAACGCCGACGCCCCGCTGTCGTTTGCGATTCCAGAACTCATGAACGTGCTCGATGTCGCCGCGCGATGCGGCGCGGGAATGAGGCTTCTCGAGGCGGATTCGGATCGCGCGCAGGCGGATTCGCTGGGGCTGTGGGCGGCAATGTCACAGACCCCGCTCCAGGAGCTGGCCACATTCTCTCGGGAAGCGCAGCGCACCGCGAAGGCGTGGCACCAGCAGCAGGCGACGATCAGTCTGCAGTCCAAGGCACTCGCGCAGTCATTCGCGAATGCGAGCACAAGCGACGAAAAGCTCGCGGAGTTGCGTGCAACCGTTGCACGCCTGTACACCGAGGCGAAGGCGCTCGCCGACAACCGCGATGCGTGGATGAAAGAGGCGCAGCGGGTTGCAGCCGAATGGGCAAAGGCGCGGCAGTTGATCGAGTCTCTGCGAGCCGATCACGCTCGCGTGTTCCAGGAGCTGCAAGCAAGCTCGCAGGGCCGCGCGGAAGCGCATCAACGAGCGGCAACACTTCAAGAGAAAGTCAAACATCTTGACCAGCAACAAAGGGACCTCGGGGCACAGTTGGAGCAGGCTCAGAAGCACAGCGCGGACTTGCAAAGGCAATTGGAGCAGTTGCGGGCCACCATCGACTCTCTCGAAGCCGCGGTGGACGCAACCCGCGAGCACGCGTCGCGGCTTGACGGCGCGAAGCAGCGGCTGGAGAGCGACATCAGTCAGTTGCAGTCTCGGACACCGTTCCGAGTGCTCAGGTCTCTTGGCTTGCTCTCGGAGATTACGCTCGAAGCAAAGCCTCTCGTGGCTGAGCAGGCAATCAATCTCGCGTCTGCGCAGCAGCGTGACATCAATGCGCCGCTCAATCATTCTTTCCACACCTCTCAAACAGTCGCCCGCGCGAGCGAAGCCGCACACGAGGCGCTCAGTTCCGACGAACCCAAGAAATGACACAGCCCCCGACACATCCGAGCATGACTGAAGCGGCGTTGATCGACGGCCCGCGCCGGCTGCATGTCGTCTTTGTCTCGTGGGAGTATCCGCCCGCGTTCGGCGGCGGCATCGGGACATATGTCGCGTCGATCACGCGGATACTCGCCAGGCGAGGTCATCGCGTCACCGTCATCACGGTCACTGATCGCCCGACTCCATGGCGCGAGCGGCTGCACGTTGAGCCAAGCGGCGCAATCGACATCATTCGCTTGCCGATTCCCTTCGCCCATGGCGCTGATCCTTCGCTCTCGCTCTCCGTGTGGCACCAACGCGCCGACCAGGTGTACGAATGCCTGCAAGGCCTCGTGCGAGCCGGTCCGATCGACCTCATCGAGTTCCCCGACTATCGCGGCGAGGGGTTGACGTTCTTGACTTCGACGAAACAAGGCGAGCGACCGCCCAGCATTGTTCGGCTGCACACGCCGGTGATCGTGCTGAATCGCTACAACCAGGGGCGGCAATCCGCCGCGGTGCTAGGTGCATTCGAGAACGAGGCGATCATCGCGGCGGATCAGATTGTGTCGCCCTCGCAGGTTCTCGCGCGCGAAATGCAGGAGCTCGTGCCGCAGCTCGCAAGGCGCGAGATTCATATTCATCCATATCCGCTCGACCAGTCGTTCATGCAAGCCGCGAGCGAACATGCAGCGGAGAGTGACGAGATTTTGTACGTTGGCCGCCTTGAAGAGCGCAAGGGCGTCCAATCGCTTATCGCCGCCGCGCCCGAAGTCTTGCGGCGCTGCCCGAACGCAACGCTCCGGCTGGTCGGCGGCGATACGGCGCTCTCTCAGGCTGAGCCCAGCATGCTCGCGCTGCTTGAGCGCAGCATTCCCGAGCAATTCCGCAGTCGCATTCGCTTCGACAAGGCGATGCCGCGAGAGCAACTCGTGGGTTTGTATCAGCGAGCGAAAGTGTGCGTGTTCCCATCGCTGTTCGAGAACTTCCCGAATGTGTGTCTCGAAGCGATGACACTGGGACGCTGTGTCGCCGCGGCGTCCAACTCGGGCATGGCGGAGATGATCGAGCACAACATCAGCGGCTTGATCTTTCCATCGGGCGAGAGCGGGAAACTTGCGGATGCCGTCAGCGACCTCTACAACCGCACGCCCGAGCAACGCCGGGCGATGGGCAACGCGGCCCGCGAGCGAGCAACGTCGCTGTATGATCCGCCTCGCATCGCGCAGTCGTTTGAGACGATGATTCGCGAGTGGAACAGCAATCCAGGTGTAGGCCCGGCGTCTCGTCGGGCAGCGATCGCGATGGAGCCCAGCGCCCGGCCAGACGCCGGGCCTACAGATTCGATCCAAGGTGATGCGATTGCTTTGGCGCAATCCTCGCAGCCAACCGTCGGCATCGTCATCCCCTGCTACAACCACGGCGAGTTCCTCCGAGATGCGATCAACAGCGCACTCGCGCAGACGCATCCCCCGCGCGACATCATCATTGTCGACGATGGTTCCACAGACGCCGCGACGGTTGCGACGCTGGAAACGATCAAGAACGAGTTCGCACACGCGCTTTGTGGCAAAGGCATCCGCGTCATCAAGCAGGCCAACGCGGGCCTCGCCGCCGCGCGAAACACGGGCGTCCGCGCACTCTCGACCAAGTACTACGTCGCGCTTGACAGCGACGACTCGCTCGAACCGACCTTCGTCGAAAAACTCCTCGTTCCGCTCGAGGCCAATCCCTCGCTGGGCTACGCGTACTCATGGGTGCAGTACTTCGGCAGTCACAGCGGGCTGTGGCATTGTCCGCAGTACGACGCGGCGAAGTTGCTCGTTGAAAATCTCAGCGTCGCGACGGCCCTCGTCCGCCGCGAAGCGTTCGACGCCGCGAATGGATACAACCCCGACATGGTCCACGGCTTTGAAGACTGGGACTTCTGGCTGTGCATCTTGAAGCACGGCTGGCACGGCACGCTTGTGTCAGAGCCCTTGTTCCGCTATCGCAAGCACGCGACGGGCAGCATGCTGACGCGCACGCAGCAACGCCGGGCGGGCATGATCCAGAAGATGGTGGAGCATCATCGCTCGTTGTATCAGCGATCAATGCCGTACGCGATCACGGAGAAGGACCGCCTGTTCTTCAAGGACCACACGGACCTGTGGAAACTCCGCGAGAGTTTGGCGAAGGCAAGCCACGCGCCCACGCCCCCGCCCGCCGATGAGCCGGTGGACGGAGCGGAGCCGCCGCGCGTGGACGCGGAACTCGCGTTCATTGAGCAGAGCCGGGCGTGGAAGACGATCAACCTGCTCAAGCGCAACCCGATCTACGGCGCGATCGCCAAGGCACGCTGGGGCGACAATTGGCAACTGATTGAGGTCAAGGAATCATCCGAGCAACGCCTGCACCGCATCAAGAACAGCCGCAGCTATCGCCTGATCCAAACCATCAAGGGCACGGCGGTGTATCGGGCGTATGCGAAGATGAGGTATGGGGAGTAGCGGACAACTGAAAGCTGAGAGCTGAAATGAACAGAAGGCGGACCTCGCGTGAGAGTCCCGCCTCCTGTTCATGTCAGCTTTCAGTTGTCAGTTCTACGTTACGTCCCACACACCGTACACGGCCCCTCGCTGTACATGAGGAGGAACGAACTGATATCGCACGGATCAAACAGCGACGTGTCGTTGTTGAAGT